>CAZCQN010000146.1:0-5214 GCA_964500825.1 uncultured Verrucomicrobiota bacterium | reverse complement strand
TCGGAAGGCGAAGCCGCCGCCTCGGAAGGCGAGGCCGCCGCCTCGGAAGGCGAAGCCGCCGCCTCGGAAGGCGAGGCCGCCGCCTCGGAAGGCGAAGACGCTGCCCCGGAAGGCGAAGCCGCCGCCTCGGAAGGCGAGGCCGTCGCCCCGGAAGGCGAGGCCGTCGCCCCGGAAGGCGAAGCCGCCGCCTCGGAAGGCGAAGCCGCCGCCTCGGAAGGCGAAGAGGTCGCCCCGGAAGGCGTGGAAGCCGAACAGAAGCGGCCGGATGCGGCGGCACCCGAGGAGGCGGCCGTTGGCCATTCACCCGACGACGAGCCGCGGCACGCACCGTCCAGCCCCATCCCCGAGGAAGAGGGAAACGCCGTTGAGTAAACGCACAGCGACAACGGTCGCCAAGAGCCTCGGCATTGCGCCTGCCGAGTTCGTCAAGCACGCCCACGAGCTGGGCCATGAGCTGAAGTCCGCCACGGCCCCCCTCGACGAGAAGCTCGCCAACGAGCTCAGCGTCAAAGTGGCCATGAAGCTCGCCGGCGTCCCGGTGGGCGCGACCATCATCCGCACGCCGAAAAAGAGCAAGATCAGGAAGAGGCCGGCCAAGAAGGCGCCCAAGACGAAAGCCGCGAAGAAGAAGGCGGTCATAAAGAAGGTCACGAAGAAAGAACCGGCCAAGAAGGCCGTCGTCACGAAGAAGATCACGAAAAAGAAACCGCCGGAAGAACCCGCCGTCGCCGTCGAAGAACTCCCTGTCGAGGAAGTCCCCGTCGCGGCACCCGTCGAGGCGCCGCCCGAAGCCGCGCCCGAGGAGCAAGCGCCCGGCGCAGAGGCCGCCGTCGAGCCGCCGCTGGTGCGCGCAGACGGCTTGGGTCCCGACGGCGAGGCCGTTGTCGTCAAGTGGCCGAAGAAACCGCCGCCCCCCAAGGCCGCACCCCCGAAGGCAGTCGCGCCGAAGGAGCAGCTCGAGTCGCTTGCGGCCGCGCTCGGCGGCGCGGAGCCGGCCGGACCGGCCAAGGCGCCCGTCAAGAAGAAGGTCATCCGCAAAATCATCCGCAAAGTGGTTCGCCGGAGGCCGACGTGGCCGAGGCGTCCCACCGCCCCGGTGGCCGAGAAACCCAAACCGGAGGCGCCGCTGAAGAAGCGCGAGCCGGTCGTCACGCACGTCAAGATCGAGCAATTGCCGACCGTGGCCGGCCTCGCGCGTATGTTCCACAAGAGCATCGACATGCTGCGACCCGTTCTCGACGACCTCGCAGTCGACTCATTCCCCGAGGCGGAGCTCGACGAGGACGCGATCCTCATTCTGGGCAACGAGCTCGGCATCGAGGTCGAGCTCGCGCTACCCGAGCCGGAGCCCGAACAGCTCCAGCCGCGACCGCCCGTCGTGACCGTCATGGGCCACGTCGACCACGGCAAGACGTCGATCCTCGACGCGATCCGCGACACGCAGGTCGTCGCCGGCGAGTCCGGCGGCATCACCCAGCACATCGGCGCCTCGAAGATCGTCTTCAACAACCAGATCATCACGTTGATCGATACGCCCGGTCACGAAGCATTCACGGCCATGCGCCAGCGCGGGGCTAACGCGACCGACCTCGTCGTCCTGGTCGTGGCGGCCGACGACGGCGTGATGCCGCAGACGATCGAGGCGATCAACCATGCCAGGAGCGCCGGCGTGCCGATCCTCGTCGCGGTCAACAAGTGCGATCTGCCTGCGGCCGACCCGGACCGCATCCGGCGCCAGCTCGCCGAACGCGAGCTGATGCCCGAGGACTGGGGCGGCGAGACGATCCTGTGCGAGGTCTCTGCTGTGACCAAGGACGGGCTCGAGCATCTCCTCGAGATGATCCTGCTCCAGGCCGAGATGCTCGAGCTGCGCGCGAACCCGTTGCGGCGCGCCGAGGGGGTCGTGATCGAGTCGGAGCTCGACCCCGGGCGCGGCCCCGTTGCCTCGGTCATTGTCCGCAAGGGCACGCTTCGGGTGAACGACTGCGTCGTCAGCGGTGAATACCACGGCAAGATCAAGGCCCTGCGTGACGACCGCGGCAAGGTTGTCAACGAGGCCGGGCCGTCGATACCGGTCGAGATACTCGGCCTCGATGGGGCGCCGAGTGCCGGCGCGTCGTTCCGGGTCATGAAAACTGAGAAGCAGGCGCGGCGCGCGGCCGAAGCCGCCAAGGGCGGCAAATCCGAGCTCGCAGCCGAGCGGCCCCGGCCCACCACGCTCGAGGAGCTGTTCAGCCTGCAGGCAGCCGCCGAGAAGAAGGAACTCAACGTTATCATCAAGGCCGATGTCCAGGGCTCGGTCGAGGCCGTGGCCAAGAACCTCGAGTCGCTCAGCACCGAGAAGGTCGGCCTGTCGGTTGTCCACTCCAACGTGGGCGACGTCAATATGTCCGACGTGATGCTCGCGGCCGCCTCGGACGCATCGATCATCGCGTTCCGCGTCAAGGCCGACACCGAGGTCGAGGAAGCGGCCAAGCGCGACGGCGTGCCGCTTTTCTTCTTCGAGGTCATCTACAGGGCGATCGACGAGGTCCGCCAGGCGATGGAGGGCCTGCTCGAGCCCGAGATCCACGAGGTTGACATCGGCCAAGCCGAAGTGCGCCAGGTCTTCGAATCGTCCAGCTACGGCATGATCGCCGGCTGCTACGTGCGCGACGGCGTCGTGCAGCGCAACGCCAAGGCCGAACTGCGGCGCAAGGACGAAGTGCTGTGGTCGGGCAGCATCGGCTCGCTGCGCCGCTTCAAAGACGAAGTGCGCGAAGTGCAGACCGGCTACGAGTGCGGCATCCGCCTCGAGGGCTGGAGCGATGTCGAGGTCGGCGACACCGTCCGGATCATCAAACTCGAAAAGGTGGCCCAGACCCTGTGAGCCACGCTGGACCATGATCGTCGGCCTGCTCGAACTCGAGCTGCGCGTCCCGGGAGCCCAGAGCCTCAAGGACAAGCGCATGCTCATGCGCAGCCTGCGCGACCGGATACGTAACAAGTTCAACGTGTCGGTGGCCGAGATCGACGGCGGCGACGCCCGCCGGCACGGCTCGCTCGGCGTCGCCCATATCAGCAACGAGCGGAAGTTCTCGAACCAAGTGCTCTCCAAGATCGTAAATCTCGTTGAGAATGAGCGCGGGCTCGAGCTGGTCGACTACCGGCTCGAGTTCATCTGAGCACCGCGTAAAGGAACCCCCTGGCCCGATGGCGTCGCTTCGCATGCACAAGGTCAACGAGCTGTTCAAGCGGGAGATCGGCCATATCATTCAGCGCGATCTGGCCAACCCCAGGATCGGGTTCGCCACCGTCACCCACGCCGAGATCTCGTCCGACCTCAAGCACGCCACGATCCGCGTCAGCGTCATGGGCGACGAACAGCAGCGCCGCACCACGGTGGCCGAGCTCAACAAGGCCGCCGGCTTCATCCAGCACCTGCTGAGCCGGCGCATCACGATCCGCACGATGCCGCAGATCCAGTTCAAGCTCGACCGCAGCCTCGACGCCGTCTATCGGGTCGAAGAGCTGCTCGACGAGGTTCACGACGAGCAGGCGCACGACGAGAACTTGAACAACGACGCGCCGCAAGAGCCATCGGAAAAACACGACGAGCCGGACCAATGACCACACCGCCCGCACAGCAAGGCCATGACGATGTCTCCCACGCCGAGCTGATCGCCGCGCTCGAGCGCGGGGAGCGGTTCGTCCTCCTCGCACACGAGGACCCCGACGCCGACAGCGCCGGCTCGCAGCTTGCGCTCGGCGCCGTCTTGCGCGCGCGCGGCAAACGCGTCCAGCTCTGGTCGCCGTCGCCGATACCCGAGCAGCTCACCTTCCTGCCGGGCGTCGACGAGATCTCGACCGACTACCCGGCAAGCGCCTCATTCGACGTCGCCGTCGCGCTCGACACCGCCGGCGTCGGCCGCTTTGGTCCGGCGCCGCCGTTCCGGCCGGTCGATTTCCCGGTGCTTCTCAACATCGACCACCACAAAGGAAACGAGCGCTTCGGCACGCTCAACTGGGTCGATGCCCGCGCCTCGTCGGTCGGCGAGATGCTCTTCGAGCTCTTCACCGAGTGGGGCGTCGAGCTGTCGACCGACGTTGCCACGTGCCTCTACACCTCGATCCTGAGCGACACCGGCGGCTTCGCCTTCGCCAACACGACCGCACGAGCGCTTCAAGTTGCCGGCGCCCTCGTCGAGCGCGGCGCCGACCCGTTCGAGGTGTGGCGGAACGCTTTCGGCGCCTTTCCCCACCGGTGTTACACACTGCTCAGCCTCGCGCTCGGCACGCTGCGGCTCCACGACAACGACCGCATCGCCACGATGCGCGTTTCCCTGCAGATGCTCGATGAGGCGGGAGCCGTCATAGAAGACACCGGGCGCTTCATCCAGTATCCGCGCAGCGTCGTCGGCGTCGAGGCGGCCGCCATCCTGCGCGAGCAGCCCGACGGCCAGAGCGTCCGGGTCGGCCTCCGGTCGAACACCTCCCGGCTCGACGTGAGCCGTATCGCCGCCGAGCTGGGCGGCGGCGGCCACCCGAGCGCCTCCGCGTGTACGGTCGCCGGCAGCCTCGATCAGGTCGAGCACACGATCGTTACAGCACTCGCACACGCCCTGAAGGAGGTCGAGCAGAGCGCGTGAACGGATTCCTCATCATCGACAAGCCGGCCGGCATCACCTCGCACGACGTGGTGGACCGCGCGCGACGCATTCTGGGTATCCGCAAGATCGGTCACCTCGGCACGCTCGACCCGCTCGGCGTCGGCGTGCTCGTGCTCGCCATCGGCAAGGCGACCAAGGCCGTCCGCTACTTCGTCGACGACGACAAAGAGTATACGACCACCGTGCGGCTCGGCGTCATCACCGACACCCAGGACCTCGACGGCACCGTGCTCGAGGAGCGCGACGTGAACGTGACCACCGAGGAGTTCGCGCGCGTGCTCGAGCGGTTTCGCGGCGAGATCCAGCAGGTCCCGCCGATGGTCTCCGCCAAGAAGATCGGCGGCAAGCGCCTCTACAAGCTGCACCGGCAGGGCATCGAGGTCGAGCGCGAACCCAAGACGGTCACCATCTACGAGATTGACTTCCAGGACTTCTCGCTGCCCGAGGCGACGTTCCACGTCCACTGCTCGAAGGGCACCTACATCCGCACGCTCTGCGCCGACATGGGCGAGGTCCTCGGCTGCGGCGGCGCGATGGCTTGGCTGCGGCGCACCAAGTCCGGCTT
>CAZCQN010000145.1:0-8154 GCA_964500825.1 uncultured Verrucomicrobiota bacterium | reverse complement strand
CGCCCGGGATGCCCGCGAACGCGAGCTGGGCCACCGTCGGCAGCGGCGCCCACCACACGGAGCAGATCGCCGCCTCGCGCCCACGGCCGTTGCCGTCCGTCAGGTCGTGGGCGATCCCCGCGCGCACAGCGGCTTCCGGCGACAGGTACCCCACGCCGTAGAACAGCCATGCCGCGATCGCGCCGGACACGGCCAGGAAGATAAGGAATAGAGCGGCCAGGAACGCCGCAGAACGTCTCTCCACTTAGACAGGCCCCTCTGTTCGCTGCATGCACCCAGAGACTTCCGGGGCGCGCGGTTATCTTGTAGCACGGTCCCCGGTAGTCGGGAAGAGCTGGGAAGCTCCGCTCCTCGTTGTATGTTAGTACGCTCTCGGCGCCGGTTTGTTTCGCTGTTTTCGCCCGCTAAGCCTTTTTTGCCCGCGCCGCGTTGAAGTAGGGTAGCGGCGTCCGAGTGCCGCCACGCACGACGGGACACACGATGAGGGTGCGAGGGTATGGTCGCTGGGTGCGAGACTGAAGCCACTGCCCCACGGAGCCGGCCTAGGCCGGGCCGCTGGCGCCTGCCGTATGCGCTGCTTGCCGTGGTCCTGGTGGCGCACTTCGGGTTCCTCATGACGCAGTTCGCCCCGGCGATCGCCACGCCCGACGCGAACGGCTACTGGGCGCAGGCGAGTCTGTTAGCGCAGACGGGGCGGACGTGGTTTGTGCCGGAGTCGCCACTGCAGTACGTCGGCGAGCACTGGGTGCAGACCGAATCGGGCCGCTGCTTCAGCCAGTACCCGCCGGGGATCTCATTGCCCGTGGCGCTCGTGTACTCGACACTCGGGTACAAGGCGAGCGTCCTGGTCAACCCGGTCCTCGCGATGCTGTCGCTCTTGGGGCTGTATCTGGTGGGTCGGCGCCTGCTCGGGGCGTGGTGGGCTCTTCTTCCCGTCGTGGTTATGGCGATGAACCCCGTCTTCAACCAGCAAGCGATCTGGTGCTTTGCGCACATGGCGGCGGCGTGCTGTCTTGTGTGGAGCGTGTATTTCATTGCCCTGTGGTCGGAGCGGGGACGGCTGTGGCAGGTCTTCGTCGCCGGGCTGCTGCTCGGGTGCATCCCGGCCATTCGGTATCCGGAGGCGCTTTTCGTGCTCGGCGTCGGTGTGTTCATCCTCCTGCACCGCCCTGAGCGTCGGCGCATTTGGCTCCACGCCCTTGTCGGCGTCGCCGGCGTCGCCATCCCGCTCGGGCTGCTGCTCGTGCGCAACCAGGTCGCGTTCGGCGCGTTCTGGCGGACGGCCTACATGCTCACGAACGAGCAGACGGCCTTCGGCTGGTCGTACTTCACGGGCCACCTCGTCGGCTACGTCCGCGGGCTTCATGCCTCCGGTATCGGCTTGTTCTTCCCGCTGGGCATGCTGGGGATCGCCATGATGTGCGGCATTCGGCAGTGGCGGCGCGTCGGCGTGCTGCTCGCGCTGCTCATCGTGCCGATCACGCTGCTCTATATGGCCTACTACTGGAGCAACGCGGGCGACGGTCTCGCGATGCGGTTCCTCGTCCCCACGTTTGCGTGCTACGCGCTGGCCGGCACGTGGCTGCTGGCACGCGTGAACGAGCGCGCGCCGGCGCTCGCGCGCTGGCTCGTCATCGTGACTGCCCTCGTGCTCCAGTTCGCGTGGGGCGCCTTGCACATCGGTGCCGAAGCTCAGCAGTTGCTTCAGCGCAAGCAGGTGCTGGCAACGGCAACCGACGCACTCGAGAAGCACGTCGAGCCGGGCGACCTCGTCATCGCCAACGCCGACCTCCTGCAGCACCTCGACTTCGTACGCCGCTGGCGGCTGGTTGACGCCATGGCCCTGCAGTCGACGAGCGCCGAGGTGCGCTCTATGCCGCCACGTCGCGACCAGGACCAGGATGTCCCGCAGCCGGTCGGCCCCCACGCCGCCCGGCACCGAGCCGACAGATACGCGGGCCTCAGCCCGAGCGAGCGGCGCGAGCGGATCGCCGCTGACCTCGACGAATGGGCCGGCGAGCGACGCGTCTACTTCGTGGGGTCGGAGGACGAATTGGCGCAGATCGAACAGGCGACGTTCACGGAGGGCTCGTTCAGGATCCTGGCCCGCGTCGAGCTTCCTCAGTCCCCGCCGATGACCGAGCGCGGCCGCATGGGGCCGGGCATGCCGCCGTTCGGCGGACCGGGTCTCGCAGGTCCGCCGGGAGACGGCCCGTCCGGAGACTTCTCCCGACCCGAGTCCGATCAGCGAGGTCAAAGGCAGGATCGCCCGGGCATGTTTGGCGGCGGCCCGATGGGCGGCCCCGGCTCCTTCGTCGGTGAGCGCGAGCTGGTGATCGCCGAGTGGATCGAGCGGCCGGGGACCGACCCTGGCGAGTAGGACCGGCTCACAGGGGCACGTTTACGCTTCTCCAGCACAGTGGATGCTGATCCCTCGCCCTCCTGATCTGTGTCCATCTGTGAAATCTGTGGCGTGTCCTCTTGTTCCCGCTGATCACCCCCCGTCGCGGTAGAGCGGGAACTTCGCCGTCAGGTCGAGGACGCGCGCCTTGACGCGCTCGAGCGCGGCGTCGTCTTCGCGGTTCTTGAGCGCTTCGACGATGAGCTCGGCGATCACGGCCATCTCGGGCTCTTTCATCCCGCGCGTCGTCACCGCCGGGGTGCCGAGCCGTATGCCGCTCGCGACGAACGGGCTGTTGGTGTCGAACGGGATCAGGTTCTTGTTGACCGTGATCCCGGCCTTGTCGAGCGCCTTCGACGCGTCCTTGCCCGTCGTGTCGAGGACGGTGACGTCGGCGAGCATCAGGTGCGTCTCCGTGCCGCCGCCGACGATGCGCAGACCGCCGTTGGCCAGCGCGGCCGCCAGCGCCTTCGCGTTCGCCGCGATCTGGCGCTGGTACGTCTTGAACTCGGGCGCGAGCGCCTCCTTGAAGCCGACCGCCTTGGCCGCGATCGAATGCATGAACGGGCCGCCCTGGTTGCCGGGGAAGACGAGCATGTCGATCTGCTTGGCAAACGGCTCCTTGCACAGGATCAGGCCGCCGCGCGTGCCGCGTAGCGTCTTGTGCGTCGTCGTGGTGACCACGTCGGCATACGACACCGGCGACGGATGCACGCCGCCCGCGACCAGGCCGGCGAAGTGGGCCATATCGACCATGAAGTACGCGCCCACTGTGTCGGCGATCTCGCGCATCCGGGCGAAGTCGAAAATGAACGGGTACGCGCTCGCGCCGGCCAGCAAGACCTTCGGCTTGTGCTCCTGGGCGATCGCGTCGAGCTCGTCGTAGTCGATCCGCTCGGTTTCGTGGCTGACGCCGTACGGGACGATCCGGTACGTCTTGCCGCTGAAGTTCAGCTCGTGGCCGTGCGACAGGTGGCCGCCGTGGGCCAGGTTCATCGCCATCAGCGCGTCGCCCGGCTCCATGAGCGCCATGTAGGCGGCGATGTTGGCCTGCGTGCCCGAGTGCGGCTGGACGTTCGCGTGCTCGGCGCCGGGGAACAGCGCCTTGACCCGCTCACGCGCGAGGTCCTCGACCGTGTCCATGTTGACGCAGCCGCCGTACCAGCGCTTGCGCGGGTAGCCCTCGGCGTACTTGTTCGTCATCACCGAGCCGACCGCTTCCATCACGGCCCGGCTCACGAAGTTCTCCGAGGCAATCAGCTCGAGCCCCTCCTCCTGCCGCCGGACCTCCGCCTCGATCGCCCCAGAAACCTCCGGATCGACCTCCGCCAGCCGCCTCAACCGCGTATTAGCCATCGGCGCATTCTCCTCGTCGTCTAGGTGCGGGCGAGATCGTACCAGCCGTCGGCGCACCCGGCAACGAGATGTTTGGCCGGCTCCGCGCTCGGCCTGGCCGTTATTGAAGACGCCAGAAAGGATAAAAAAACGTGTAAGTGAACAAGTTGCGCTTGACCTGCGCAAACTCCCCTGCTATTCTACACATACTGGGGAGCGCCCCTGATTCTGAGCACCATGTTGATTCTGGGGGATTCTCACCAATTGCCCGCCACACCGCCAGACGCCCCGAAAGCGCACATCACACCGCACCACGAGGAGGAGGAAGACCAATGAGAGCTGCCACACACGGGGTGCTTTGTTTCGTGGTTCTCTTTCTTGCCGGCAGCGCGCTCGCGCAGCTGCGCGATAGCGACCGGGCCGAGACGGGCGACTTGCCGGTCCGCGCGAGTGAGGGAGCAGGCCTCTCGCACGTGTCCAAGCTGGGCCCGAAGTTGCCGTTGTCCTTCGTGGAGAACAAGGGACAACTCGACGACCGAGTGCGCTTCCAGGCCCGCAGCCCGCGCGCGACTGTATACTTCACTCCCGGCGAGGTGGTCTTTCACTTCGTCGAAGTCGGAAGACAACAGGATGGCGGCGAGAAACCCGTTGCGCTTCGCACCTCGGCGGGCCGGCGAGATGGGGGGCTCACCTCCGAGGGCAGATGGCCACGCAATGAGAAGCCGGGCAAGGCGTTGGTGCTGCGCGTGAGCTTCGTCGGCGCGAAGCCTAGCGCCCTCGTTGAGGGCTGCAAGCAGCTGCCGGGCAAGGTCAACGTCCTCAATGGCAATGATGCCTCGAAGTGGCTGAGGGACATCCCAACCTACGGCGAAATCGTCTACCGCGACCTGTGGCCCGGCATTGACCTCGTCTATCGCGGCGAGCCGGGGTGTGGGCTGAAGTACGACGTCGTCGTCGGGCCCGGCGCCGACCCCGGTGTGATCCGCCTGCGGTACAAGGGGCACGACCAGCTGCGGGTCAATGCTGCCGGCGAGCTGGTGGTCGAGACGGCCCTGGGGCCGGTTACCGAGAAGGCCCCGTGTATCTATCAGGACGTGGGCGGGACGCGCGTCGAGGTAGAGGGCGCGTTCGAGGTCATCGGCGCCGATACGGTCCGGTATCGGCTCGGCGCTTTCGACACTTCGCATCCGCTCATCATAGACCCGGGCCTGGTCTACTCGACGTTCCTCGGCGGGAGCGATCACGACGTCGGCAACGGCATCGCCGTGGACGGTGACGGTAACGCCTACGTCACGGGGAACACCTCGTCGTCCTCGGATTTCCCGACGACCGCGGGGGCATACGACACGTCCCACAACGGCGGCCAGGACGTGTTCGTGACGAAGCTTAACGCCGCCGGCAGCGGCCTCGTCTACTCGACCTTCCTGGGAAGTTACGGTTCGGACTACGGCCAGGACATCGCCGTGGACAGCTCGGGTAACGCCTACGTAGTGGGGACCACCGAGTCGCCCTATTTCCCGACGACGCCGGGCGCATACGACTCGTCTCTCGGCGGTGTCATGGATGTCTTCGTGACGAAGCTCAACGCGGCCGGGAGCGACCTTGTCTACTCGACCTTCGTCGGCAGGAGCGGTTACGACCACGGCCATGGCATTGCTCTTGACGGCTACGGACAGGCGTACGTGACGGGGCAGACCCTGTCCAATGATTTCCCGACGACGACGGGCGCATACGACACGTCCTACAACGACCTCGCCGAGGTCTTCGTGACAAAGCTCAACATCGCCGGCAGCGGCCTCGTCTACTCGACCTTCCTCGGCGGCAGCGGTGCCGACACCGGCTATGGCATCGCCGTTGACATCATTCGCAACGCGTACGTAACAGGGGACACCACATCCACCGATTTCCCGACGACGGCGGGCGCATACGACACGTCGCATAACGGCGGCAGCGATGTCTTCGTGACGAAGCTCAACCCCGCCGGCAGCAGCCTCGACCGCGTCTCTGCCATCGCTGTGCACCGCTCCGCGGGCCAGGCGTACGTGACGGGGTACACCGCATCCAGCGATTTCCCGACGACGGCGGGCGCATACGACACGTCGCACAACGGCGGAACCGATGTCTTCGCGACGAGGCTCAAGGCCGACGGTAGCGTCCTCTGGTACTCGACGTTCCTTGGCGGGAACGGAAACGACTTCGGCGATGGCATCGCTATGGACGCCTCGGCCACGGCGTACATCACGGGCACCACCAGGTCCGCCGATTTCCCAACGACGCCGGACGCATACGACACGTCCTACAAGGGCGGCGACTCCGATGCCTTCGTGGTGAAGCTCTACTCCCTCGGCCTGGTTTACTCGACGTTTCTCGGTGGGAGCGAGGACGACGGCGGCTCGGGCATCGCCGTGGACGGCGATGGCAATGCCTACGTAACGGGGGACACCAAGTCCATTGGTTTCCCGAGGACGGCGGGTGCATACGACACGACCTACAACGGCGGCGACCTCGACGTCTTCGTGCTGAAGCTGCACGATGCGCCGGACGATATCAAGGATGTCTCTTGGGATGAGACGGTCGAGTCGGTTGTGATCGTATTCGCCTCGGAGCTCGGCGTGGGCTACAAGCTGGAGCGAGTGGACGCGGACCAGTACGCGGACGACTTGATATGGACCTCGTTGCCGGCTGATACGCTCACGGGCGCGGCGGATGACGACATGTTCGTTGACGATCTTACGGTGAACCCGTTGACGGCCGCGTTCCGGTTCTACCGGGTCGCGCGCATTAGCGGCGGGAACACGAGCCGTCAGACGGCGGGGGTCTTCGAGCTCGACTTGGCGATCCAGTGGACGATGTGGGACTTCTTCATCTCGACGGCGCTGGTGCCGGACGCCGACCATGCGAGCGTGCAGGACGTGCTCTCGACGCAGATCGACCGCAGCGGGCCGATCGTCACGCGGCTCGTGCCCGACACGGGCCTGCAGCAACAGATGCAGTACGACCAGGGCACGCAGACCTGGTCGGTGTTGTGGGGTTCCGCGTTCGAGATCGAGCCGGGCAGGGGCTACTACCTGTCGTGCGGCGGCGGGGTGGAGGAGACGCTGCCGTTGCGTCTGACCGGGTACGTGCCCGATGGGGCGCTGTCGATCGACGTGAGCAAGCCGAGCTGGACATCGGAGGACCGCTGGCTCGGCTACAGCATGCCGAGGCCGATGACGCTCGAGACGTGCGGCCTGCGCCAGTCGGTGAGCGACTGGACGGACGACAACAGAGTGGAGTTGCGCCCGCACGGCTCGGGGTTGTGGAGCACCTACGGCTACGACTCGGGCGGCGAGTACTGGTACAACTTGATGAATCCGGGCGTGGCGGTTGACCCGGCGCTCCCGTGCGGCTCGGCGATCAAGTTCACGCGCAAGGGGATGCCGCCCCCGTACGGTCCCGAGGACTACTGGCTTGAGGCGACCTGGTACGCCCACCCGCCGAATGAGTGGTAAGCGTGCGACGGTGGCGTGACGCGCTGCCGCCTGCAGTGTGAGAGACAGGCCGGGCCGGGGGCGACGTGCTCCCGGCCCGGCTTCTTGTTTGGGAGGCGGCCCGAAGCGGCCCGGGGAAAAGGGGTTGCCGAGGAGGCCGATGTGGGGGTAGAAAGGGTGCCTTCACCCTGAGGAGGAGCGAGTGGAGACGCTGGAACTTGTGCGCGTCCTGACGGACGCGTTTGGACCGCCTGGATTCGAGGACGATGCGCGCGCGGTGGTCCGGTCGCTCGTCGAGCCGGTGGCCGACGAGGTGCGCGAGGACGCGCTCGGCACGCTCGTGGCCGTCGTACGGGGCGCCACGGACCGGGTCCTGATGCTCGACGCCCACCTGGACGAGATTGGCCTGATCGTCAACTACGTCGATGAGCAGGGGTTCGTGCGCTTCGCGACGCTCGGCGGGTGGGACGACCGCATCCTGCTCGCTCAGCGCGTGGCGATCCGCACGCGCGAGGGGCGCATGGTGCCGGGGGTGGTCGGCGTGGCGCCGCCGCACGTGCAGAAGCGCGAGGAGCGCGAGCGCGTTATCAAGGTCGAGGAGATGTTCATCGACGTCGGCGCCACGAGCCGCGAGCAGGTCGCCGAGCTCGGCGTGCGGGTGGGCGATCCGGCGGTGGTGGTCCATCCGTTCGAGCAGCTCGCGGGCGACACGGTGACGGCCAAGGCGCTCGACAACCGGGCCGGGTGCGCTGTTGCGATCCGCGTGCTCGAGCGAATCGCGGCCGAGCGGCCCAAGCTGACGGTGGCGGCCACGTTCACGACGGGCGAGGAAATCGGGGGGCGCGGCGCTCGGACCGCGGCGTTCGCGATCGAGCCGGCGGTAGCCCTCGTGCTCGAGGGGACGATCGGCGCCGACGTGCCGGGCATCGAGCCGCGCAAGCAGCCGGT
>CAZCQN010000144.1:0-8193 GCA_964500825.1 uncultured Verrucomicrobiota bacterium | reverse complement strand
CGATCCCGCCCTGCGCCTGGTTCGTGTTCGACTCCATGATCTCCTTCTTGGTCACGAGCACGACGCGGCCGTGCTGCGCCGCGAGCAGAGCGAAGTTGAGCCCCGCGATCCCGCTGCCGATGACGAGGAAATCGGTCTTCACGAAGTCTCCCCCTCGAGCTCGAGCGCGATGTCCAATGCCGGCGCCGAATGCGTGAGCGCGCCGACGCTGATCCAGTCGACGCCCGCCCGCGCCACCCGCGCAACGCGCGCAAGCGTCATCCGGCCCGACGCTTCGATCGTCGTCCGTGGGCTCGCCGCACGGACGATCTCGACGGCACGTCGCATTGGGGCCGCCGGCATGTTGTCGAGCATAATGATGTCCACCTTGAGCGCGGCCGCCTCGCGCACCTCGGCCAGCGTGCGCGCCTCGACCTCGATCCGGCGACGAGCGTGCCGCTTCCGCGACCGCGCGCGTGCCCGTGCACGCGCAACCGCTGCCGTGATCGAACCGGCCGCAGCGATGTGGTTGTCCTTGATGAGGACAAGCTCGTCGAGTGCGAACCGGTGATTCACGCCTCCGCCGGCGCGGACGGCCGCCTTTTCGAGCGCGCGCAGGCCGGGCGTCGTCTTGCGCGTGTCGAGGATCGTCGCGCGCTTCGCGCGCTCGACGTACGCGCCCGTCAGCGTGGCGATGCCCGAGAGCCGCTGGAGGAAGTTGAGGGCGACGCGCTCGCCGGTCAGGATCGCCCGAAGCGGGCCGCGCACCTCGGCAATCGTCTGCCCGGGCCGAACCCGTGCGCCGTCGCAGGCTTTGGGTGAGAACCTGATCTTCGGTGAGAGCGCGCGCCACGTCGCCCGAGCCGCGGCGAGGCCGGCGATCACGCCCGCCTCGCGCGCCACGAGCCTCCCGCAGCCGCGCGCGCTGGGCGGCACGATCGACTGGGTCGTCACGTCGCCCGTGCCCACGTCCTCGGCGAGCGCCCGGCGCACGAGGCGCTCAAGCTGGTGCTTGCTCGCACGTGCGGTCACAGCTCGATCATCCTGCGCAGTGCGCGTTCGGCCCGCTCGCGGATCGGCTCGGGCACCTCGATCGCCGGCTCGAGCGAGACGAGCGCGTCGCGCACCTTGGCGGGCGTCGTGATATTCATCGTGTAGCACGGCGTCATCGTCGGCACGGCCCAGAACTTCTTGGCCGGCAGCTCGCGCCGGAGCCGCTCGCACATGCCCGGATCGGTCACGACGATCCACTCGTCGTACGGCTCCCGCTTCGACACCTCGAGCATCTGGCCCGTGCTGCACGTGTAGTCGCCCATCTCGATCACGTCGAGCCGGCACTCGGGGTGGACCATCACCTTGGCGTCCGGATACTCGGCCTTGGTGGCCGCGAGCAGGTCCGTCGTCACGAAATCGTGGACGTAGCAGTTGCCGTCCCACGGGATGACCTGCTTGTCCGTCTTCGTCTGGACGTAGCGGCCGAGGTTGCCGTCGGGCACGAACAGAACCTGATCGTGCGGCAGCGAGTTGACCACCTTGACCGCGTTGGCCGACGTGCAGCAGATGTCGGACTCGGCCTTCACCGCCGCCGAGCTGTTCACGTACGTGACGACGGCCGCGTCCGGGTACTCGGCCTTCTTGGCCCGCACCGCCTCGGCGGTGGCGTAGTCGGCCAGCGAGCAGCCCGCCTCGGGCTCGGGCAGCAGCACGGTCTTCTGCGGGCTGAGGATCTTGGCCGACTCGGCCATGAATTGCACGCCGCAAAAGCAGATGACGTCTTGCTCGGCGGCCGCCGACGTGCGCGCCAACTCGAGCGAGTCGCCCAGGAAATCGGCCAGATCGTAGATCTCCGGCGGCTGGTAGTTGTGCGCCACGATGAGCGCGTTGCGTTTCTGCTTCAGCGCGCGAACCGCTCGGGCGATCTCATCGTATGTCGTTGGTCCAGTTGTCATCGTGCTGCGCCGAGCTCCTTGCGGGACTGGTAGCCTAGGCGCAACGCGGCACGCGGTCCACCCTTTTCGGCGAGCGGTGAACGCCGTTTGAACTGCCGCGGACAAAACCGTATGCTACGCCTCCATGGCCAACTGTGAGCACGCGGAACCACGCCCCGAAGGAGTTGGAATGAAACGCAACGCAGCCCTGCACCTCATGATCGCCGTGTGCCTGCTCACCGCGTGCGCGCTCACCTCGTGCTGCGAGCGCGAGCCGCGCGAGACCGATACCGAGCAAGAGAGCGGCACAACGGGCCGCGTTGAGCACGGCATGATCGGCCGCCTCGAGCACGAGACCGTCGTCACAAGCGGCGAACTCAAGCTCAAAGCCGTCGTCACCGTGCCGGCCCGGCAGGCCGACGAGCTCGTGCCCGGCGCCGTGATCGTCCACACCTTCGGGCCGCTGGGGCGCGACGGCCGTCTCATCGAGCAGGGCATCATGTTCGCGGCCTACAGGGAGCTGGCCGACCAGCTCGCCGAGCGCGGCATCGCCACGGTCCGCTACGACAAGCGTCTCATCCCGCCCTACGGCGAGACACTCGACCGCGTGGCGTTCACGCTCGCGGAGCTTTACCCGGACGCGCTCGCCGCGCTCGAGTTGCTGCGCACCACCAAAGGCGTCGATCCCGAGCGGGTCTGCTTCATCGGCCACGGCGAGGGCGCCGTCATCGTGCCGGCCCTCGTCGAGGCGAACCCGGAGCTCGGCGTGCGCGGCCTCGTGCTGATCGCGCCGCCGCTGATGGCCTACGACGAGTTGCTCATCCGGTCGCACCGGCTCCAGATCCGCCAGATCGACCTCCACGTCCGAGCCCACCCGGAGGTCGCGCCCCAGAGGCAGCCCGAGCGCGCCGCGCTGCAGCAACACCTAGACATCTACACGGCCGCGTTCAAGCTGCTCGAACAAGAGGACAGACAGAGAAGCGTCGTCCTCGATGGGTTCCACGAGAAGTTCTGGCGCCACGCGATCGACCTGTACGCGGGTAACCTCGACCGGATCAAACGGCTCGAGCTGCCGATCCTCATCGTGCAGGGCAACCTCGACCCGTATGTCGTCGCCGAGGACCTGCTCCGCGCGCGCGCCGAGCTCGAAGCGACCGGCCACATCACCATCCGCCTCCAGGACAGCGCGAGGCACTTCCTCGTCGACCCAGACACCCACCACGTCCACACCGCCGCCACCGACACCATCGCCGCCTGGCTCCGCAACCCCACCGCGCCGCCACCAACGCCAGACGAAGAGCCACCGGCCGAAGCAAGGACCGAGGGAAATAGATAGCCTCGCGTCCAAGACACGGCCGACACGAGACCAGCCTGCTACTGCCTGCTCGTTGCCAAGACTTCGCCCAGCACCGGCTCCAGGGCGTTCGTGGGTATCAACGAAATGGACTGACGGGGCGATGTAGGGCGGGGCCCCCTGGCTCCGCCGCAGGTCCGCCCCAGCCTGGCGAAGGCGGAAGCCGCCAAGCGGCGGATAGGAAAATCAGCTCTGCGGTGACGCGCCTCCGACGCTTCGGCGGGGCCGGGAGGCCCCGCCCTACATCGCTGCCGCGTCGGCAGGCTGACCAGCCCTGAAGAACCGGCCTGTAGAGGACAAGCCTGTTCAAACAGGCTCTTGATGTCAGCTCCTCGACCGTCGTCGCTCGCCAATCTGCGGAATCCGTGCAGATCTGTGGCTGATTCCTACCCCTTCAGCACGGCGAGCGGGCGGAGGCGGGCGACGATGCGGGCGAGGCCGGCGTCGGCGACGGTGCGGATCACCTCGTCGATGTTCTTGTACGCCTGCGGCGCCTCCTCCTTGATGAAGCGCTTGTTCTCGCAGATGAGGTAGATGCCGTGCATGGCGCGTTCGAAGTCGCGGTCGCTGATCGCCGCCTCGCGGATCACCTTGCCCTTCTTACCGTACTTGCCGGCGGCCGCCGTGCGGCTCATCACGCGGCCCGCGCCGTGGTTGACGCTGTGCAGCGTGACCTTCGACTCCTCGGTCCCCACGAGCACGTAGCTCGCCGTGCCCATCGAGCCGGGGATCAGCACCGGCTGGCCCACGTCGGCGTAGCGCGTGCCTTGCATGCGCGATTTCGGGAACGCACGCGTCGCGCCTTTGCGGTGGACCCACAGCCTGCGGCCGTTATGTTCCTCGGCTTTGACGATGTTGTGCGGCACGTCGTAGACGATGGGCAGCGCCATCCGCTCGCCGTACAGCTTCCGGAGGTTGTGCCGCACCAGCACCGTCATGAGCTGCCGATTGGCGAACCCGAAGTTCGCCGCGCAGTTCATCGCGCCGACGTAGTGCTCGGCCTCCTCGGTGTCGGCGTCGAGGAAGCACAGGTCGCGGTTCGGCGCGCGCTCGAGCGTGCGTGACTTCGCCAGCTTCATGTAGTCGTCGGCGACCTGGTGGCCGAAGCCGCGTGAGCCGGTGTGGATCATGACGACGATCTGGTTCGCGCGCAGGCCGAACGCCTTGGCCGTCTCGACGTCGAAGACGCTCTCGACGACCTGCACCTCGATGAAGTGGTTGCCGCCGCCGAGCGTGGCGAGCTGGTTCATGCCGCGCTCGATGGCCCGGTGCGACACGTGGACCGAGTCGCCCAACAGCGAGCCGCGCTCCTGGATGCGTTCGATGTCGTCGCGCTCCTCGGCCTCGTCGCGCACGTCCCAGACGCGGCCGGTCTTGTGCTTGACGTCCTTAAGCCCCTCGACGCCGTAGTCGAGGACCATGCGGAAGTCGTCCTCGTGCATGCGGACGTTCGTCTTGCCCTCGCCGAGCGGGACGTCGCGCCGGATCGTGTTCGCCATCTCGACCGGATCGGCGTCGCCGACGTCCAGCGGCGTCATGACGATGCGCATGCCGCAGTTGATGTCGTAGCCGACGGCCGCCGGGCTCACGATGCCCGTCGTGGCGACGACCGCGCCGATCGGCACGCCGTAGCCGACGTGGATGTCGGGCATGGCGATCGCCTTCACCACCGTCGGCAGCATCGCCGAGTTGCGGAGCTGGGCGAGCGCCTCGTGCTCGACCTCCATCCCCTCGGCGACGTACACCTCGGCGTCGACGTTCATGTCGCCCTCGCGCTCGAGGACAATCTTGTATGGACTCACCCGCTTCATGGTGAACACCTCACGTCCGGAATACCTATCTGTCTCAATAATATCACGTTTGCTCCCACTCTGCGGGCTCTGCACCTCTGCGAGAGGAAAGAGAATATCTCGCAGAGACGCAGAGCTCGCAGAGGAAGAATCAGTGCTTGATCTGTGTGATCTGTGGCTGCCTACGAGACGGCCGAGAGGCGGGAAATGACGGGGGCGGCGAGCGAGACGGCGCGCGTGCTGACGATGGAGCTGAAGAACTTCTCGACGATCGTGTCGGCGTCGAAGCGCGTCACGGCGTTCTCGCGCGAGGCGGTGCGCATTTGCTCAAGCAGGTCGCGGTCGTTGGTGAGCCGTTCGATCGCGTCCTCGAACTCGCCCGGGAAGTCGGGGTTGCACACGAGCCCCGTCGTGCCGGGCACGATAATCTCCTTCGGCCCGCCCGTGTTGGCCACGATGGCCGGCACGCCCGAGGCCTGCGCCTCGAGCACGACGTTGCCGAACGTCTCGTAGCGCGCCGGGAACACGAGCACGTCGGCCGACGCGTACGCGGTCGCCAGCTCCTCGCCGTGCAGCTCGCCCGTGAACCGCACGCCGGGCAGGCCGCGCGCCTCGCGCTCGAGCGCCGGCTTGAGCGGACCGTCGCCGACGAACGCGAGACGCAGCCCGCGCAGCTTGCGCGCGAGCCGCCCATAGAGTTTGAGCAGGAACCGCAGGTTTTTCTCCTCGGAGATCCGGCCCACCGACAGCAGCGTCAGGCCGGCCTCGCTGCCGTAGAAGCCGGCCTTGCGCTTGTTGGGGTGGTAGCGCTCGGTGTCCGTCCAGCTCGGCACGATGTCGATGCGCTCCTCGTCGACGCCGAACTGCGCCAGGTCCTTGCGGTAGGCGTTCGACCGCGCGAACACCTTCGACATGTAGCGGTAGTAGACGCTGGCCCCCGTGCGGATCAGGTCGGTGAGTGCCGCGTCACCCGTCAACTCGAGCGCGAACCGGACAAAGTCGGTATGGTGCACGCCGCAGACCGGCAGCTTCATCAGCTTGCCAAGCCCGAGCCCGAGGAAGCCCATCGGGCCCGGCGACGAGCAGACTACGTGCGTGAACCCGCCCGTGTCGAGGTAGCGGAGCACCTGGAGCGCCGACGGGATGTGCAGTATGATGTTGCGGTATTCCTTGAGCTCCTTCGAGTAGATCGGCTCGAACCGCTTGATCATCTTGCTCGGGTACGGGTTCGGGTCGCAGATGACGAGCTTCACCGGCTTGCCGGCCCGCTCGAACCGGTCGAGGAATAGGCGCACGGCCCGGCTCACGCCGTCGACGTGCGAATAGCCATCGACGAACCAGGCCACCCGCGGCTCGGGGTGCAGGTCGAGCGCCTCCTCGATCTCCTGGCACAGGCGCGCTTCGCTGTTCTTCGCGTTGGCCGACACCACGTACGGCGCCAGCACCGCCCCGCCGAGCGTGACCAGGTAGTGCCAGTCGAACTTCTTCTTGAGCACCGAGACGAGCAGCGTGTCCCACACCGTCGAGCACAGCTCGATGACCTGCTCGTCATAGAGGTCGCGCGACAGGAAGCCGGCCTGGAACAGCTCGTCGCTGCGCGTCTGCTTGCGGATCGTCATCGCGAGCGAGCGGAAGACCGCCTCGTCGCCGGGCAGGATGGCCGTCTTGATCCCCTCGATGAGCTTCTCGACCGGCGTGAGCTTCGTCCGCTTGTGCTGCTCGAGGATCTGGTCGAGAAAGACGAAGACTTTCTTGTTGATCTGGTCGCCCCAGCGCTGCTTGACCACCTTGTAGCCGACGCCCAGGATCTGCACCCCCATGCTGGCGACGCACCCGGGCGAGCCGACCTGGCCGAACGCGCCGCGACGCAGCCCCTCGACGACGGCCCCGGGCGAGGCATCGGCGGCCTCGAACTCGATGTAGTTCGTGCCCGGGTAGACGCCGGCGTGGTCGTCGGTGCCGGCGTACTCGTGCTTGACCCACGGCTCGGCCCACAGCGGCTCCAGCTCGTGGCGCTCGGCGAGCTCGGCGATCCGCTCCGGCGTGAGCGAGCCGACAAACTCGTGCACGAGCGCGTTCGACCGCTTGCCGCGCCCGCCGCCGAGCGTCTCCCAGCCCTTGAAAAGCAGGGCCATCCGCTCGAGGTGCTCGAGCGTCAGCAAGCCCATCTTGTGGTTGAACAACGGGTGCGCCACGAAGTGCGGCAGCCGCTTGTCGGCCAGATACCGGGCGAACTCGTAGATGTTGTGCCGGAGCTGTGCGATGTCGCGGTGCATCGCTTCGTCGAGTCCGAGCACCACGACGTGCTCGTGCACGTCGTCCTCGGGGAAAACCGTCGAGACCTCCTCGCCCAGGATCACGTTGTCGTAGCGGGCGGCGAGATCGAGGCACCCGTCGAGGCAGTTGTGGTCCGTCGCGGTGACGTGCGTCATCCCGCGCTTGCGGCAGATGTGGTAGAGCTCCTCGGGCCAGGTGGCGCACTCGGGGCACTTGAAGAAGTGCAGAAACCAGTCCGACTGCGCGTTCGAGTGACGCGTGTGGACATGCGGATCGATCCGAACCAGCATGGACGCGAGCCTCTCACCCGGTGTGTGCGCGCCGATAATACCACTCAGCGCAGGCTATGTCCAGCACGGACAGACTGCACACAACTGCGGACAGCACCCGTCGCGGGCCAGCCTCGTGTCAGCCGGGAGGCCCCGCCCTACAACCGGCGCTGGCGCATCGGTCGTGCTTGGGCGCCTTGAGCAGCCGCCGCGAGCATGCCCGATCGGCTGCCCGCGGCTGGCGCTTCTACCAGTAGTAGACGCGTCTATTCTTGATGAGGCGCGGGCGCAGGTCGGCGAACGGCCGGAACGTCACATGACCGTCCTCGAACATGACGTTGGCGCCATCGGGCAGGCGGTAGTCCTCGCGGCCGGCCTTCTCCTGGACGTGCTGCGGCGGATGGCTCGTGAGATCCCAGTTCCAGGGCCTCTGGCGGAGGACGGAATCGGGGGTCGTGCAGCGCGCGAAATCGACCATCCAGACGGCGCCGGCCGCGCTGCCGACCTGGTGTCCGACCGAATCGATGCCTTGCGTGCCGCGGAAATCGTCGGGTAGCTGCTCACTCGGCACGTTCCAGTTCTCGTAGCGCGAGCCG
>CAZCQN010000143.1:5311-8197 GCA_964500825.1 uncultured Verrucomicrobiota bacterium | reverse complement strand
GTGGTCGGCATCATCTTGTACGCGTTCGCCATCGTCCCTGGCGCGCTCGGCGTCTACGAGGCGGCGCTCACGGCGATGCTCAAGGCGTTCCGCATCTCGACGACCACGGGGCTGGCGGGCGTCATCCTGTTCCGCGGCTTCAGCTTCTGGCTGCCGATCCCGGTCGGCTTCGCCATCTACCACCTGATGCTGCACCGGCGCCGCCGCGCGGGACCGTCACCGGAACCCGAGCCGTCGGGCGAGCCGACCTAGGCGCGGCCGCGCGGCACACGGCGGCCTCTCAAAAGCGTTGGGGGAAATGCCGAAGGGGGGAGTCGAACCCCCACTCCCGTAAGGGAACTGCGCCCTGAACGCAGCGCGTCTGCCAGTTCCGCCACTTCGGCATGCTACGTGCCGCCTCGGCATGCTACGTGCCGCCTCGGCATGCTACGTGCCGCCTCGGCACGCCACGTGCCGCCTCGGCACGCCACGTGCCGCCTCGGCACGCAGTGGCCCGATTGATACGGCGCCGCGGCCCGAATGTCAAGGGCCTGACCGTCACAGCAACAACAAAGGGCAGCCGTCCCGCTGCCCTCCGAGAACGCTCTCGTGCACGGCGCCCGCCCGGTCAGTCCTCCGGAGAGGTTTCGAAGTCAACCAGCGTCGTGGAACTGGCGACGACCTTCACGGGCGTGCCCCGGTACACAAGCGTGACACGATACCCGTAGTACTTCTGGCCGGACTCCTTGTTCCCGCCCCGAGCCCAGCCGTGTTTCTCCTTGACCTCGAACTCCGCCGGCTCGGAGTGAAGCTCTCGGGTCTCGCCGGGCCTCAAGTCAACGCCCGCGATCTCACCGGACGAGTGAAAGACCACACTGCTGGATCCGTTGACGCCCTTGGCGAACCACTCGTACTTCACCGTGAACCCCTTCAGCGGGAAAGCCCAGCCGTTCCTCACCGTGATCGCGAGCGTCTTGGTCCACACGCGCGTGGTCTCGGTGGGGATCTTGGCGCCGTCAGCTTGGCTGCGCGAAACCAGATCCCGCTTTGTCTTCTTGCACGTGCTCGCCACCTTGACCTGGGTCTGCAAGTTGGACGCCCACTGGGCCTTCTGCGCCTCGGTGAGCTGGTGCACCTGCTCGGTCTCCGTCGAGGCCGGCTCGGAAGGCACTTCATCCGGCTTCGACACGTCGGCGGCGGCGGGCTCTGACACGTCGTCGTCGACCGGCTCTGACACGTCGTCCGCCTCGCCGATGACGGGCTCCGGCTTGCGCCAGATCCCGAGCCCCTTCTCCTTGGCGTGCCCCAGGGAGTAGCGGAACACGTCCGCGTACCGTCCCTCGCCGGTCACGTAGCGCAACGAGACCGTGGCCAGCCCGTACGCGACCAGGGTCCGGTTGACAAACTGCTCGCCGACGTACACGTAGGCCGAGTCGCAGCCGTGCTGTTGCCTGAACTGGGCGTCGTATTCGAGGATGACCTCCTGGCCCTCGATCAGCTTCTTGAGCCACGCGTGCGTCCGACCCGACAAAGCCGACCCGTCCTGCCCGACCTCGATGCCGCAGAACTGCACCAGATCGCCGTTGGCAAGCTTGAGGCTGTTCTCGTCCGTCACCTCGGCCACGCGCGCCGTCTTGGTCTCTCCCCAGTCGACCTCGGCGTGGGCTCTCGGCAGCCACCGCAGCGTCTTGGTGCCGTTGATCGTCATCCCGACCAGGTACCAGTCCTTCGAGACCGCGTAGACCAGGAACCGCTTGCCCTTGATCTTGACCGTTCGCGACTCCTTCGTCTCGGAGTCGTAAATCGTGGTGCTGGGGGCGGTGACTTTGACGATCTCGGCGGTACAGGGCGTAGCCAATGCAACAAGCAGGGCAAGTAAGCCAGCAAGGCGACCGCGTGTCATGATGCGCTCTCCCAACTGAGCGGATTGTGCCCGAGTGTTCCCTCATCTAATGATATGCCGTGTTGACCGACAAGGCAAGGGAATTCTCAGCAGATAGAACACGGTGCACTACAAGCACGCCCCCGGCTGGACCCAGCCACAACAACGATGCCCCATAGGAAGGAAACGGGGCGAGCCCGCCATGGACCCGCCCCTGCTGGAGGTCCTGCCTCGGGATGCATCCCGGGCAGACAATCCGCCCGAAAAACCTGACACAGGCATCACCGGCGGGCGCGCGGCTCTCCTAGCACGTTACCGCGCAGCTAAGCTAAAACCCGCGGTCCCGTCCAGGGTCCGGCACGCCCGATCCGGTACAGCCACCCGGCGACAACCGTAAAACCAAACACGGCCGCCCTCATCCCCGCGGCGAACCTTGCGACTCAACGCGCCTGAGGCGTCCTCCAGCGACGACTCACCCTTCAACAAGTGCCGTGCCGTGACAGCGCTCAGACAAACGCTGCCACACGTAACAGCTTTGTCGCGAGGTGATTGCAAATGAGAACACCGTGAGGCAGGCAGCCGAAACCCTGACATGAATCGTCAGTTAGCGAGCGAACCTGCCGGGAAGTGTCAGGTCGCCGGCCGCTCGCGGTACCACGCGACGGCGCGCTCGATGCCGCGCTCGATCGGGTAATTGGGGCTATAGCCGAGGAGGCGCTTGGCTTTCTCGATGTCGGCGTACGTGATCGGCACGTCGCCCGGCTGCGACAGGAGCTGCTTGATGCGCGCCGTCTTGCCGGTGGCGGCCTCGATCAACGCGATCAGCTCGCGAAGCTCGACGGTGCGCGAGTTGCCGAGGTTGATCACCTCGAAGCCGCCGCGTGCGGATGCACGAGCGTCGAGCTGCATCGAGGCGACGATCCCGTCGACGATGTCGTCGCAGTACGTGTAGTCGCGGCGGCTCGTGCCGTCGCCGAACATCGGCACCTCGTCGCCCGCCTCGACGAGCCGGATGAACTTGGCGA
>CAZCQN010000143.1:0-5211 GCA_964500825.1 uncultured Verrucomicrobiota bacterium | reverse complement strand
TCGCCGAACATCGGCACCTCGTCGCCCGCCTCGACGAGCCGGATGAACTTGGCGATCGCCATCTCCGGGCGCTGCCGCGGCCCGTAGACGGTGAAGAACCGCAGGCACACGACGGGGAAGCCGTACAGGTGGTGGTAGGTGTGGCACATCACCTCGTTGGCGAGCTTGGTGGCCGCGTACGGCGAGATCGCCTGCTCGACCCCGTCGTCCTCGCTGAACGGCACCTTCGTGTTGACGCCGTAGACCGACGAGCTCGACCCGAACACGAGCCTCGGCCGCCCGGCCTGCCGGCCGGCGTGTTCGCGGCAGCACTCGAGCACGTTCATCGTCCCGTTGATGTTGACGTCGTTGTAGTGGCGCGGATGCTCGATCGAGGGCCGGACCCCGGCCATCGCCGCCAGGTGCACGACGCAGTCGAACGGTCCTTCCGCCGCGTCGGCGCGGAACACGTCCTCCATGAACGCCTGGTCGCGGATGTCGCCCTCGCGCAGCGTGTAGTTCGGATTCCCGATGACCAGGTCCACGTTGCGCCGCTTGATCCCCGGGTCGTAAAAGTCGGAAAAATTGTCGATCACGACCACGCGCCGCCCCATGCCGAGCAGCCGCTCGACCAGGTGCGACCCGATGAACCCCGCACCGCCCGTCACCAGTACGCTTTGTGTCTTGCCCATTCCCCCTCGCCGTGTGTGGTTTCCCACGTCGCGCCCGTATGTTACGCGAAGCGGCGCATCTGCGTCATCTGTGAAAATCTGTGGCGGGCCTTGTTCGTTTTGACTTCTCGACGAGGGCCGCCTATGATCGCGCCGATTCCCGGCACCCACGGACAAGGGCGCGCATGATCCTCACAGTTACGGTCAACCCCTGCATCGACAAGACGCTCACCGTCCGCGGCCTGCCGTCCAATCGCCTCGTGCGCACCAACAAGGTCGACCTCATCGCCGGCGGTAAGGGGACGAACGCCGCGCGCGTGCTCAAGGCGCTCGGCGCGCCGGTCAAAGCGTTCGCCCTCGTCGGCGGCGAGACCGGCAAGCTCTACGAACGGCTCGTCAAGCAGGAAGAGATCCCGATCACGTGCGCCTGGATCGACGTGCCGACCCGCACTCAGATCTCGATCCGCAAAGAGCGTTCGGACCAGTGGGTCGGCGTGCTGGAGGAAGCCGGCATGGTGCCGAATACCGACATCGTCCCGGTCCGCGACAAGATCATCGCCGCGCTCAAGGGCGCCCGGTACGTGCTGCTCGCCGGCAGCGCGCCGTCGGTCAACCTTTCCGGCGTCTACCGCGAGGTGATCGAGGCGGCCCACGCGCACGGCATCGTCACCGCGCTCGACACCTACGGCCGCGCGCTCGCCGACGCGATCGCCGCCGGCCCGTTCCTCGCCAAGCCGAACCGCAAAGAGTGCGAGGCCCTCGTCGGCCACCGCGTCCGCAGCGCGAAGGGCGCAAAGAAAGCGCTCGCCTTCATGCACGAGCGCGGCGTCCGGCTCGCCGTCATCACCTGCGGCCGCAAAGGCTTCTGGGCCGGCTACGAGGGGACCACCTACCTCGTCGAGCCGCCCAAGGTCCGGGCCGTCAACACCATCGGCTCCGGCGACGCCACCGCCGCCGGCCTGCTGTACGCCCTCTCGAACGACGTCCCCGTCGAGCAAGCCCTCCGCTGGGCCGCCGCCGCCGGCGCCGCCAACGCCGCCGTCTGGGCCCCAGGCACCTGCACCGCCGACCAGATCCGCGCCCTCCTCGAAGCCGCCCGCATCACCAAGATCTGAATTCCTCACGCAAAGGCGCAAAGCCGCAAAGGACGAGCACCTTTGCGCCTCTACAGACGGCTCCTCTGGATGTCAAAGCTCAGGAAAGGGAGAACAGCCACTCATCCCATAGTCCGCCAGCCGGTCTACCAGATTTGAGTTGGGCCTGGACCTCGTTGCTGTACACGTTCAGATCCCAGCGTCGGAGAAGCCCTTGGCCCAGATGGCCCACCTCCGTCTGCACCATATACTGCGCCAAATCCCGAAGCCAAGGACGCTCCCAGGCGAGCTTGCGGATCAGCTGAGTCACCATCGCTCCAATGGCTGTTGAATCTGGTGGCGCGTGGTCAGACCTTCGCAGGAAGCCCGTGTGCACAGCCTCGCATGGCTCCACTCCAGGGGATACGTGGGCCATCGTGCTTTTGGAGAAGAATGACAGTCGGCACGCGGACCAGGTTTCCAGGTCAGCAACACAAACAAGGTCCAGCATCTCCCGAGGATGTTCCGCGGCTTCGGTGTCATATTCGTAGAGAATCTGTTCGATGTTCTCTCGAGGGGTGGAGGCGTCTCCCTTCCAGCAATGCGAGTGCGCGAGAAGGCCATAGAGGGGCGGTCTAGTGAGCTCCCCATAGGGCGTGCCAAAGCGAGGCGGCGCGAGTCGCTTGATCTCCCTGCAGTTGCCTATGGTCTTCTGCAGGTGTTGACGTTTCAGTGTGAGCTTACACTCGAACGCGGCAGCCACAGCGCCTGCCAGATACAGCTTCTTCTCCAGGAGGCCTCGAGGGTAGGAAGGCTCGAGAACGACGACATCGACCTGGGGACCCGCGACCCCGTGATCACTGATGATCCTTCCTTTGGTCACAACGTGGAAACTGGCGGGCAGCCACTGCCTCAACAAGCTGGCCCAGTTCTCTTCACCCTGGTCACCGGCTGTTCCTGGGTCCTCTGTCGCCTTACCGCGGATGCGGTTGTACTCGTCCTGCATGGTCTTTGTTGCTGAGGCCATGAACTCCGCCAAGTCGTGAGAATCTCGATGTGTGCTCAATGCCAACTCCTGCGCAAAGGCGGTCGCTTCAGACCGCAGAAGCAATCCCATCTCCGCGATTGTCGGTTTCGTGGGGCATTCTGTCAACGGCAGCCGCGAGCCTGACCGAATCCGCGCTTTCGTGGAAGCCGCCCGCATGAGGAAGCTGTACGACGTACAGGCAACAGCCCAACGACACTGCGAATACGGTCAGCACGCGCACCGCTATCGGGCGAGTGGTCGACCGCGACGCCCAGGCGCTTACGGGCCGCGAGGAGCCAGGCACCGTTGACTTGACCGCCTGGCAAGCGCATTCTGACTTCTTGGGGAGAACGCCAATGGCGCAGAAAGAGAAGACCACCTTTCGCATCGACCTGATCTTCCGCTTCACAGCCGTTGATCCGGAAGGCCGCCACGTGCAGTTCATTGCTCAACCGCACCCGCAGAGGTACGAAGAGAGAGAGCGCAATGGCGAGACGTACTACTACGACAAGTTCGACGACATCTACTTCCCGAAGGACGTTTTCCTCGAACAGCTAGCGTCGCACCTCCAAGGGTCCCACGTGTCACAGCAGCGCCCTCAGATCGCTTCGTCCGAGGAGTACGTCGCCGCGAGATTAGAAGCAATCCGGAGTCTCCTGAGCAAGGATCAACCGCATTTGATCTCGGAATCAAAGAGCTTCCTCGATAGTCTCTCCACCAGAACGCTCGAGTTCGCTATCCTCTCCTTGGACATCGCTGGCTCTACGCGCCTCGCGAACACACTCCCGGCCAGCCAATACGCTCGGATTGTGAGCGCGCTCATCCACGAAGCCAGCCGAGCGGTCACCAAGTTCCATGGATACGTGTTGAAGCACACTGGCGATGGGCTGATCGCCTACTTCCCTGCGCCGAGCATCATCCGAATGAACGACTTGGCCGTCGACTGCGCCCTGACGATCCGCCAGCTCACATACGATGGACTAAACACAGCTCTCCACGAGCTCGGCTGGGGCCCTATCGACATCAGAATCGGGATTGACTCGGGTCAAGCTCTCATAGAGGTTCTGGGAAGTCCGGAGGCCGGACAACAGAAGGACATCGTTGGTCAGGTCGTCAACCTCGCGTGCAAGATCCAGTCGGTCGCAGACGCCGGAGGCGTTGCTCTAGGAGAAAGCGCTGTGCGCATGCTTCACACGATGTGGCGGAATGCCTGCGTGGAGATTCAGCCCAACGTCGAATGGCCTTACACCAACGCCCGTGGAGCGCCATACCGCGTCTACGCTGTGATGCGGCCTGAGCGACCGTTCGGGTGCCCTTGACGATACCTGCACCAGACTCCGCTTGAGAGCCGTGGCGCACGGGAGGTGACGTGACATAGCGTTGGGCCCCGGATGGTGTTCACGGGCCCTCTCCTGGTACGCGAGGTGTTTTCATTTGACCCATTCGGTGCGACGTCATAGACTGGCCGATGAGGAGGCGTCGTTGCCGGAGGGCTCCGCAGACGGAGCTGGCGCGCCGCGGGATGGGGTCCCGCCCCCTTTTTTTGTCCTGAGGTAGTCGCGTCGAGGAAGCGAGGTTGAATGCCGAAGCGGACGGACATCGAGACGATCTTCATTATCGGGTCGGGGCCGATCGTGATCGGCCAGGCGTGCGAGTTCGACTACTCGGGCACGCAGGCGTGCAAGACGCTGCTGGCCGAGGGGTACCGCGTCGTGCTGGTCAACTCGAACCCGGCGACGATCATGACGGACCCCGAGTTCGCCACCCGCACGTACATCGAGCCGCTCCGCGCCGACATCCTCGAAAAAATCATCGACAAAGAGCGGCCCGACGCGCTGCTGCCGACGCTCGGCGGCCAGACGGGCCTCAACCTCGCCGTCGAGCTCTTCGACTCGGGCGTGCTGGAGAAGTACGGCGTCGAGATGATCGGCGCGCGCGGCGAGGTGATAAAAAAGGCCGAGGACCGCCAGCTCTTCAAGAACGCCATGCAGCGCATCGGCCTCTACGTGCCCACGAGCGCGACGGCCCACACGCTCGACGAGGCGATGCGCATCGCCGCCGAGATCGGCACCTATCCGCTCATCATCCGGCCCGCGTTCACGCTCGGCGGCACGGGCGGCGGGATCGCCGAGGACGCCGCGCAGTTCGAGCTCGCCGCGCGCAAGGGTCTCGCCCTGAGCCCGATCCACGAGATCCTTGTCGAGGAGTCCGTCATCGGCTGGAAGGAATACGAGCTCGAGGTGATGCGCGACCTGAACGACAACGTCGTCATCGTCTGCCCGATCGAGAACTTCGACCCGATGGGCATCCACACGGGCGACTCGATCACGGTGGCGCCGGCGCAGACGCTCACCGACAAGGAATACCAGGTGCTGCGCGACGCCTCGATCGCCGTGATGCGCGAGATCGGCGTCGAGACCGGCGGCTCGAACATCCAGTTCGCCGTCCACCCCGACACCGG
>CAZCQN010000142.1:0-8209 GCA_964500825.1 uncultured Verrucomicrobiota bacterium | reverse complement strand
CTCGGCCAGTTCCTTGTCGGCCGAGTACTCGGTGCGGAGCTCGTCGAGCGTGTCGCGCACCTTCGTCAGCTCGGCGGCGACGATGTCAAGGTCCGCCTCGATCGGCTCGGCCGATGCGGCGCCTTCGGCCGTCTCGGCAGCCGTCGCCTTGGGCACGAGGTCGGGGCCGCCGGTCACGGTCGCGGGCGTGCTGCTGCCTCGCGGGCTCAGGAGGGCGAACTCGACCTGGTCCTTGAGCTCGAACATGTCTTCGTCGAGCTGCCCAAGCTCGCGGCGCAGCTGGCCCACCTGTGCGGTGAGCGTCTCGACTTGCTGCCGCAGCGCGTCGAGCGCCTTCGCGTGCTCGGCGCGCAACGCGTCGGTCTCGTCAGTCTTCGAACCGCAGCCGGCCAGAAGCGCTGCCGCCACCACAATGAGTATCGTCCGCGCCTTCATGAGTCTGCTCCCGCTCTCTCGGTGTTCAGCATCCCGCAGATTGAACGCCCCAAGGCCGACACGGGTTTGGGGCGCTATCGGGCGGCAGCGTGCCGGCTCATCATCGCCAGCCGTAGGCGCCGCCGTAGCTCTGGAGCCCGTTGCTGCGCAACTGCTCGTTGGTGATTTTGTACTTCTCCGACAGCTCCTTGAGCGCGGCGGCCGTATCGTAGCGCTGGAAGGTCTGGATCTGGGTGTCGACGGCCCGCTTATCGGTGCTTTCCAGCGCGCGGAGCTGGTGTTGATACCACTGGCGCATCCGCTGGTTCGTCTCGGTGCTGATCCGCTCGTTCAGCTTCGCTCTGTATTGGGCGACCAGCTCCGCCTCGGACAGATTTGCCCGAGCTTCGATGTCGGCCCTGATTTCATTGACGTCGGCCACGAACTCCCGGCGCGTCACGTCGTCGTCGATCGTCTCGGCCCAGACTCGGGCGAACCGATCGAGCCGCCGGGAGAGCTGCTCGGGGTCGTTCATCGCCTCCCAGGTGCGGCGCGGGTCGCGCAGTTCCTCGACCTCCCGTTGGGTGACGAATTCCTCGCGCAAAGCAATGAGCTGGTCCTGGAGTTCGGCCACCGCTTCGGCGAGCTCCTGGAGGGTCTGCGCATCGAGCGGCTGGATGGGCGTCGCATCCAGAGAGCTCCGTTCGCGCGAGGCGCCGGTGCGCGTCGCGGCCGGGCCGGAGCCCTCGGGCCCGCGCTCCGCGAGCAGGCCGAACTCGATCCGGCCCTTCAGCTCGAACAGCTCGCTGTCGAGCTCGGCCAAGTCCCGGCGCAGGCGTCCGACCTCGTCGTTGAGCGCGGTGAGCTGGTCGCGCATCCGCTCGAAGCCCTGCTGCTGCTCGGCCCGGATCTCGTCGAGTTCCCGGTCGCTTCGCCCGCAGCCAATCACGAGCACGACCGCGATGGCACAGAGAGCAAGCGCCGCCTTCGTCATTGGTCAACCTCCTCCTCGCTGCCCGCCGCCCGGCACACCGCCGGCGCCTCGGCGTCGAACAGGTCGGTGACAGGAATCACCTCGACGTCCCCGAAATCGAACGTGCTGAGCACGTCGAGCGTCGAGGGGTAGAAGTGGCCGATGGTAATGGCAAGCCCGTTGCGACGCGCGAGCCGGCACGCCGCGTGCAGCCGCTGACGAATCGCCGTCCGGGAGCGGCTGTTGTCGAGAAACGCAGCGTTGCGCACCGCGCACGGCACGCCGAGATCGGCCGCCACCCGCCGGCATACCGAATCGGGGATCGTCAAGCTATCGACGAACGGCAGGCCGCAGGCGCGCAGCTCGAGCAGCGCCGCCCGCATCGTCGGCTCGTCGGCCGTGGCCTTCGAGCCCATGTGGTTGTTGACCGCCGCCGCGTACGGGACCGCGGCCACGTTGGCGCTGACCGTCGCGCGGATCGCCGCCTCGTCCATCCCGACCCAGACGGCGCCCGGCCCCGGATCGAGCGCCTCGCCGTTGGCGCGCTCGAGCGGCTCCATCGGCTGGTGCAGCATGATCGTGTGGCCCGACTCGTGGAGCACCTCGGCGCACTCGCGCGAGTGCGCCGTGTGCGGCAGCACCGAGAACGTAATGCCCGCCGGGAGCGCGGCGGCCGTCTCGAGCCCGCGCGTCGTGAAGCCGACGTCGTCGATGATGATCACGAGCCGCGCCGAGCTCGGCGCGCGCCGGCGGACCTCAAGCCAGCAGATCACCTTCTCGGGCATGCGCAGCTTGACCTTCACGAGCAGGGCCGGCTCGCCCTCGTCCTCGCTACGCAGTATGCGAGTGCCATAGACTTTCCCGTCGTGCATGCGGAGCCACTCGTCGAGCACGTGCGGGAAGGTATCGAGCGTGGCGCCGTAGAGGACCCGGATCTCCTTGTACAGGTGCGGTGCGCGGCGCTCGTGGTAAAGCGTTGTGACGAACTCGGCGTGTCGATCGGTCACACGGACGGCCTGCTCGACAAGCTCATTGGCCGCCGCCAGATGGGGCGATAGATCGGCCGCTGGGTCAGGCAGTGGCTCATGCGTGGCCAACCGGCTGCGCCACGACCCGCACCCAGCCACAAACACAAGCGCAGCGGCCGCTGAGACGACCGCGGTGGCCGGAGCCACACGGGGCAAGCACGTGTGCCGGTCTCTCCGCATCCGCTTCCCCCCTTTGTGCCACGCTCGGGTGCTACATCGCCCGTTCGACCTAGATCTTGAACCCTCCGCCCTGAAGCACCTTGATCGCCTTGAGCACGTCGATCGCTCGCTGGAGCTGCCGATCGCTATACTTCGGGCCAACCTCCTTCTCGGCCGCCGCCGGCGAGAGCGATTCCAAGAGCGCCTCGTCGGCCGAGTCGGTTTCCGGGTCGGCATTCTGAGGCCCGTTCTCGATGTTCTCCTCCATGCGCCGCAGCTTCTGCATACGGCGCTCGATCTCCTCGTCGGCCGTCACCTTCACCTCGATGTCGGGCTCAATCCCCTTGCCGTGGATCAGCTCGCCCGACGGCGTGTAGTAGCGCGCGGTCGTGAGCGACAGCGCCGTATCCTCGCGCAGCGGGATGACGGTCTGCACACTGCCCTTGCCGTAGGTCTTCGTGCCGATCAGGATGCCGCGGCCAAGATCCTTCATCGCGCCGGCGACGATCTCGGACGCGCTCGCGCTGGCGCCGTTGACGAGCACGACGATCGGGTAGTTGGGGTGCGTCCCGTTGTTTGTCGACCTGAAGGGCCAGTTCTCACCCCGCGATTCGCGGCCGCGCGTGCTCACCAGGATGCGCGGCTCTGGATCGGCGTCGATGAACAGGTCGCAGATATCCCTGGCCGCCCCGAACAGCCCGCCGGGGTTGTCGCGCAGATCGAGGATCAGCGCGTCCATCCCTTGCTTCTCGAGATCACGCAGCGCCTTGTCGAGATCGGATGCCGAGTGCTTCTGGAACTGTGCCAGCTTCACGTAGCCGATGCCGTTCTCGATGATATGCGGATCCTTGACCGACTCGATCGGGATCTTCTCGCGGGTGATCGTCACGTCGAACAGCGGCCGGCCGACGCGGTAGATGGTGATCGCCACCGACGTGCCCGGCTCGCCGCGCAGCTTGTCGACCACGTCGTTGATGTCGGGATCGCGCAGCTCCTCGCCCTCGATCTTGATGATCCGGTCGCCCGGCAGCAGGCCCTTGCGGTAGGCGGGCGTGCCGTCGATCGCCGAGATGATCGTGATGAAACCGTCCTCGCGCTTCGTGATCTCGATGCCGAGGCCGCCGAACTCGCCCCGGGTGCTCACCTTCATCTCCTCGTAGACGCGCGGCTCGAGGAAGTGCGAGTGCGGGTCGAGCTCACGCACCATCCCCTTGATCGCGCCGTACACGAGCGTCTTGGTCTCGACGGGGGTGACGTAGTTGCGCTTGATCGTGACGATCGCGTCCTGGATCAGCTCCTCGAGCGCAAGCTGCTCGCTTTCGCTCTCACCCTCGACGTCGCCCTGGGCAAAGGCGTGGTAGACGTGCCAGCCAACGATCACGTTGACCACAACCAGCACGACAACGACCCACACGTGGAAATAGCGTTTCATGGGAACCTCCGAAGTCGCCTCCGATGGGGAAGGCGCCCCCACCCGGCGGGCGGCGCCTCACACGTGCATATTGCTGCTCGCTATTCAGACCCCCGAGCAAACCAGCAAGTTCCAGGCCGCCCGGCCGCCTGAGTGCACCCCACCCTATACACCAGCAGCGGCCGCTTGGCAAGCAGCCCGGCCGGAAGAACCTGGTCGCGTCACCGATCAGGCGAACCTGATCGCGATCAGCGATCAGGCGAGGCGCGCAGGTAGTCGATCGTCTTGCCAAGCCCCTCTTCGAGCGAGACCTTCGGCTCCCACCGCAGCAGCCGCTTCGCCAGCGAGATATCGGGTTGGCGTGTCTTCGGGTCGTTGACGGGCAGCGGCTTGTAGACGATCTCGTTCGGGCAGCCGACCAGCTTGATCACCGTGCGCGCGAACTCTTCTACGGTCATCTCGTGCGGGTTGCCGATGTTGACCGGCTTGTTCACGTCCGACTGGCTGAGCCGGAAGATCCCCTCGATCAGGTCGGAGACGTAGCAGAAGCTGCGCGTCTGGGTCCCGTCGCCATAGACGGTGAGCGGCTTGTTCGCCAGCGCCTGGCAGACAAACTCGGGCACCACGCGGCCGTCGTGCGCGCGTATGCGGGGGCCGTAGGTGTTGAAGATGCGTACGATCTTCGTGTCGATGCCGTGCACGCGGTGGTAGGCCATCGTCATCGCCTCGGCGTAGCGCTTCGCCTCGTCGTAGACGCCGCGCGGGCCGATCGGGTTCACGTTGCCCCAGTACGCCTCGGGCTGCGGATGCACGAGCGGGTCGCCGTACACCTCGCTCGTCGAGGCGAGCATGAACTTCGCCTTCTTCTCCAAGGCGAGACCGAGCCCCTTGTGTGTGCCCATGGCGCCCACCTTGAGCGTATGGATCGGGTACTCGATGTAGTCGATCGGGCTCGCGGGCGAGGCGAAATGGAACACGATGTCCACCTCGCCCGGCAGAAAGATGAACTCGGTCACGTCCTGCCGTATGAAGCGGAAGTTCTCGTTGCCCGCCAAGTGCTCGATGTTGTGGACGCTCCCCGTGAGCAGGTTGTCCATGCAGGTGACCCGGTAGCCTTCAGCCAAGAGCCGGTCGCACAAATGCGAGCCAAGAAAGCCCGCGCCCCCCGTTACAACCGCGTGCATGCGTTCGACCTCCCCGTCCGGTGCTGTCTGAAAAGGCACTCTGTACCACATCGAGCCGATCCGGTAAAGCACGCACGACCGTCGCGCACGGCCGCGGCCCAGCCGTTCCGATTGGCAACGCCGGGATCGCACGGTAAGGTGAACCACTCTCAGGAACGAGGAGGCACGCAATGCGACGACGGACTTGGGTGGCGATCGCCCTGGTCGTCGTGCTGGCGGCCGGGACAGCGTTGCGCCTGGTCTACACCGCGCGCGCTGTGCCCTTCTACGGCCCGCCCGGCATGGATGACTTCGGCACCGCGGCGCTCATGTCGAAGCACATCGTCGAGGGGCGCGAGTTCCCCCTCTACTTCTACGGCCACGGCTACATCGGCGCGCTCGGCTCGTACGTGGGCGCCGGGGCGTTCGCGCTCTTCGGCCAATCGTTCGACGCCCTGTGCGCTGCGATGGCTGCCTTCGCGCTCCTGTGGTCGTATGCCACGTTCCTGCTGTTTCGCCGCCTGATCGGTGAGCTTGCCGGGCTGATCGCCGCCGCGCTCGTGGCGTTCGCGCCCGTCGTCGTACTGTACTTTTCGACCGTGCCGCTTATCGGCTACCCGCCGACCTTCGCGTTCGGGACGCTGGCCCTCTACCTCGGCGTGCGCCTCAACGACCGCGACTTGACATCCCACGCGGAATGGGCCTGCCTGCTCCTGCTCGCGGCGATCGCCGGGATCGCGATCTGGACAAGCCCGCTGTGCCTCCCGTACCTCGCCGTAGCGTTCGGCCTGCTCGTCGCGCACGTCGTTCGTTCGCGTCTCAGGCGCGCCGTGCTGGTCAAGCTCGGCGTTGCCGCCGTGCTGCTTGTCGTGACGCTCATTCCGGTCGCCATCACCGCTCGCGCACGCGGCCTCGGCGACATGTTCGGCCGGTGGCCAGCCGACGTCCGCGTCGTGCCCAGCACCTTGCGTTTGCTCGTGACCGACTACCTGCCGAACCAGCTTCTGGGAGGGACCCACATCCCCGCCGCAATCCACTGGGTTGCAGCGGGCGCCTACATCGTCCTCGGCGCCGGCTTCCTCGTCGGGCTCGGTTACGCCATCGTGACGCGGCATCGCCGAGCGCTCCGGGCCGTCCTGGTGCCCACCGCGTTCCTCGTCGTGTTCCTCGCCGTTTTCCTGTCGAACACGAAGACCAACACCGTGACAACCCGCTACTTCACGCCGTTCTACCTGTGGGTCGTTGCGTGCGTCGTCTTTCCGTTCGCCTATCGGCGCCGGTGGTTGAACGTTGCGGCCGTCGCTCTCGCTGCAATCCTGGCCGGTCACAACCTCGCCGTCGTCCTGGGCGATGCGTACGGCGAACGGGCCCGGCGCGTCGCGGCGGCCAACGCGGTAATCGAACAGCGTGTCCACCGCGTCGAAGAAAGCGGCCTGCGGCACGTCATGGTCCGGCACTACAACGGCCAGGTGATGACCTTCCTGGCCGACGAGAAGGTCATCTTCGCCGGGCTTACCAGGGAGTGCTACTATCCCTACACGGTCAGCGCAAGCGCCGACGACCACGCGGGCTTCATGAAAGAGAACGCCTACGCGCCCATCTTTGAGAACACGCTGCGTGCGCTCGGCGTCAACGCGTACAAGGCCTTCCCCGCAGAAGGCTGGACGGTCTTCCACGCCTTCGAGCTACCCACCGAACGGCTCTCCCTCGTCCAGCCCGTGGCCGTCACCCTCGTCGGCCCCGACGGGAGCACCGCACCGGCCACCGGCCTTGCCGACCACGACGACGAGACCATCGTCGGCGACAAATTCGCGGCGGGGAGCGCGCTCGTCATCGACTTCGGCACGACCGTTCGGCTCCGCGCCGTCCGGTTCGTCGCCCCCGATCGGCGCGATTACCCCGTCGGCTACACGCTGTGGGGTGACACAAACACGGAACAGACCGGCCCGGACGAAGCGCCGACGTGGACCGAACTCCAGCGCGTCGAGCTGCGTGAGCCGAAGGCCTGCATTACGGGCAACCGGCTCTACAACGAGGGCCATTTCGTCGTCATGGAGTGCCGCTTCCCCACGCGCTCGGTCCGCGCCCTCAAGGTGGGCGGCTTCCGGCCCGGCGGCGGCTTCAAAGTATGGCGTTTCCGCGAGGTGTACTGCTACGCCGAGTCGGGCCAGGGGGGGCTTCCCGACGAGAAAGAAGCGGCCGAGATCGCCGCACACCTCGAACGCGCCCGGGTCATGGGCGCCGTGTGCGACCAGTGGCTCAGCCGGAAGATCGAGCGGCTCCCCGCGCCGCACCCCGACGTGCTGCCGCATTACGAGATCCGCCACCCCGCGTCCCAGGTCGCCCGCGTGGTGCCGATCAGGCGCGGCGTCGCCGTGCTCGTCGAGACCGCGCACGCCGAACAAGCCGAGGCGCTCCTCGACGAGGCAACGCTTGGCGACGTCGCCTTCTCGCGTCACGACTTCCCCCACTACACCGCCTTCGTCGTCGAGCGCGCGGCGGACGCGTACGGTGTGTTCCCGGGCCTGAGATGGAACGGCGTAAGCGTGACCCGCACGGCGCGCATCGCTCGCGCCGACTGGTATCACCACCACGGCCGGCGCCTTGAACTCGCCGACGACCACGAGCACGCCAGGCGCTACTTCAGGCGATCGTTCGAGACGTTCCCCGGCATCCGGGCAAACCTCGAGCGGCTCGCGCCCAACGACGAGGACGCCGCCAAGACCCTCGCAGCCCTCACGCCAGCAGTGGAAGCCCCAATCGGTTTCCCGGACGGCGTCTCGCTCGTGGGCTACACGCTCACTCCCTCACCCCTCGTTGCCGGCGAACCGGCCACCCTGCGCCTCATCTGGCAGCTCGAGGGCACCGTGAAGGGCGACTTCACACAGGTCTTCGTCCACTTCACCCGCGAGCGGCATATCCTGTTCCAGGCCGACCACAACGCCACCTTCCCCGTCGCGCCCGGCTCGACCGTGCCGCCGGCCCTCATCCTCGACGAGCACACGTTCACCGTCCCGCACGACACACCGGGCGGCGAGCTGGCGATCTGGTTGGGCACCAC
>CAZCQN010000141.1:0-8304 GCA_964500825.1 uncultured Verrucomicrobiota bacterium | reverse complement strand
TGCCGATCGTGGGGCTGTTCACGATGTCCATGCCCGGGTAATCGTGCACGTAGGCGGTGCCGCTCTTATGGTTGCCCCCGCCGCAGTACGGCGCCCAAGCGCGATAGCTCCTCTTGTAGCCCGGCTCGCTGGGGAAGGTGGCGTTCTCGAAGATGATGATGTGTTCCTGGTCAATGTCGATGCCCTTCGCCAGCATCGGTCCCTTGACCTGGTTGTCGCGAACCTCCTCCGTCGAGATTTCCTCGCGCCACGCGTACGCCCGGGTGCCCTTGATGACGTGGATGATCAGGCGCCCGTCGGCGTCGCGCTCGAGCGGGAACGTCATCGGCTCGAAGCCGTTGCGTACCATCTCGTCGCGATACCACGACTGGACCTCGGTCATGAGTGCATCGATCCGTTCCTGGTAATCCGGCAGACACTCGCGGTCGGCGGGATTAAGGTAGATGATGTAGACGCATTGATGCGGCGGGCGAATCTGCGCGGCGGGCGCCGCCGCGTCCTCGCCGGCCCGTGCGGTGCCGCAGCTCATGAGCAGGGCCACACCCGCACAAGCTCCAGCGATCCAACCTGCAAGCGATCCGTGAGTCATCGTAGGTGCTCCTTGATCTATTGAAGTTTCACCCATGCTGCTAGTCGCAACGCGAGCGAACGCCGCGAGCGACGCCCGACGAGTCGATCACGATGTCGAAATTGTACTCCTCGCCGTCGATCGTGATCAACCCAAACCACGTGCCGTCGATGTGCGGTTTTCCCGACGCCTGTCCTGAGGGAAACGGTTACCTCCTGCGGTACTCCATCGCCCTGGCGAGGCAAACGTCATTCTGCCCGGCCCAGCGCCATGGGATACTGGATGAACGCTCAAGAGACAATTTTCGCTTGACATTCGCCTGCGTTCAGGGATAATGCCGACTGTAGGCCAGCATTACACACACAAGCTGCTGCTTGCAGTGTTGAACGGTGGCACATCGTTGGAGTATTGTCGCGGCGCATTGGGCTGCCGATACCGCCCCTCGGCTAGACTCGTTTTCGTATCCACAGGCACTATATCAGCGGGGCTTCAGACGATGGCGAAGAACATCCACGAGTTCCGCGACCCTGTTCATGTGTTTGTCCGCCTGGACTCCGACGAGCGCAAGGTTGTCGACTCTCGCCTGTTCCAGCGCCTTCGACACATTCACCAGCTTTCCCTGACTTACCTTGTGTATCCAGGGGCGACGCACAAGCGCTTCGAGCACTCCCTTGGCGTCATGGAACTGGCCAGTCGCATCTTTGACGTTGTCACCGACAGGCGGAAGCTGTCAGATCCGGTTCGAGAGCTGATTCCCGAGGTGGATCAGCATGACGTGCTGACATACTGGCGCCGGGTGCTCCGAATGGCAGCACTCTGCCATGACATCGGGCACCTACCGTTTTCCCATGGTGCTGAGCGCGAGCTCCTGCCGAAGGGGTGGGACCACGAGCGGCTGACAAGGGAGATAATCCTGAGCGAGGAAATGGAGCAGATCTGGCGCGGCATGACCCCACCGCTCAGGTCTGATGACATCGCCAAGCTCGCGGTTGGGCCCAAGAAGGCGAGCGATGTCACGTTTTCCAACTGGGAGGCAATCCTCGCCGAGATCATAGTCGGGGACGCCTTCGGAGCCGACAGAATGGACTACCTGCTGAGGGACTCGCACCACATAGGTGTGGTCTACGGTAGCTTCGACCACCATCGTCTTGTTGACACCCTTTGCATACTTCCGTCGGCGCCGAGGGACCACCTGGAAAAACACGACCGGGCTGAGCCTGCTCTGGGCGTTGAGGAAGGCGGCATACATACAGCAGAGGCCCTTCTCCTGGCGAGATATTTCATGTACACGCAGGTTTACCTTCACCACACAAGGCTCATCTATGACATTCACCTCAAGGACTTCCTGAAGTCATGGCTACCTGGGAAGCACTTCCCAACAGCGCTGCATGAATTCCAGAGGCTCACAGATAACGACATACTAGTGGCGCTACACGATGCTTCCCTGGATAAGGGTGTGAGTGGACACGATCCCGCCAGATGCATTGTCCGGCGAGAGCATTTCAAGCCCTTGTATTGGCGGAATCCGAAGGACACAGGAACAAACCCAGAAGCTGGGTCAAAGATCTTTGAGTCCGCGAAGAAGGAATTTGGCGAGCAGCACGTTAGGCACGCAAGGCATCACGAGGGAGCCGGAGCGCCCGATTTTCCTGTTGAAATGAACGACGGGAGGCTGGTGTCTTCAATCTCGCACTCGGAAGTGCTAAGTAGACTTGTGCCAGTAACGGCAGAGTGCGTTTTTGTGGCGCGCGAGAAATTCAGTGACGCCAGCGAATGGCTTGCAGAGGAGCGGGACGAGATAATCCAAGCGGAGGGGGAGCAGGAATGAAAGCGCTGAACAGGGCGGCAATACTGTCAAGACTCGCTGAAAGACTTGAGAAGAAGGGCAGTTGGTGCGGCGAAACGCACCTGCAGAAAGCGGTGTTTTTCCTCCAAGAGCTGCTGTCAGTACCTCTGGGCTTCCGGTTCCTGCTCTACAAGCACGGCCCGTTCTCGTTTGATCTGCGTGACTACCTGACCTCAATGCGAGCTGATGGCCTGCTCGAACTGCGCCTGAGAGAGGATCCCTACGGCCCTAGTCTTCTGGCAACACGCCAAAGCAAGGAGCTCTGGAAAAGGTTTCCCCTAACGTTGAGCAAGTACGAGAGGCATATCGAGTTCACTGCAAAGAAGCTTGGCCCCAAGAGTGCCACTGACTTAGAGAAGCTGGCCACTGCTCTGTATGTGACGCATAAGAAGCCGCAAGATGGCATCGAGGAACGCGGCAAGCACTTAACTTCCCTCAAGCCTCACGTGCCACTCGCGGAGGCTAAGCTTGCGGTAGAAGCTGTCGATAAGCTGATTGGCGAATCAAAGGCGATTCTTCAAGCGTAGGGATGGCCCGACGCCGCGCCCGCGTGTTCATGAAACGGCCAGCGCCTACTGGGCGTGGTCCATGGGCTCGAGGTGCGTCACCACGGTTGTGGGGAACGGCAGCGCGTCCCCGAGCCGCTCCTCCACGTGCGAGGCGTCGCGGTGGGCCTCCTCCAGCGTAACGCCGGGCGGGAAGTGCAGGTTCAATTCGATGTACACCCGGCGGCCAAGGCGCCGGTGGCGCACGGCGTGGTAGTCCCACCCGTGCTCGTCCCGTTCGGTTTCGAGCACGTGCTGCACCTGCATGTCGATGGCCGGATCGACCTCGTGCATCAGCCCCGCCACCGCACGCCGGAGCAGCGTGACCCCGGAGACGATGATGGCCGCGGCAATCGCAAGCGCGGCGATCGAGTCGAACGGCTGCCAGCCCGTGAGGATCGCCAGGCCGAAGCCGAGCACGGCGCCGATGCTCGTATAGGAATCGGCCAGCATGTGGCGCCCGCTCGACTCAAGGATGAGCGTCCGGTGGCGCCGCCCAAGCCGCCAGAGCACGATGCCGAGCGCAACGTTGACGGCCCCCGCGGCGATAATGAGCCACATGCCCAAGTACCGCATCGTCAGTTGGCCGGGATCAACCAGGTTCTGGATGCCGCGCACGCCGACCAGAATCCCCGTACCGACGATGAGGCCCCCCTCGACCAGGGCCGAGATGTTCTCGATCTGGCCGTGGCCGTACGGGTGGCGGCGGTCGGGCGGCTTGCGGCTGATCGCCAAGCAGTACAGCGAGAACGCCACCACCCCGTTGTGCACGAGCGACTCGGACATGTCGGCCAGGATCGCCGCCGAGCCCGTGATCCAGAACGCAACCACCTTCGCGACGACCAGCACGAGGCCGATCGCCAGCCCGGCCCCAAGCGCACGCATGAGGACCGTGTCGCCACGGCTCTGGTCTGCTGAAACGGGCACAAGACACTCCAGGCGCATTGCTGCGTCGTCAACGGCGCCCAAGCATAACACAAGTGAGGCTGTCCGAGGCGCCGACATGGCCGCGCCGCGCTATCGACGCTCCCTGAAACGCCTTGCGGTGGTGTCGCCTGCGGTTTACAGTTACCGGGCAGTCTCGGCGATCAGGAGCGCGCGTGGCGTATGGCACAGAACGACGCGAAGATCCTGGTGATCGACGATAACCAGATCGTCCTGGAGACGATCAGCCACTTGCTCGAGCAGCAGGCCGTGCCGTATGTGGCGACCCCGTCGGCGGCCGAGGGGCTTGCCCGGATCCGCGAGGGCGCCTTCGACCTGGTGATCGCCGACATGCGCATGCCGGAGATGACGGGCCTGGAGCTGCTGCAGCTCGCCAAGCTCCACAAGCCCGACATCGAGATGATCCTGATCACCGGGTTCGGCTCGATCGACTCGGCCGTGCGGGCGATGTCGCTCGGCGCCTACCACTACCTGACCAAGCCGTTCAATCACGAGGAGCTCGTGCTCATCATCCAGCGCGCACTCGCCGAGAAACGCATGGCGCGCGACTACGCCCACCTGCGCAAGCAGGTCGAGGAACAGGCCGCCTTCGCCAACATGGTCGGCGACACGCCGGCGATGCGCGCGGTGTTCGCTATGGTCCGCAAGGTGGCGCCCACCATGGCGCCCGTGCTCATCATGGGCGAGAGCGGCACCGGCAAGGAGCTGATCGCCCACGCCATCCATCAGCACAGCAAGCGGCGCAGCCGGACGTTCCTGCCCATCAGCACCACCTCGCTGCCCGAGACGCTGCTCGAGAGCGAGCTGTTCGGCTACAAGCGCGGCGCGTTCACGGGCGCCGATCACGACAAGACCGGCCTGCTCGAAGAGGCGCGGGGCGGCACGCTGTTTCTCGACGAGATCGGGTCGATGTCGGGGCCGTTCCAGGGCAAGCTGCTGCGCGCCGTCCAGGAGAGCGAGATCCTGCCCGTCGGCTCGAACACGCCGGTCAAGATCGACGTCCGCTTCATCTCGGCCTCGAACCGCAACGTCAAGGCCCTCGTCGAGACCGACGCGTTCCGCGAGGACCTCTACTACCGGCTCAACGTGATCGAGATCAGCCTGCCGCCGCTGCGCGAACGGACCGACGACGTCGTCCCGCTCGCCCACCACTTCCTCGAGCGCGCGTGCGCCGAGCAGCGCCTCGGGCGCAAGCGGCTCAGCCGCGACGCGATCGCCCTGCTGCTGAGCCACGACTGGCCCGGCAACGTGCGTGAGCTCGAGAACGCCATCCGCCGGGCCGTGATCGTCGGTGACGAGTCAGTCATCACCGCGAGCGATATCATCCTCGGCCAGCCGGCCACGCCCCGGTTCCACACCGAGCGTGTGCTCGCGCTGCCCTACGACGAAGCGAAGGACCGCGTGCACCGCAGCTTCCAGGAAGCCTACGTGCTGCGGCTGCTCGAGCAATCGAAGGGCAACATCTCGCGCGCCGCCCGCACGAGCGGCTTGACGCGCCAGGCGCTCTACAAGATGATGAAACGCCTCGAGCTCGACACTGCATCCGGCACGCAGGACCGACAGCCGAACCAATGATGAGCCGCGCCGACAGGTTCCTTCTGCACTTCATCACCCTGTTCCTCTGTGTGCTCCTGCTCATGTTCGGCATGTTCTGGCTCATGCGGCTTAACGACGGCCGCGCCATCGCCGACACGTGGTTCAAGGGGCTGTTCCCGCACTCAGCCGCCGAGGGGGCGGTGTTCAACTTCGGCGAGGCGTTCCGCGTCAACCTGTTCATCATCGACCTGTCGCTGCTGCTCGTGTTCGAGTCGATCCTGATCCTGATCTTCGTCCGTTACACCGTGCCCGCGCTCCTGATCTCGAGCGCCGCCATCGTCGCGGTTGCCGCGCTCGGCCGGCAGCTCGCGCTGCGCGATCAGATCACCCGGCTCATGGCCCCGCTCGTGCGCAACAACTACGCCGCCCTCGGCCTGCGCGACACCGCCGTCCTTCTCCTGCTCAACGCGCTCCTGCTCGCCTTCATGATCGCCATGCGCCACCACTACCAGGCGCTCCAACTGCACGTCCAGACAGCGACAACCCCCGCGCCCGCCAACCCGTCGCCGGCGACCCCCGCGCCGCAGCCGGACAAGGCCAAGCCCGAAGCGAAGCCGCCATCGGAGGAGTGATGAAGAAGCTGAAACCCGTGATTATGGCCGTTGTTGCTGGCGGCGTTGTTTTGGCGCTCGGCTGCGGGGCGCGCAGCGCCGCCACGTCGGCGTGCCCGGCGTGTCGCGAGCTCTACCTGGGGACACTGTCGAGACCGGAGTCTCCTAGAAAGACCGTCGACAGGCGGCGAGCAGCCGCGGAGCTTGCGACGACAAAGGGCGCGGCGCCGTGGATCGCATGGCTGCTCACGTCAAGCGATCCATTTATGCGTGGTGATGTGTGGCCTGAGGGCATCCCTGAACCGATCGCATACCACGACCGAGCTGTGACTGCCGCTCTTCTGGAGAACCTGCCGGACGACACGCCGATGCCCGTACTGCTTGCCGTCACAGAGCAGCTTCACGAGACGGGCCGCGGGCGATACGCAGACACAACGCGATCGTTCTTCGTCTTCGGTGTGCACTCCGACTACTCCACCAAGCCTATTCGTGAGATGGCGAGAGAGACGCTGGTGCGCGTCACGGGGCAGGATCACGGTTTCGATCAGGACGGGTGGCGGAAGGCGATCCTTGCTCCGGCCCCTGCTTCGGATTCGGAGCGTCTCTTTCGGCAGACGATGCTGGAGGAGGGTGCGACGCGCGATCGGCGTGGGGCCGCCGAGGCTCTCGCAAAGACAGAAGGATCGGCGCCGTGGATCGTGTGGCTGCTGAGCTCATCGGATCCGTTCATGCGGGCTGAACGGTACAATGAGGAAGTCGCGATGTTCGATCGGGCCGTCATCGCCGCGCTCCTGCAGGGTCTGCCTAGTGACGCGCCGGTGGCCGTGCGGCTGGCGGTGACAGAGCAACTGGACGAAACAGGCGTTGGGAGGTACCCGATCGCCGACGAGTCCTCCGATGTGACCGCCAGCGGTCGCACCCCGCCGATGCGCGAGATTGCAAGAGACACCTTGAAGCGAATCACGGGGCAGGATCACGGTTTCGACGCTATCAAGTGGCGCAAGGCCATTCTTCATATGCCGCGCAGGCCGGATGACGGCCCACCCTGGCTCCGAGAGCAGTAAGGAGGCAAGGCAAGGTGGAGCGGGTCGATCACTTCTTGCGCGGGAGGCGCTTGAGCGGCTTGTAGTGGTCGCCCTTCATGCGCTCGACGTACTCGCCGACCTTCTTCTTGTGCTCGTCGGGGATCTCGCGCTTGAAGGGGAACGTGACGGCGTTGCCGACGCGCCGCAGGAACTCGAGCAGGAACCGGCCCGTGATCGCCAGGTGCTCGCCGTCGATGTCCTCGACGCCGTCGCGGATCGTGTGGCCCTCGCTCACGTAGCCGCCGTAGCGCGCGAACGAGGCGGCCGGGACGCCCTCGGCGCTGAACGGCACGTTGTCGCTCGAGTAGACGCCGGTGCGGACCTCGCACCCCATGCCGTACTCGTGCGCCATGCACTCGAGGTACCAGCGGAGCGAGTCGGGGCCCGTCACGTCGAGGCGGTTCGTGCCGATGATCATGCCGGCCACGTCGCAGTTGACGCAGAGCCGGATGTTGTCGAGCTCGCCTTTGTGGCGCTTGACGTAGTGGCGGCTGCCGTGGAGGCCGTACTCCTCGCCCGAGCAGAGCGCGATGCGCACCGTGCGCTTGAGCGGCTCGGCGGCGAGGCAGCGCGCGGCCTCGACGATAATGGCCGTGCCCGCGCCGTTGTCGTGCCCGCCGACGGCGCCGCTCACGGTGTCGTAGTGGGCGACGCAGATGACCACTTCGTCGGGGAACTCCGTGCCGCGAACCTCGGCGGTGACGTTGTTCGAGACCGCCTCGAAGTTCTCGAGCGCCATGTGCAGGCGCACGCGGCTCGCGCCCTGCTTGACCATCTCGAGCGCGTCCTCGAAGCGCACGTTGAGCATCGGCAGCGAGCCCACCTTGGTGCGCAGCGGCTCGCGCGCCAGGCCGCGGAACTGGAGCTTGTGCGGCTGGCCGACTTGGAGGACGGCCACGGCCTTGCGCTTGATCAGCTCGCGCATCGTCTCGTAGCCCGCGCCGCCGCTGAGCAGGACGGCCTTGCCGGCGACGTCGGTCAGGTACTGCGGCGAGCCGTCCTCGACGTACTGGAAGCCGCACTCGAGCCCGCCCTCGGGCGTCTCGCCGCTCAGGCCGACGGCGACCGCCTCGTACTTCTTCTCGTACGGCGCGAGCACATCGAGGCGCGCCTCGTCGTTCGTGTAGGTCCAGATGCGGAACGGCTCGAGCGCCGCCTCGAGGCCGGC
>CAZCQN010000140.1:0-8391 GCA_964500825.1 uncultured Verrucomicrobiota bacterium | reverse complement strand
TAGCCTCGGGCGCAAGCCCGTGGAAAGCGGGAAAAGAAAACGGAACAGAGCCCCGTCAGGGGCGATTGGTAGTAGCCTCGGGCGCAAGCCCGTGGAAAGCGGGAAGTGAAAAACAGAATAGAGCCCCTTCAGGGGCGACTGAGACCAGCGTCAATCCGTCTTCTTGCCGGTCTCGGGATCAATGCCGTGTTTCCGCAACAACGCCGCATACTCCTCGCTGAACGTCTGCCGCTCGTGGTGCTTCTCCTGATTCCGGATGTATCTCCCAACCGACTCCGCATTCGACTCGCTCACCGTGAACGCGCCATATCCTGGTTGCCACCCGAACGCCCCCTCGTCGGGAAACGTCGCATGCACCCAGCCAGACGACAACGACTTGAGCTTGCGCACCGCCGTCGCAACCGAAACATCCGTCCGCAACGAGACCAGCACGTGCACATGGTCCCCCGTTCCCCCGATCTCGATCACCCGCCCGAATTCGTTCTTCGCAATCCCCACCATGTACCGGTACAGCCGTTCCCGAAACGCCGCCTTGATTCGCGCCCGACGATCCTTCGTTCCGAACACGGCGTGCACCAGCAACCGCGAAAACGTGTGCCCCGCCCCCATGCCAACCTCAATCGCCCCTGAAGGGGCTCTTGTATGTTTTTCATCGCATCGCCGTCCACGGGCTTGCCCTCCTTCGCCAAGGCTTCGGAGGGTCTGCGCCCGAGGCTACTCCCAAACGCCCTTCGGGCTCAAGAGCTGTGTTGTCGGTGCTCGGTAGAACGCGAGGCTGATACTTCCCTGTAAGGGGAAGGGCCTACCCGGTGCTTGGCGCGCAGCCTGCCGACCTTCTGGCCAGGACACGTCGAGTAGCGCGTCGCTCTCAAGAATTTGCTGAAAAACCAAGCGGAGAGGGGAACTCCGCAGGGGCGTTTGGCAGTAGCCTCGGGCGCCAGCCCGTGGAACGTGGTCCCGCCTCGGCCAGCGGAGCCCCGTCAGGGGCGATTGGTAGTAGCCTCGGGTGCCAGCCCGTGGACGGCGGCAATGCGCGAGAGGGAGCCCCGCCAGGGGCGATTGGTAGTAGCCTCGGGCGCAAGCCCGTGGACGGCGAGCCCACCACGGGGGAAAGAGAGCCCCTTCAGGGGCGATTGAGAAGTTGCCCCTGAAGGGGATTGAAAACACGTCGCGTGTCGCGCCTACGCGATCTTCTCGGCTTCCGGCGGTTTGCCGTCGATCTCGCGCGTGACGCGCTCGAGGTCGGCGTCGCCGAGCTTGAGGTAGCGCGACGCGATCCGCTTCTTCACGGCGCGGTTGAACGTCTCGCTGATATTCATCTTCAAGAGATTGAAATCGGTCCGCAGCTCGTCGTTCAGCTCGCGCAGGCTGAAGTCCGACGGATACTCCACGCGCGGCGCGAACCCCGTCATTCCCTGCCACGTGCCCCAGAGCCGCGCGATCTCCTCCTCGGCCGCCTCGAGGTTGCGCGCCTTCTTGGCCAGGTTCTGGTTCGTCATGTGGAAATCGTACGCCTTCGCCACGCCCGACTGCGCGCGCTTCTGTTCGCGCGGGCCGACCGCCTGCAGCACGGCCAAGCGGTAAATCTGCTCGATCGCGGACTCGATATTTCTCAAAAGATACTCGCCCGGCTCGACCGGCGGATAGATATAGTACGGCGTCTTCGACGCGTCCGGCGGGAACGTCAGCGCGTTGCCCGTCCCGAGCCGGCGCCGCTTGCCGTACGCCGGATAATCCGGAATCGCCAGGATATTGAAGCACTGCCGGTAGAGGAACTCGTCGTTGAGCGAGCACCAGTTGAAAATCGACCGGTTGATCGGCGCGATATCCGCCACCGCGCTCACGCCGTGCCGCGGATACTTCCGGCTCGCCACGTTGTACACCGTCACGAGCGGCACGCGCCCGAGCGAGTGCTCGCCCGACGCGACCAAGACATTCTGCTCGTCGTGCAGCGTCCAGCCCGTCCGCGTCCACGTCCGGTAAACGTACTGCGGCACGTCGTCCGCCTGCTCGCCGAACGGATCGCCCGCGACCGGCGCCGGCTCGCGGATGCGCGCCCAGATCAGCGCGCCCGACGTGTCCTCCTGGAAGCTCACGAGGTTTTCGGGATGGACCACGACCAGGTATGGCCGAATCCCTTTCGCCTCTTCCTCCGCGCGCGACGCCACCGCCACGTCGGCCGGCGGTTTATCGATGATCACGTGCACGTGGCCGAAAATCTGCGCCGCCGGCGCGACCTGTTCTTGCATGAACGTCGTCATATCGCTGCCCTTGCGATCGACGTCCGCCAGGAACCGCGCCCACGCCGCGTTCTGCTCCGTCTCGCGGAACACGCCCGACCCCGTCCCGAACAGGTGCGCGATGTACGTGTCCACCACCGTCCGGCAGAAGTTGTAGTAGTACGCTCGCTCGCGCCGGTCCTCGAACGAGTCCTCGTCCTCCTTCAGGTGCCGAAACAGGTAATTGCCGCGCAGGTAGTCGTCGCCGCCCTCGTAGCTATCGAGGAAAAACCCCCACTGCGCGCAGAACGCCTCGTACCCCTCATATCTCGAATCAACAACAGATCCCATCACACCCTCCAATACTCAACGGGCAGCTCCCGCGCGCAGCGAAACCTGCCCTCAACCAGAACGCGCCGCCCCAGGCGAGACCAACTCCACCCGAAGCCGCGCGTCCAAAACGCTTCTGTCCTACTTGTATTATACCAAATCGCGCTGCGAATGGCAAGGACAGCGTTCAGCCCCAAATCGACGGACAAGGCGTCTTACCTGTCAGGAAGCCGTTCACCTGGCAGGCGACACTGGCAGGCGTGGTCAGTGAACTCGCCAACCGACGGCAGCGCCGTAGGCGCGAAAGGCGGTAGCCTGGGCCGATAGGCCCAGGTGAGAAGTCGCCCTCAACTGAGAGCCCCGTAGGGGCGCTAGATGCTCGCCGAGCGGACAGCGCCACCGCGCTCGTGCCGCTCCTGCCGCGCCGATGATGCTCATCATCCGTGGCGCGTCAAAGTTCCTGGGCCCCAGGGCCCAGGCTACCGCTGTCGGACCTCTAGTCCGCCGCCGCTCGGCGGTTGGAGGCAAGCACAGCCAATCCCTATTCGCCGATTCAGGTCTTGGTTTTCCGCTTGACTGCGGGGTGACGGTGTGCTATCATTCCCATATTGTTACTGGGGTATCGGACTTCTCGCTTACGGGGGCTGGAACCATGTCCTTGCGAAGCCTCTTCGCTGTCTTGTCTTGTGCCGTTATGTGTGCCGCCGCCACGATCGCGTGCGGCGCGATTGAATACACCATCACCGACCTCGGCCCGTATCCCGGCGGCGACTCGAGCAACGCCGAGGCGATCAACGATGCCGGCGTGGTCGCCGGCTCGGCCAACACCACCAGCATCATGAGCATCGCCTCTACGTGGCAGGACGGCGTCATCAGCGCGGTCGGCATCCTTCGCGGTGGCGACTGGTCGAATGCGTTCGACATCAACGCCGCCGGCCAGGTCTGCGGCGAGTCCGACACCGCTTCGGGCCTTCACCACGCCTTCCGCTACAAGGATGGCGCGATGAGCGACCTCGGCACCCTCGGCGGCGACGTGAGCCGCGCCTATGGCATCAACAGCGCCGACGAAGTCTGCGGCTGGGCCGAGCTCGCTGGCCCCGACCACGACGTCCACGCCTTCGTGTGGCTCCCGACGTCCGCCTACGGCCTTCCCGCCGGGATCAACGACCTCGGCACGCTCACCGGCTACAAGCGCGCCGAGGCGTACGACGTCAACGACTCAGGCCAGACCGTTGGCCAAGCGAGCACGGGAAGCCTTCCTTCAACATCGTGCCCGTTTCTCTGGTTGCCCACGGCGGCCTACGGGCTCCCGGCGGGCCTCAGCGATCTGGGCAACCTCGGCGGCTCGAACGGCAAGGCCGAGGGCATCAACAGCCAGGGCCAAATCTGCGGTTGGAGCACAATCAGCGACGACGGCTGGAACGTCCACGCCTTCCTCTGGCTGCCGAGCGCCGACTACGGCCTCGCCGCCGGCCTCAACGATCTCGGCGCGCTGCACGCCGGCGACACCGCCTACGCCTACGCCCGCGCCGTGAACGAGAGCGGTACGCTCGTCGGCAGCGCCGGCGCCGACGACTCGACGTCCCCCTCGGCCTTCGTCTGGGATTCCGCCGGCAGCATGCGTGACCTCAACGGCCTCATCGACCCGACGGCAGGTTGGGGCCAATTGTGGGAAGCGTGGGACATCAACGATGCTGGCCAGATCGTCGGTCGCGGCGTCTCGCCTTCCGGCGACGCTCACGGCTTTCTGCTGACGCCGTGCCCGGTAATCCCCGAGCCGACCATGCTGTGGCTTGGCGCCGTCGCGCTGTTAGCGATCACCCTCCGCCGGCGCCGGCACTAGCAGGCTGCTGAAAAGGGGTCTCCCTCGGATGTGTGCATCACTGGGGCCGAAGGCCTGCTTGCAGCAGGCAAGCCCGAGAGAACATAGCCTGGAGCGTAAGAGCCTGCTGCAGAAACCCAGCTACCGTCGCCGCCGTGCATGCCCCAAAGGGGCTTTATAGAACAGCCCAGGGCAACGCCCTGGGTCGCGGGACCACAAAAACGAGAGATAGTCTGAAAGGCTTCCATAGAACGCCTTTTTTCAACAGGCCCGTAAGCCCCAGGTTCTCTCTCCTGTGCCTGGTCAAAGCGCGGTTCGATCACAAACTGCGCCTGCGTGTCGATATACCCCCACCTCCCGTGTGCACGCTCCGGTCTCTCTCTCTCCGTAGACCCAGGACGAGTGAGAGTGTATCATGATTGCCGTACCTGCTGGGCCTGAAGCCTGTCGCGGTATCTCGGGACGTGTGCCCTTGCCCATGTCTTCGGACTCCTCTCACAGCGAACGACGGGGCGAGTTTCCCCAGAGGAAAGGCCACCAGCGTGATTACAGTCGACATCGATGCCCTGTCCAGCAGCGGCGAGGGCATCGCTCGGCACGAGGGCATCGTCCATTTCGTCCCGCGTGCCTTGCCCCGCGAGCGGTGCGAGGTCGAAGTCGTCCGCACGTCGAAGCACTGGCGTCGCGCCCACGTGCAGCAACTCCTCACCGTTTCGCCCGACCGCGTCGAGCCGGCCTGCCCCATCTACCACGTCTGCGGCGGCTGCCAGCTCCAGCACATGGCCTACGCGCGACAGCTCGAGTTCAAGCGCGACGCCGTCCGCGAAACCCTGCGCCGCGTCGGCCACATCGAGCTCGAACCCGACCCGACCGTTCCCTGCGAACCGTTCGGTTACCGTCGCAAGGTGAGCTTCACAGTGCGTGACCATGACGGCTCACTCGCCCTCTGCCTGCATCGCTGGGACGAGCCGTCCGCCCTCGTCCGCGTCGAGCGTTGTCCGCTCCTCGTCGACGAGCTCAACGCCGTCCTGCCCGCCGTCGAGGCGTGGATCAGCTCAGGCGAGATGGCGTGGTGTCGGCCGGACCTGCAGCGCGTGGTACTGCGCGTTCTGGAAGAGGGGCCCGCCGTCGTGCTCGCATGCGACCCGCTGCCGACGCGGCCGCGCTTCGCCGAGAAGATTCCACTCCCACCAGGCATTGCCGCCGCGTTCTGCTCCAAGAAACCCGAACGCACGGCCACCTACCAGCTCGGTCCGTCGTCATCCGGTCCGGTCTCTGCCGGCGCCTTCACGCAGACAAACGCCGCCGTCGCACGCAGCCTCTATCGCACCGTCGTCGGCCTCGTGGACGAGCAGTGTCGCACCGTGACCGACGCGTATGCCGGTGCGGGGGAGCTCACCGAGCTGCTCGGCCATCGCGCCGAGCGCGTCACCGCCATCGAATCGAACAAAGAGGCCGTCGTCCTTGCGCGGCGACGCATCCAAGCCGCCGGCCTGCGCCGCCGTGTCATCGTCCGCCGCGGCCACGTCGAAGAGCTCTTGTCCGACCACCTGCCCGCCGACCTCGTCGTGCTCGACCCGCCGCGTGCCGGTTGCAGTCGGCGAGTTCTCGACGCCCTCGTCGAGCAGCCGCCGACCCGCATCGCCTACATCTCGTGCCACCCCGCCGCCCTCGCGCGCGACGCACGCCGCCTCCTCGACGGCCGCCGTCTCCCAGACGGCGCCTACGCCCTCGACCGCGTCATCCCCTTCGACATGTTCCCCCAGACCCACCACGTCGAAGTCCTCGCCCTCCTGCACGCCGAAGCAAGCCAGGACGCCCGCTCGCGTGCCGGCGAGGAACGGCCGATTCCCAGGCAACCCGAGCCGTCTTAGACATAGAATGAGGTGAGATGCCTCGGAGCGCGCAGGATGCGCCAAGGCTAGCTGAGGACGCGGCTATAGAGACTGAACGCGCGCAGCACGCGACCCGTCCTGCGCGCGTTTGTGTCATCCACACACCCGTGTGGGTGCCCGGCAACTCGATCAGTCAGGCGTGAACGTCACCCGATACTGGACCGTCACGTCGGCACCGCTTGAGTTGCTGGCGGCGAACTGCCAGTCCTGCCCCGCTGCTACCCGCGCCGACGTGACCGCCACAGTGCATACCACCGGCGACGGGCTGTGCGTCAGACCCAGGATGTCGGACGGCGCAACGTGCACGAACACCCCGACCAGCTCCGTCGGCGGGCCCGTCCACGTGATCTCCGCCTGGAGCGTACCCGGAACGCTCACCGTCATGTTGGCCAGTATCACATCCCCGCCTGCCGGAGCTACGTTGCTGCCTTGCGCGATCGTGCCGCTGCTGCTATCGTCGCTATCACACCCGCCGATAGCCGTCACGGCCGCCAAGGCAAGCATCATCGATAACACAACATACCGCATGCTTTGACCTCCTCTCGAGTCCTCGTCCAACGCCAGCATTCTAACGAGTTGAGAGCGTGGAGGTCAAGTCGCAGAGAGGAATTGCCGGTGACTTGAAGAAGACGGCCTGCCGAGCTGGCTACGGAACTGCCACGTCTCGCCCGCGGCCACCTGTGCGTCCGTTACGCTGACCGTCGTTATCAGCGTCGAGCAGCCCGTCCTGGCCCCGAGCACGATTGCCACGGGCAACCGCCACCGTGGCGGTTGCGCAAGAACAGCGAGCAGGCCACCACGCGCACGACTATCCGCCCGTGCGTCACTGATCGAAGTTGCACAGACGCCTCAATCCGGCAGTCCCGGCAGGGGAGAGACGAGGAACACCGCCTCGATACGTCGAGTTCGATGATACGGCGACAACAATGCCCTGTTGACGGACTTCCAGGGCGGCGCTCCGCGCGCCTCGATCAGTCGGCCACGAACGTGACCGCGTACTCGACGGTGGCGTCTGAAGCGGTCGAGTTGTAGACCCTGAACTGCCACGCCTCACCGGCCGCCACCCGCGCCGACGTGACCGCCACGGTGCACACCACCGGCGACGGGCTGTGCGTGATGCCCAGCGTGTCCGCTGGCGTGACGTGAAAAAACGCACCGACCAGCTCCGTCGGCGCGCCCGTCCACGTGAACGTGCCCTGGAGCGTGCCCGGAACGGTCGCCGTCACGTTTGCCAGCGTCACGTCCCCGCTGGCGGGAACCGTGTTGCTGCCTTGGGCAATCGTGCCGCTACCGCTATCGTCGCTGTCACACCCGCCGATGGCCGTCACGGCCGCCAAGGCAAGCACCAGCGATAACACAACATACCGCATGTTTTGACCTCCTCTCGTGTGCTTATCCACCGGCAGCATCCTAACGAATCAAGAGCACACAGGTCAAGTCGCAGTGAGGCACTGCCCGCGACTTGAAGAAGACGGCCGACTCAGCCCTCAGCCTGGCGAGGGGAAGGGGGCCGGCCACTCAGCTACCGCAGCCGCACCCCTCGTGTTCCGGGATGTAGCGCACCTCGTACGAGACCGATGCGGCGACCCCACCAGGATGGGCGACGCGGAACTCCCACGTCTCGCCCGCCGCAACGTGTGCGTCCGTTACGCTGACCGTCGTCATCAGCGTCGACGAGCCCGTCTTGCCGCCGAGCACGGTCGACGACCCGAGATGCACGACAGAGCACGTCATCGTCGACGGCTCCCCGCTCCACGTCACGCGCCCCACCAGCGTCCCGCTGCCGCACACCCTCACCTGTGCCAGCGTTACCTCCGCGCCGCTGCCGACCGTCCGCGCGCCCTGGGCAAGAAGCGTTCCCGCCGCCTCGTCCGTGCCGAGCTCGTTGCAGCCCCCAGTCACTGCCGCAACCATGAACAGCACCGAGCCGAACCAGAGGAACCTCATCAACATGCCTCCTTGGGGACGTCGGATGCAGCGGACCCGGAGCATCGCGTGTGGCCCACAGTGTATTCACACACGGCCGCGCGTCGTCAAGTGAACTGTGCGACGCATGCCGGAGCCGCTACGCCTAGCAGGGTGCTGAAAAAGGCGTTTGACCCGACTTGTGCAGGTCAAGGGCCGG
>CAZCQN010000139.1:0-8442 GCA_964500825.1 uncultured Verrucomicrobiota bacterium | reverse complement strand
AGGCCGCCGAAGCCGAAGGCCGGCTCGCCACCTTCCCCACATCGTCCGAAGAGCTCCACGCCTGGCTCGACGAAGCCCTCGGCCCCGACCACCACACCGCCCCCGACAAGCCGTACGAGACCGTCCCCGCCGTCTTGCAGTAGCAATCCCAAGAACAAAACCCAACAGCTTTACTTGACACGCGCGCTGCAGTTTGCTGTTATTCGCGTTGGTTCAGCTAGGGGATTCTACTCAGGTAGCCGAACTCGACGTGGCATTCTTCTGCCTCGTCCATATCACGTCGTGTTCGGCCCAGTCACATAGGGGGATTCTGCAATGCGCTTACGAAACGCGCTCATCGTCATTGTGTGCCTGATTAGCCTCGCCTGTCTTTCAAAGGCTGAGGCGACGGGCAGCTTCCAGGGCCTCGGCGACCTGCCCGGCGGCAGCTTCTCCAGCGTTGCGTATAGCGTCTCGGCCGACGGCTCGGTCGTGGTAGGTTATGGCAACTCGGCCTTGGGCCAAGAGGCGTTCCGCTGGACGGCCGCCAGCGGCATGGTCGGCCTGGGCGACCTGCCCGGCGGCAGCTTCAACAGTAGTGCGTATGGCGTCTCGGCCGACGGCTCGGTCGTCGCGGGTTACGGCTACTCGGCCTCGGGCATGGAGGCGTTCCGCTGGACGGCCGGCGGCGGCATGGTGGGCCTCGGCGACCTGTCCGGTGACAGCTTCGAGAGCAGTGGGTTCGACGTCTCGGCTGATGGTTCGGTCGTGGTGGGAATAGGCGCGCCGGACTGGGGCCCCTGGAACGAGGCGTTCCGCTGGACGGCCGGCGGCGGTATGATCGGCCTGGGCGTCCTGCCGGGCGGCAACCTCTACAGCCATGCGTATGGCGTTTCGGCCGATGGCTTAGCCGTCGTGGGAAAGAGTGATTCGGCCTCGGGAGAGCAGGCGTTTCGCTGGACGGCCGGCGGTGGCATGGTCGGCCTCGGCGACCTGCCCGGCTACTACTTCCAGAGTGGTGCGTATGACGTCTCGGTCGACGGCTCAGTCGTGGTGGGTTGGGGCAACTCGGCCTCGGGCCAGGAGGCGTTCCGCTGGACGGCTGGCGGTGGCATGGTCGGTCTGGGCGACCTGCCCGGCGGCAGCTTCGACAGCCAAGCGTATGGCGTCTCGGCCGACGGCTCGGTCGTGGTGGGTTATGGCACCTCGGCCTCGGGGCGACAGGCGCTTATCTGGGACGCCGACCACGGCATGCGCAGCCTGCGTGACGTGCTGGTCAACGACTACGGCCTGGACCCGACCGGCTGGACGCTGACCCACGCTCTGGGTATTTCGGCAAGCGGCTTGACTGTCGTAGGTTGCGGCATCAATCCCGACGGTTACAGTGAGGCCTGGATCGCCACGATCCCCGAGCCGGCGACGCTCTCGCTCCTCGCCCTCGGCGGCCTGGCCCTGCTGCTCAGGAAGCGCCGCGCATAGGGCGATCATCATCCTGCGATCAACGGGCCGTAGGCATGACGCGTGCGGCCTTCTTCTTGTGCTTGCGCCATGCGCGTCAGTGGCAGGACGGTGTCGGTTCGTCGTCGGCGAGGCGGGCGTGAGTCCTTTCTTTGTCGTCGCTACGCGGCTGCGGCGGGCCGAGGGCGACCCGCCCTACAACGCTGACGCGGTGGTCAACGCCCGATGATGTAGGGCGGGTCGCCCTCGGCCCGCCGTCCGAACTCGTAGGTGCCGGTCACCCCGACCCAACCTAGATCTTCAACCGCCTGCTAATCGGGACCGTCTTCAGTGCAGTGGGGGCAGGTGGCTGGGCGCTTCTTGAGCTTGGGGAGGACGCGGCTGAGGAAGAGGACGGCGACGCCGGCGAGGAAGATGGCGCCGAGGACGAGACGCCAGGCGGCGAAGCCCTGGTCATGGCTGGCCGAGATCGACGGTGTCACATCCCAGCCGGTGAGGCCGAGGAGCGCGTCGAGCAGGAGGCCCATCACCACGGCGCTGACGGCGATGCCCGCGAGGTAGATGCCCGCTGCGCGCTTGCCGAGCATGCCGGCAACGACCGTGATCCCCGCTGCGTTCGTTGCCGGGCCCGCCATCAGGAACACGAGCGCCGCGCCGGGGCTGAGGCCCTTGAGGATGAGGGCCGCCGCGATCGGCACCGACGCGCTGCTGCACACGTAGAGGGGGATGCCGACGACGAGCATGATGAGCATCGTCACGAGCCCGCCGCCGAGGTGGCGCTCGATCAGGTCCCCGGGCACGGCGAACATGATGATGCCCGCGATCAGCACGCCGAGCAAGAACCAGCCCGAAACCTCGCCGAGCAGATCGACGAACGCGTACCGCATCCCGGCCCTTGCCTTGTCGGCGAAGCCATGATGCCGTTTGTGCTCGTCGGGCGGGCATCCTTCGCCGTCGCAGCAGGCATCGACCTTGCACGCTTGCGCGGCGGGCTCTCTCGCGCCGACGGCCGCCGACCTGTTCGACAGCGTTTGCACGAACCCCGTGGCGACGCCGGCGACGAACGCGACGATGGGCCGTGCGATCGCCATGATCGGCCCGAGGAGCGCGTAGGTGATCGCGATCGAATCGACACCCGTTGCCGGCGTCGAGATGAGGAACGAGGTGACCGCGCCGTCGTTGGCGCCCTGCTTGCGGATCGCGAGCGCCGCCGGCAGGACGCCGCACGAGCACAACGGCAGCGGCACGCCGAACACCGACGCCATCACGACCGGTCTGACCCGGCCGCGTCCAAGGTGCCGGGCCACGATCGCCGGATCGAGGAAGACGTGCAGCAGCCCGGCGACGAACAGGCCGAAGATCAGGAATGGCGCCGATTCAACGACCACCGCCCAGGCCTGCGCGAGTATGTCGATCACCGCGTCCATGCTTCCTCACCCAAGAGGTGCTCTCGCACACCGCATCCTATTGGCAACGTGCCCTGCTGCCGCCGTGGTTCCATTGCGCGCCTACATCATGTCGACCGGGTCGATGTCGACGGCTACTTTCACCGTCGACGGGATCTTCGTTTTCTCGAGCGCAGGCCGAAGGACCGCTACCATCTTCGATGGCCGGGTCGATTTCATGAGGAACTGCATGCGGTGCTCGCGCTGGGCGCGGGCGATCGGCGCCTCACTTGGGCCAAGGACCTCGACGCCCGCCTCGGTCTGTGCCCGGCATGCGTTGGCCAGCGATTCGGCCGAGCGCGCGACTTGTTTCTCATCGGGCCCGCGGAGCGTGACGCACGCCATGTGCACGTGCGGCGGGTAGGGCGTCAGGGCGCCCCGGCGCGCCTCGATCTCCTGGTCGTAGAAGGCGCGGAAATCATGCTTCGACGCGGCGCGGATGGCGTGGCTTGCCGGTTGGAACGTCTGGACGATCACCTCGCCGGGCACCTCGCCGCGCCCGGCGCGACCGGCCACCTGCGTGATGAGTTGGAACGTGCGCTCGGCGGCGCGGAAATCCTGGAGGCCGAGCGCGGTGTCGGCCATCACGACGCCGACGAGCGTGACGTTCGGCAGGTCGAGGCCCTTGGCGATCATCTGCGTGCCGACGAGCACGTCGGCGCGCCCCGCCTTGAACTCGCCGAGAATCCCGGCGTGGCTGTGCTTGGCCGTCGTCGTGTCCGAGTCCATCCGCAGCACGCGCGCCCCTTCGATGATCTTATAGAGCATGCGCTCGACCTTCTGCGTGCCGACGCCGCGGTAGAGCATGGCGCCGGCGCCGCACTTCGGGCACGTCGTCGGCAGCGGCGTCGAGTGGCCGCACAAGTGACAGACGAGCCGATCACTTTTCTTATGATACGTGAGCGAGACGCTGCAGCGGTCGCACTCGACGACGGCGCTGCACGCGCGGCACTTCATCGTCGTCGCGTAGCCGCGCCGGTTGAGGAAGAGGATCGTCTGCTCGCCCTTCTTGAGGCGGTCCTCGATCGCGTTGAGCAGCTCGGCCGAGAAGACCGTTGGCCCTTTCTGGCGGCCGAGGTCGACGACCTGCACGGCGGGCATCGGCTTGCCGTCGATCCGCTCGCGGAGCTCGAACAGCTCGTACTTGCCGCGCTGGGCGTTGCAGTACGACTCGAGCGACGGCGTCGCGCTGCCGAGGATGACGACGGCGTGCTCGAACGCGGCGCGCACGACGGCGACGTCGCGCGCGTGGTAGCGCGGCGCCGTGTCGCCCTGCTTGTACGTGTTCTCGTGCTCCTCGTCGACGACGATGAGGCCGAGCGGGTCGATGGGCGCGAAGACGGCCGACCGCGGCCCGACGGCGATCCGCGCACGGCCCTCGGCGAGCCGTCGCCACTCGTCGTGCCGCTCGCCGCCCGAGAGCCGGTGGTGGAGGACGGCGACCTGGTCGCCGAACCGCCCTTTGAACCGCTCGATCGTCTGAGGCGTGAGCGCGATCTCGGGCACGAGGACGATGGCGCCCTTGCCGCGCTCGAGCACGCGGGCCATCACCTGGAGGTAGACCTCCGTCTTGCCGCTGCCGGTGACCCCGTGGAGCAAGTTGACGCGGGGCGCGTCCTCGTCGAGCTGGCGCACGATCCCGTCGTAGGCGGCTTGCTGGGCCGGCGTGAGCGTCTTCGGCTCGGTTCGGACAAAAACCTCGCCGCGTGTCACGTCGCGATCGACGCGCTTGTGCGCGGTTGTGACGAGCCCCTCCTTCTCGAGCGCTTTGACGACGGCGGCCGAGGCGTCGGCCCGGCGGCACAGTTCGGGAAGCTCGACCTCGCCCGTCGTGTTGAGGAGCACGTCGAGGACGGCCGCTTGCTTCGGCGCCCGGCGGCGCTTGTCCACGCACGCTTTTCGCGTCTCGTCGAGTGTCACGGCCCGCTGCACGACGCGCACCCGTTTCGCCGGCGGCGACGGCTTCCGCACGCTCGCGGGCACGACTGTCTTGAGCGTCGCGCCGAGGTCGGCCATGTAGTAGTCGGCGATCCAGTGCGCGAGCCGAAGCAGGTTCGGGGGGACGACGAGGCCGCTGTCGATCGCGCCGATGATCGGCTTGAGCTTCGGGAAGGACGGCTCGGCGGGGAACGCGGTGATCGTGCCTTGCACCTTGCGCTTGCCGAGCGGCACCCACACGCGCGAGCCGACGCGCAGCCGCCCTCGCAGCTCGTCGGGCACGGCGTAGTCGAGCCGCTTGCCGACCGCCGCATCGACGGCCACCTGCGCATACTTGGGCGCGCCATTGCTCATGCGCAGGACCATAACAGAAACAGCGGCCGTTGAGGATGGCAGGCGCGGCGGCAGGCTAGACGGGCCGGGCCCGAAGCGCCTGAGAAGCCTGTCGATTGAGCCACCGCCATACGGTGCGGGCGGTCTTCTTCGCCGTCCGGTCGGCGCACACCCGCAACCCTGTCTTCGCAGTTGCCGCGGAGGCCCTTGCCACGTGCCAGAAATCGCTGGCGGGAAAGTCCGACGAGGCCGTCAAGAGGGTGCCCTCGATGCGAACACGCGCAGGAGGCACGAACGCCGACAGGAGCAGTCCCCCGAAGAGGCCCAAGAACAGACCGAGCCCCGGTCTTCCTCGGTCGATTTCGACGAACTGCAGCGACAGGTTGCAGCCCTCGGGCGTCGGCTGCCACGAGACAGCGATTCGCTTCTTGTTGAGGTGCTTCTCGAGTCGCTGCCGGAACCGCTGGACGGCAACGTGAACATCATCTGCTTGCTTGAACCGAACGCCGTCGGTCGAGAAGTACGTGAGAAGCGTTTGTTCGCCCAGCCTCAAGCACCCACCTCCGCTCTCAGGGCTGCGGAAGCATTGTGTTCGCCCGCGTCTGTGCGATCAAGCCCGAATCGTGCACGTCACTGCGAACGCGCCGGGGTCGAGCAGCGCTATGGGACCTGTCCACTTACTTGGCGATCAGGTCGGCCTTGAACTCCGGGAGCTTGCCGGTGATCCGCCAGATGCGCAGCATCATGCCGTCCTGCTTGTCGAGCAGCTCGCACATCTCCTCGTTGAGCGACTCGAGCTCCCGCGCCGTGAGCCGGACGGGTTGGTGTGGCAACTGGACAAGGCTCTTCGGGTATCCCGGGAAGGCGCTCAACAGCCGCGGCGTCAGGATGAGCAGCTCGACGGTCGTGTTGCCGGTTTCGGTGCGCGTGATCTTGAGCGGGTAGTAGACGGCGTCGGACTTGAACCGGTACTGGATCGCGTCGTTTGTCTTCACCTCCGGGCCGAGCTCGACCACGTCGAAGACGAACCACGTGTACCCTTCCTCGATGTACTCGTTCACGACCTCCTTGAGCGGCTCGGGGATCGTGGGGTTCTCGACGTCCTGCTTCTCCAGGTACTCCTCGACCCAGGCGATGAAGCCGTCGCCGTCGAGCACGTGGGCGACCGAGATGTCGTGCGCGCCGATCTTCTCGTGGAACGTGATCTCGCCGGCCGGCGGCTGGGCTTTCTCGCCGCCGAGCGAACGGCCACGGCCTCCCTTCGCAGCCTCCTGCCGGCTGTTGATGATCTGCACGGCCCGGCGGAACGCCTCGATGTCGCCCTCTTTGACCTCCGGCTCGGCCGGCAGCGGGATGACCTCGAGGACCTTCGTCGGCTCGGAGGCCCGCAGGTCCGTCGTGAGCAGCAGGATCTCCTCCGTGCCGTTCCAGGCGATCATCGCCCGCTGCGTCGGCTCGAAGATCTCCACGTTCGGCGTAAATGGGATCGAGCCGCGGTCAGCCGAGGCCGTGAGCGCGACGCCGGCAAGCACAACAACGGCGGGCAGCAGTACGACCAGCTTCCGGATAGACATCATCGACCTCCTCTTGTGGCGGGTCCCAACGACCAGGTTCTCCCGCGCGGCATACCTGCCTGCGGCGAGGCAGGCCGCGCACTCAGCCGCCGGGTTCGACCCGCCTGCGGCCAGGATGTTCCGACAGACGCGCGCCCCATGTGCATCCCTGACGTTTCGGCACCGCTCGGCCCAGGAGGCGGAGGACGGCTTTCATGTCGTCCCAGACTTCGCGTCGTCCATTCTTATCAGCACGGGCAGCATCCGGGCACTCACGATCGTCGTTGTCGTCGTCATTGGCGTATCCGCTGGCGTGCTCGTCTGGTTTCGTCCGCATCCCTCGAAAAAAAACGAGGCCGAGGCACAAGATCAAAAGAGCCCGGATCATTCTTCCCTCCAGCGGACGGCACAGCCTCAGCTACGCCAGTTTGTTGAGCTATTCCATCAAGTCGTGAAAGACATCGGGGTAGCCGTAGTTCGCTGCCCCTCTGTTTCCGGGGTTCCCGGGCGAACCGGGGTTTCCGGGATTGCCGGGGTTCCCAATGTTGCCGTAGTCCCCCACGTGCTTGTCCACAACCATGTCATGGTCTAGTTCACCCACGTAGGATCCAGAGAGTCTGTGCACGTGACTACCGTTGAGCTGACCAACTGCTTCACCTCGCATCGAGTGGATGTAACGTCCATTGATGAACCCAACGGCATTGCCGCGAGAATCGTAGATGTACTGCATGGCATTCTCCTCTCGTCTGCAACCCAACGACCCTGACCCGCCGCGCGCCTTATCAGGACGGTTCAGGCCGTCGCTCACGCATCGTTGGTGAAATCCCCTACCCCGAACTTCAACAGGAACTGGTAGTAGATGCCGCACAGGTGGTTCAAGGCTCTCGCTCGGTCGAGACTATGGAGAGCAGGTCGGTCTCCGATGCCCGTGACGATATACAACCACCACCTCTCGTCTTCGCGCATCGCGTTGAACTCAGGAACCTCTAGCGCAAACTGCGAGGCTGATCGGGCGGTTGTGCCCTTCACCTCGATATGCCGGATCTCGTCGCCATCAACGCTCCTGCTCAGGAGGTCGTATCCGTCGTTCTCGTGCACCTGACAGGTACGGCCCTGCTCTTGTTCCCATTTCATGACTCTATCGTAGGCAGCGCGCTTAATCTGTTGATTCGTCATTGGGATAACCGCCCTTCTTCGTGTGAGCAATCAGTAGACCGATCAGCATGATCTTCCCGATCCACTTCGTTGACACGCCAAGGTGTTGGCGAGACTGGGGAACCAGGTTGCCAAACTGGTAGCATCCTAACGCCTCGCGGGTCATGCCGCTACCCGGGTCGTGGCACCGCCCGGCCGAGGAGGCGGAGGACGGCTTTCATGTCGTCCCAGACCGCGCGCTTGGCCGGCCTGATGGGCCGGTCGCACCACAGGCTTTTCACGCTTGACAAATCCGCCAGCGTGGCCGATTGTATTGACAATCCAGTTATCTGGAGGTGGATGGCGAATGCCATCGGGGGCCCGCAAGGGCCCTTTTCTTATGGCAGTTTCTTCTTGCCGTACCCCCGCGTCTTCCCTCGAACTTGATCATACTTGCCCTTGAGGATCGCAATGACCCTTTCTGCGAACGGCGCGATCCTAACCTCGGCGAGTCCTTCCTCGTTCAGAATCTCATTCCGGCTCGGGTGGGCTATTGACAGCCGCATAAATAATGTCTCATACTCCCCCTCGGAGGTGAGACA
>CAZCQN010000138.1:0-8528 GCA_964500825.1 uncultured Verrucomicrobiota bacterium | reverse complement strand
AGGTGATGGCCGACAAGCAGCTCTTCGTCGCCGACGGCCATCACCGGTACGAGACGGCGGTGAACTACCGCGACGAGATGCGCCGCACGCACGACGAAGGCGGGCCGTACGATTGGCGGATGGTGACGCTCGTCAACATGGACGACGAGGGGCTCGTCATCCGCCCGACGCACCGGCTCGTGCGCAGCCTGCGCGGGTTCGACCCCGCGCGCGTGCGCGAGAAGCTCGCGCCGTTCTTCGCCATCGAGGAGTGCGCGCCCGATCGGCTCGCCGGCCGGCTCCGGCCCGACCGGGAAACACAGTCGAGGATGGCGCTCTACACGGGGGGCGGCACGGCGTTGCTCCTGACGCTGTCGGACCGCGGCACGATTCCTGAGCCGGTCCGTCGCGCGGCAGCGGGGCCTTTGCTCGAGCTCGACGTGACCGTGCTGCACGGCTTGATCCTCGACCACCTGCTCGGCATGTCGAGGGAGCAGCAGAACGAGGTCGGCAACATCTGGTACGTGCCGACGATCGAGGAGGGGCTCGACGGCGTGCGCGGCGGCGAGTACCAGGCTGGGTTCTTCGTCAACCCGACCCGGATCGACCAGGTGCGGGCCGTCGCCTCGAGCGGGGCGGTGATGCCGCAGAAGTCGACGGATTTCTACCCGAAGCTGCTCACGGGCCTTGTGATGCGGCGCATCGCGGCGTGACGCGCCTGCGTGCGAATCCTGTAGCGTCCGTGGCCGGCTGCCGATACAGTCGATGTGGGGATAGAAGGAGCACGGAGCGAATGGCACACAAGTTCGCCGACTGGGCCGAGCGCGTCATGGACGAGATGAGCGACTATCTTGTCCCGGTCAAGAAGCTCTGGTACGTGCACTGCGAGCAGAGCGAGCGGCCCGAGGTATCGCTCCAGGAGCTGGCCGACATCCTGCGCGACGACCCGCGCTTCTACTACATGGACCTGCCCGAGGACGAGCCGGCCGACGACGAGGAAGAGATCAAGCTCGAGAAGATGGGCTTCTTCCGCGGGCCGAAGGTGATGCTGCACAGCCGGGTGCCGACGGCCGAGGATCTGATCGAGAAGATGGGCGACAACCTTGGCCGGCTCATGCAGAACCTGCGCAAGGCGTACGAGATTCGGCCCAAGGAAGACGAGAAGGCCGAGGACGAGCTGATCGACATCATGATCAAGGCCGACCAGCTCCGCAAGGAAGTCCTCAAGGCGATGGGCAACGTCGCGCCCGAGCAAGAATCCCCGTCCGAAAAATAGGGACAGGCACTAATTCTCCCGGGGGAAATTAGTGCCTGTCCCTATTTTTCGGGCGTTCCTTGTCCGCGATTTTGCCGAGGCGGCGTGCGTGGCGCCCGCCCTGGAACTCGGTCGAGAACCACGCCTCGAGGATCGCGTCGGCCCCGGCGCCGCTCGTTCGCTCGCCGGCCAGGCAGAGCACGTTGGCGTTGTTGTGCGAGCGGCTGGTGGCGGCGAACTCGGGGTCGGCCACGAGCGCGGCCCGGATCCCGGGCACCTTGTTGGCCGCGATGCTCATCCCGATGCCGGTGTTGCAGCACAGGACGGCGGCATCGGCCTTGCCGCCGGCGACCGCCTCGCTTGCCGCGAAGCCGTAGTCGGGGTAGTCGACCGACTTGGTGCTGTCCGTGCCGAAGTCGGTCACCTCGTGTCCGTGTGCGGCGAGCCAGCGCTTGACGTGCTCTTTGAGTTCGTATCCTCGGTGATCGGCGGCGACGGCGACTTTCATAAGATCTTGATGACCTCGTGCATGGAGCGTTCAAGCATGGTGAGCACGAGGCGGTAGGCGTCGATGTCGAGGCCGATCGGGTCCGGCACGTCCGGGTAATCCGAGTCGGTCCGCTCGGGGTCGAACTCGCGCATCAGGTAGACCTTGTCGCTCATGCTCTTGAACCAGTCGACGATGTGGCGCCGATGGCGCTCGGCCATGCAGAAGATCAGGTCGGCCTCCTCGATCATATCGCCGTTGAGCGTCGAGGAGCGATGGTCGGCAATGTCGATGCCGACCTCGTGCATCGCGTCGATTGCCAGCGTGCTGGCGGGCGAGCCGCTGTACCCGGCGGTGCCCGCCGAGCGGATGTCGAGCTCCAGGTGCGGCGCCATTTTACGCAGCAGGCCGACCGCCATGGGGCTGCGGCACGTGTTGCCTGTACAGACGAACAGGACGCGTTTCGGCATCGTGCTCCGTTCCGGTGCTTTGCGGCAGGCTAGTGGGGGCGCCCGGCCAAGTCAACCCAATTCACGTCGGGGACGCGGTCGGATCCCGGCCGTCGGCGAGCGGCCCGCCGAGCAGCGCGCGGACCTCATCGGCGGCGATGGCGCCCTCGCGCAGGAGCGTCGGCGGCGAGGTGGTGCAGTCGATGACGGTCGAATCGACGCCGAGCGGCGTGGGGCCGGCGTCGAGGACGGCGTCGATGCGTCCCTCGAATGCGGCGAGCACTTCGGCCGCGCTCGTCGGGCTTGGCCGGCCGCTGATGTTGGCGCTCGTGCCGACGAGCGGCCGACCGGCTGTGGTGATCAGTTCAGTCAGCACGGGGTGGGTTGGGACCCGGAAGCCGGTCTTGCCGGACGTGCGGTCGCTGAAGATCAGCGTGATCGGGCCCGGCATGTATCGCTCGATCAGGCGGTGGCCCTCGATCGAGACGTGCTCGACGTGGTCGAAGACGTCCGGGGAGTCGGCCAGGTAGATGGCGAGCGCGCGCTCGCGCGGCCGCTGCTTGATCTCGTAGATGCGTGCGACCGCCTCGGTGTGCTCGGCCAGGCAGCCGAGGCCGTAGACGGTCTCGGTCGGGAACGCGATCACGCCGCCGGCGTCGAGGATTTTTCCCGCGCGTGCGATCACGTCAGGGTCTGGCTGTACCGGATCGATCTTGAGGACCTTAGTTTCCACAGCTATTCCTGGCGGACGTCGCGCGCTGCTTTCTCGACTTCATCGGCGAGGTCCTGGCGGTAGTTGGTGAGCCGCTTGAGGAGCGCGGGATCGGAAAGCGCCAGGATCTCGATCGCGAGCAGGGCGGCGTTTTTCGCGCCGGCCTCGCCGATCGCGACGGTGGCGACCGGCACGCCGGCCGGCATCTGCACCGTCGAGAGCAGCGAGTCGAGCCCGCCGAGGTGCTCGGTCGGCACCGGGATGCCGATGACGGGCAGCGGCGAGTTGGCTGCGAGCGCACCGGCAAGGTGTGCGGCGCCGCCGGCGGCACCGATCAGCACGCGGATGCCACGGGCCCGGGCCTGCTTGGCGAACTCGGCCGCCTTGTCGGGCGTGCGGTGGGCCGAGAGCACCTTGACCTCGTACTCGACGTGGAACTGCTTGAGCACGTCGATGGTCTTGTGCACGACCGGCAGGTCGGACGTGCTGCCCATCACGATGCTCACGAGCGCCTGGGTGGTTGTCTGTGCGCGGTTCATCACGTGCGTCGGCCTCCCCTCGTGCTACCGGAGCGCTTTCGCGCCGATGTCTGTGCGGTAGTGGGCCCCTTCGAAGCTGATCATCTCGACGGCGTTATACGCGGTTTCGATTGCCGACTCAAGCGTGCGCCCTCTCGCGGTGACGCCGAGCACGCGTCCGCCGGCGGTCACGAGCGTGTCGCCGTCGAGCCGCGTGCCGGCGTGGAAGACGACCACGTCGGGATCGGCGGCGTTCTCCTCGAGGCCCGTGATCGGCTTGCCCTTCTCGTAGCTGCCGGGATAGCCGCCGCTCGCCATGACGACGCAGACGGCCGCGCTGCTCGACCAGCACAGCTCGGTGCCCTCGAGCGTGCCGTCGATGACGCTCTGGAGCACGTCGACCAGATCGCCTTCGAGGCGCGGCATGAGCACTTGGTTCTCGGGATCGCCGAAGCGCACGTTGAACTCGAGCACCTGCGGCCCGTCGTCGGTCATCATCAGGCCCGCGTAGAGCACGCCGCGGAAGTCGAGCCCGTCGGCCGCCATGCCGCCGACGATGCGCTCGAAGATCTCGGTGCGGATCCGCTCCCAGGCGAGGCGGTCCACGATGGGCGCGGGCGAGTAGGCGCCCATGCCGCCGGTGTTCGGGCCTTTGTCGCCGTCGAACACGGGCTTGTGGTCCTGCGACGAGTCCATGAGCACGAACGACTCGCCCGAGACGAACGCGAGGGCCGACGCCTCCTCGCCGACGAGCTTCTTCTCGACGAGGACGCGGTTCCCGGCGTCGCCGAAGGCGCGCTGGCGCATCGTGCGGTCGATGGCGGCGAGCGCTTCCTCGCCGGTCGAGCAGACCATCACCCCCTTGCCGGCGGCGAGGCCGTCGGCCTTGATCACGATCGGCGCACCGACCTTCGCGACGTACTCGGCCGCCTCGTCGGGGTTGTCGAATATGCGGTAGAGCGCGGTCGGCACGTTGTAATGGGTCATCAGCTCCTTGGCGAAGATCTTGCTGCCCTCGATGCGGGCGGCGCGCGCCGTCGGGCCGAAGATGCGCAGGCCGGCGTCGTGGAACGCGTCGACGATGCCGGCGTACAGCGGCGCCTCGGGCCCGACGACGGTCAGGTCGATCTGCTGCGTGCGCGCGAACTCGACGAGGCCGGCGATGTCGTCGGCGCTGATCGCGACGCACGTTGCGTGTTGGGCGATGCCGCCGTTGCCCGGCGCGCAGTAGAGGGCCTTGACCTGCGGGGTTTGCCTGAGCTTCCACACGAGCGTGTGTTCGCGGCCGCCGCCGCCTACGACCAGTATCTTCATGCGCCTCCCTTCGCTCCTATGCGTGCCGGAAATGGCGGATGCCGGTGAAGACCATCGCCACGTCGCGCTCGTCGCACGCGGCGATCGACTCCTCGTCACGCACCGAGCCGCCGGGCTGGATGATGGCCGTGGCGCCGGCGTCGATGGCCGCATCGACCCCGTCGCGGAACGGGAAAAACGCGTCGGACGCGACGACGCAGTTCTTCAATGGCTTCTCTGCCTTCATTACGGCGATCTTCGACGAGTCGACCCGGCTCATCTGGCCGGCGCCGATGCCGAGCGTCTCGGTCGCGTTCGCGTAGACGATGGCGTTCGACTTGACGTGCTTGCAGACCTTCCAGGCGAATATGAGCGCGCGCATCTCGTCGTCGGTCGGCGCGCGGTTGGTCACGACGTTGACCGTCTGCGGCGTGACCTGCTTGATGTCGCGCTCCTGTGTCAGCAGGCCGCCGACGATCTTGCGCAGGTCGCGGTCGGGCAGCACGGTGCCGCCGACCATGGCCCACGTCTCGATCCCCTCGAGCTGCATGAGGCGCCGCTGCTTTTTCTTTTTGAGGAGATCGAGGGCGTCGACGTTGTAGCCGGGCGCGACGATCACCTCGATGAAGGTTTCGTTGAGCACCTCGGCGGTCTCGGCGTCGATCCGGCGGTTGAAGGCGACGACGCTGCCGAAAGCCGAATCGGGATCGGTCGCGCGCGCCTTGACGTACGCCTCTTTCGGGTTGGTGCCGAGCGCGACGCCGCACGGGTTCGTGTGCTTGATGATGACGGCGACGCACTCGTGGAATTCTTTGGCGAGCTCGACGGCGGCGTTCAGGTCGAGGTAGTTGTTAAAAGAAAGCTCCTTGCCCCAGAGCTGCTCGGCGGCGACGGCGCACGGCTCGGTGAAGATCGTTTCGCGGTAGAGGGCCGCTTGCTGGTGCGGGTTCTCGCCGTAGCGCAGGTCGCGCATCCTGAGGTAGGTGAGCTGCAGCTCCTTCGGGTGCTCGACGGGGCCCTTGGTGCGTAGCCCGTCGAGGTAGGCGCAGATCGCCGCGTTGTAGCGGCTCATCAGCTTGAACGCTTCAGCGGCGAGCTCGAGGCGGAACTCCCCGGACAATGTGCCGTTGTCCTTGAGCTGGGCCAGGACGCGGTCGTACTGCGCGGGGCTGGTCACCACGCCGACGTCCTGGTAGTTCTTGGCCGCCGAGCGGACCATCGACGGGCCGCCGATGTCGATCTGCTCGATAATCTCGTCGCGCGTGGCGCCTTCCTCGGCCGCGGTGTCCTCGAACGGGTAGAGGTTGACGACGACGAGGTCGATCGGCTTGATGCCGTGCTCGGCCATCTGCTTCTGGTGCGCGGGGTTGTCGCGAAGGCCGAGCAGCGCGCCGTGGATCTTCGGGTGCAGCGTCTTGACGCGGCCGTCGAGGATCTCGGGGAAGCCGGTGTGGTCCGAGACCTGCGTGACGGGGATGCCGGCCTCGCTCAGCGCGCGCGCCGTGCCGCCCGTCGACAGGATCGTGATCCCCAGCTCGTGCAGCCCCCGGGCAAACTCCACCAGGCCCGTCTTGTCCGCGACGCTGATCAGCGCCCGCTCAACCTTCCTCGCCACCGAGAAACCTCCTCCTTTGGCTCCAAACACCCGCCCCAAGACGCGCGGGAGAGTACACCATGAGGGGCGGCCGCGCAAGGGTGCCCCCGAGTTCTGACGCCCCTACGGGGCTCGAGGCTTGTGTTGTGTGCGGCGTTCCTGGGGCTGACGCCCCAGGCTACCGCCTATCGCGCCTCCGGCGCTCGGTTGTCCTGCTGTCCTGGAGCTTGGACACCAGATGCTGTGTTGGGTTGTCTCTTTTGGCTGCCGTCCTGGAGCTTGGACTCCAAATGCCGTGTTGTCTCGTCTGTTTCGGCTGCTGTCCTGGAGGTTGGACTCCAAATGCCGTACGGTCTCCTCTCTCTCGGCCTCGTGCTCAATAGGGTTCTTGGGCAATCTACGGTCGTGCCCTGCTGCAGCTTGTCTGCCGTTCGCGAGTTGGTCAGGCACAGCCGCGGAGCGGCGGCAGGCGGTAGCCTGGGCCGTAAGGCCCAGGTTACGAGCCGCCAAACATGGAATCCGAGCGCCGTAGGCGCGGCAGGGAATGTCGTCACACGTAGCGGTCGTCGTATTCGATGCCGTGGTGTTTGAGGAAGGCGATGAACTCCTCTCTGAACGTGCGCGTTCGGTGGTGCTCGGCCTGGTTCTCGATGTAGTCCTTCACCTCGGGGATGCTCGACTTGCTGACGGCGAAGGCGCCGTAGCCGCGCTGCTATTCGAAGCGAGGGTTGGTTGGGAATGTCTCGTTCATCCAACGAGACGAGTTCGCCTTGATCTTGCTGAGTATTGCCGCCACGGATGGCTCAGTGCCCATGCCGATGAGCAGGTGAACGTGATCGGGCGTTCCGTCGATCGCGACCAGCTTGGCCTTGGCGGCGCGCACGATGCCGCCGAGGTAGTCGTAGAGACGTTGGCGGATCTCGTCGCCGATGCGGGGTTCACGATCCTTCGTGCTGAAGACGACGTGGTAGTGCAAGCACGCGTAGGTGTTCGCCATTTGCGGCCTCGCAATCTGCCGCCCCTACGGGGCTCTGGTGGGCTTTGCGTGGCATACTACCTGGGCCTTACGGCCCAGGCTACCACCTATCGCGCCTACGGCGCTCCGGCCGAGGACCACGCTGCGAGGTTCCCGACCGTGCTGATCTGTGCGATCTGTGGCTACTTCTTCTGGTAGCTCTGCCACTTCGCGTCGAGGTCGGGGGCGGCGACGGTCTGCATGACGTAGTCGGCGTAGGCGGCGGCGGTGGCGCCGTCTTTCTTGCCGGTGGCGAGGAGCTTCTTCTCGTGGAGCTGGCAGATGTCGAGGGCTTTTTCGAGCTGGGCGGCTTTGTCGGCGTAGCCGATGTGCTGCAGGAGCAGGACGGTGGCGCGCATCATGCTCGAGGGGTCGGCGTACTCGGCGCGGCCTTCTTTGACCATGCGGGTGCCGCTGCCGTGGATGGCCTCGAACATGGCGGTGCGCTTGCCGATGTTGGCACTGCCGGCGGTGCCGACGCCGCCCTGGATTTGGGCCGCCTCGTCGGTGAGGATGTCGCCGTAGAGGTTGGGCAGGGCGAAGACCTGGAACTGGCTGCGGCGGGCGGGGTCGATGAGCTTGGCGGTCATGATGTCGATGTACCACTCGTCGCAGTCGATCTCGGCGTATTCTTTGGCGATGCGGGCGCCGATCTCGCTGAACTTGCCGTCGGTGGTTTTGACCACGTTGGCCTTCGTGACGATCGTGACGTGCTTGTAGCCGTTCTTCTTGGCGAACTCGAACGCGAGCCGGATGAGGCGCTCGCTGCCCTGCGACGTGATGACTTTGAAGTCGAAGGCGAGGTCGGGGGTCACCTCGATGCCGCGCGAGCCGAGCACGTAGGCGCCCTCGGTATTCTCGCGGAAGAACGTCCAGTCGATGCCGAGCTCGGGCACCTTGACGGGCCGGACGTTGGCGAACAGGTCGAGTTCGCGTCGCATCGTGACGTTGGCGCTCTCGATGTTGCCGCGCGGGTCGCCTTTCTGGGGAGTTTCGGTCGGGCCCTTGAGGATGACGTGGCACTGCTTGAGCTCGGCGAGCACGTCATCGGGGATCGCCTTCATGTGCTTGAAGCGGTTCTCGATCGTGAGGCCCTCGATGGTGCGCATCTCGACCTTGCCGGCAGCGATCTCGTCAGAAAGCATCCGCTCGAGCAGGCTGCGGGTGACGTTGGCGATGTAGGGGCCGATGCCGTCGCCGCCGCAGAAGCCGACGATGATCGGCTT
>CAZCQN010000137.1:0-8600 GCA_964500825.1 uncultured Verrucomicrobiota bacterium | reverse complement strand
GCCTCGATGAGGCGGCGCTCGTAGTCGTAGGCGTACTCGTTGAGCGTCGTCTCTCCCTGCTTGATCTCGACGAGGCACCCGTTCTCGTCGTAGACGTGCTCAAGCGGCAGGGCCGGCGGCGTCGGCGGCGCCTCGAGCGTGACGGTGTGGTACTCGCCCGGGTCCTGCGGGTAGCGCTCTTCGTTGCCGGCCTTGTCCTCGGCGAGCGCGTACAGGTCGTTGTCGCCAACGGCGAGATCGACGGCGCGCGCAATGAAGAAGTCCTTCCTGAGCTGCGCCTCGAACTCGCCCACCAGCGTCGTGTTGTACACGGTCACGGCGGACAGGTTCTCGTCGGTGACCGTGCCGGTCACGTCGCTGCGGTCACCGGGCGTGCCGGTGGCCGAGACGGCCGTGAGCTGGTTGAGTCCGTCGTAGGCGTAGTCGTACTGGTCGCCGCTCTGCTCGCCGTCGTAGAGCTTTTTGAGGCGGTTGCCGGCATCGTCGTAGGCGTACCTGTGCCACAGCAAGTTGGCGCCCTGCGGGTCCCAGTGCTGCTCGCGCGTGAGCCGATACAGGGCGGCCCGATCGTTCTCATATCAGAGTCTGTTGATCGGGCCGCATTGACGAAGCCGCAGGCTTCGTCCCTGGCAACGCGACGCGTTGCCGTCGTAGTCGTAGAACCGGTAGCGGCCGTCGTGGTAGGTGACGCGCGTGGGGCAGCCGACCTTGTTGCGCCGGTAGCGGTACGACGAGATCACCGGCCCGCCGACTATGCGATTGACCAGCTTCTTGAGCCGGCCGACGGCGTCGTACGTGTACTTCGCGCACGTGCCGTTGTCCAGGTCGAGGCGCGTCAGCTCACCGGCCGCGTTGTACGTGTAGGTGGCAACCTCGTCGCCGTCGTCGATCGCCTTGAGCCGGTGCAGGTTGTCGTACTGATACGTCAGCATCAACGCGGCATGCCGCCAAATCGCGGCCTGAAGGCGGATCGGCCTCAGGTGTTCCGCTTGATGATCCTGCTGACTTCCTTGGGCGTATGGCTGAAGTGCTTCTTGCGGGTGAAGCCGACTCCCTTCAGCCGTAGGCAGGGACGGAGGTCGCCGTCTAGAACATCGGTGTCGACAAATCGGAAGTCCCGCAGGTTAGGCATGTCGTCGAGAAAGCTGATGTCAGGCATCTTTCCGCAGCTGTTGAACCTGAGCACCCTGAGTGAGCGCAGCACCCGAACAGCGCTGTGGTCCTGGATCTTCCTGCACTTGAGACAGTCGAGCTCTTCGAGCTGGGAATCCGCAAGCCCCGCGATTGCCCCGATCCGCTCCAGCCTGGTGAGGTACGACAGCTCGAGGCGCTTGAGCGTCCCGTAGCGCTCGATGCCGTCGATTGAGGTCAAGGGCGACTGCACCATCACCAGCTCTTCGAGCTGCGGGAAGTCAGGCAGCTCTGTCAGGTCCCTCTTCGATGGTTTGTACTTCCACAAGGCAAGGATTCGCAGCGTCTTGGACTGCCCTGGGAGTCGCAGGCCCGCATGCCATTCTGCCCTCAACTCCTCCAGTCTTGGGAAGGCGGATAGGTCCACCGGTTGCCTGCAGTCTTCGTAGGACAGAAACCTCAGGTCCTTCAAGGCTTGAAGCGGGCTGAGGTCGACACGAACAAACATCAGAAAGATGACGCCCCGAATATACGCGTGATCCCGTAGGAACTCGATGTCTTTCCGGTTGTATTCGGGGGGACATATCACTACCCCGTCCAGCTTCTCGCGCCTGTAGAAGCGGAGGCAATCCTCGATTCGTTCCGAGTCAACCCACATGACTCTTCTGCATCCCCAGTCACGGATTCTGAACTGCCTATCGCCACTCGCTTCCACGATACTCCTCATCCCTCGCCAAGGAGGTGCTTGATGAACTTGTATCCAGGTGAGTTTATCTTATTGTAATTGTCAGGATTCTTGACCCCGTCGTCGTGGTAGATTCGCCAGGCCTCGTCAATAAACGCCTCGCGGTCGTTCGCTGCCGGTGTCCAATCCGTGCTTACGTGTGGATCGTCATACTGCCTTGCGATCTGATTCGCCGTCCTCTGTGCGCGGCTCTGGGGACCCTTACCGTGATACCTGTTGCCGCTCTCATGTCTGTTCGTGTACGAGCCGGTCTGCTTCGAGGTGGGCTTGCTGCTGCCAAAGGTATCTTTGATCAGGGCGCCAGTCAAGATCCCGGATAGAGTGCCTCGGCTCAGCATATGCGCGCCGGTGTTATAGTCGCCCGCTCGGAAAGCTTCGTAGGAGCAGTAGGTGTAACCGACCGTGTCGGCCGTGCCGGTGACGATGCCAACACCCTGGAGGACAGGTTTGGCCTTGTTCAGTGTGCTCATCAGCCGCGGCGCCACCCTGGCTGCCCCACGCCCGACTAGCGACCCGGCCTTCAGGCCGACCACCGTGTAGCCTACTTCGATGCCCCCCTTGCCGAGACCGAAGCCAATCTGGCTGAGCACATCGCCGTTGTTGGCTGCGTCGGCCTGAATCTCGAGCGATTTCTTGTGCAGCGATGGGACCCAGCCCAACGTGGCATAGTCGACTTCCACCGTCGCCCCTTCGGCTATTCCTTGCGCGCCACCCTTCGCTGCCTCCGAAAGCAGGTTGCACTCGCACTCAATCCCTCGGCCGGCGAACGCTTCCTTGATTCTCTTCTGCATTGTCGGGGAGCCTGCGAGGTTCCCCGCGTACATGTGCTCATTGACGATCTTGCGCGCCTTCTTAAGGGAGATGACGCCTCCGCCATATTCCTCGCGCACGTGGAGCATGCCGTCCTTGACCTCGCCGATGTCGATCTTCGCGATATCCCTGTCAGCGAAGACACCGGCCCTCTCCGTGATCCATTTCGCGCGTTCTTCGCCGTCCTCCCAGTCAGTATCCCAGTCTTCCATGCCCGTCGGATCGATCAGCTTCGTCGGGGTGCCGGAGACGTAGGTGTAGAGGTTGGGGCCGTCGTCGTAGCCGATGGGGTCGGGGGCTGACTACGTCAGCTTGGAGGAAGCGACCGGTAGCGGGGTTGTAGTGGCGGGCGCGGTAGTAGTAGAGGCTTATCGGCGTGTCCCAGCGGCGGCCGGTGTAGAGGTAGGGGTTGCCGATGCTCGACGAGGGGTCGTAGATGGTGGGGATGCCGCCGCCGAGGCGGCTTACACGACGAAGGCTCTGCCTTCGTCCCTAGCAACGCGTCGCCTTGCCCAAGGCGCGCGTTGCCGGCGTCGTACTCGTAGGCTTGGGCGAGGGCGCCGGTCGAGTCGGTGAGCTCGGTCACCGAGCCGAGGCCGTCGTAGTGGTAGTAGTACGTGGCGGCGGCGCGCGTGATGGTGAGCACGTTGTCGGTGCCGACGGGCAAGGTGCTCGCCATCAGTTGCCGCTGTGCAGGTTCTCAGCCAGAGCCGAGCCGTGCAAGAAGCCGGTCTGCGAACTCTCGGTAATCAGCAAGGTACTGCTGGGCGTGCTGCAGGGATTCGCCGGTAGCCTTGTCCGCGTGGTCTCTTCGTCGCGCGAGCTCATCATCGAGCGCAGCGCGAGCACCGGCCGCATCGCCGAGTAGGAAACAGGCGACGGGAAGTCGATACGGCTTCACGCCAGGGTGACCGAGCCTACCGGTTGCCATTTCCCGGCAAAGCGCAGGGAGGGATGTGTATTCCTCAACGAATGGGATGCCATACCGTTGGAATGCGCCAAGCATGTCTCGAAACACGTCATCCCAGTCTACCCACTCCTCGTGGAATGCCTTCGCCGAAGCCTTATCCGCCCAGAACCTCCATTGGCGATACGTGTTCTCCGGGGTGAGGTAACCCAAGGGAGCACAATAAGTGGCAGGCACGTACTTGGGAAACTCGTACTTCCTGTACTTCGGGGACTTCGGGAGGCCAAGCTCCGCAACGAGACGCTCCACGCCCAGTTGCGCCACGCCGACGACCGGGTTGATGTCAACCATGTGACTGCCGCCGTATGTTGCGTAGTTCAACCCCAACGAGCCAAGTACGTTCTCTTGAACCACCCATCTGAATAGGCCCGCGCGCTTTCGCAAACCCATCTGATTGAGGTGGCCTTGCGCCGCTGCGAAAAACCGCTTAACTATGCTCCCTTCGGACATCACCGCGCCTTCCGCTTCACCGGTTCCACCAATCGATGAGTACGTCGAATGGCATCTCTTCGCCCACGGGCAGCCCTGCCTCCACCGCATTGCGACCCACGGGGACTGCCGGCGCGCCATTTGTGAGCATCTCATACGCGATTCGCTGGTTCCGCGTAAGACGAGCAAACGGGCCGTTCTTTGCCTCGATGACCCTCCAGTTGCCCGCTTTCGTCTGAGACACGAGGTCCGTTCTTATTCTGCTTCCGCGCACGTCAAGCGTCACTTGGTTCCCCTCAATGATCTCCCCGCGGGCCACCGCCGCTCTCCTTGACAGCCGCACGCCTTCTTCGCCCTTCTGCACTGGGCCGATCCCACCTCGCGGTCGCGTGCCAAAGGTATCCTTGATCGTCGCGCCGGTCAAGATGCCGGAGAGGAGAGACCGGCCAAGCATATGGGTGCCGGTGTTGTAGTCGCCGGCACGGAAGGCTTCATAAGAGCAATAGCTGTGCCCGACTGTGTCCACTGTGCCGGTGACGATGCCGACGGTCTGGAGTACGGGCTTGGCCTTGTTCAGTGTGCCCACCAGCCGAGGAGCCACGCGTGCTGCTCCTCGTCCCACCAGGGACCCGGCCTTCAAACCGACCACCGTGTAGCCTGTGTCGATGCCCACCTTACCGAGGCCGTAACCGATCTGGCTCAGCACATCGCCGTTGTTGGCTGCGTCGGCCTGAATCTCGAGCGATTTCTTGTGCAGCGATGGGACCCAGCCCAACGTGGCATAGTCGACTTCCACCGTCGCCCCTTCGGCTATTCCTTGCGCGCCACCCTTCGCTGCCTCCGAAAGCAGGTTGCACTCGCACTCAATCCCTCGGCCGGCGAACGCTTCCTTGATTCTCTTCTGCATTGTCGGGGAGCCTGCGAGGTTCCCCGCGTACATGTGCTCATTGACGATCTTGCGCGCCTTCTTAAGGGAGATGACGCCTCCGCCATATTCCTCGCGCACGTGGAGCATGCCGTCCTTGACCTCGCCGATGTCGATCTTCGCGATATCCCTGTCAGCGAAGACACCGGCCCTCTCCGTGATCCATTTCGCGCGTTCTTCGCCGTCCTCCCAGTCAGTATCCCAGTCTTCCATGCCCGTCGGATCGATCAGCTTCGTCGGGGTGCCGGAGACGTAGGTGTAGAGGTTGGGGCCGTCGTCGTAGCCGATGGGGTCGGGGGCTGACTACGTCAGCTTGGAGGAAGCGACCGGTAGCGGGGTTGTAGTGGCGGGCGCGGTAGTAGTAGAGGCTTATCGGCGTGTCCCAGCGGCGGCCGGTGTAGAGGTACGGGTTGCCGATGCTGGAGGTGGGGTCGTAGATGGTGGGGATGCCCCACGCGTCGTATTCGTAGGCCTGGGCGAGGGCGCCGGTTGAGTCGGTGAGCTCGGTGACGCTGCCGAGGCCGTCGTAGTGGTAGTAGTACGTGGCCGAGTCGCGCGTGATGGTCAGGGCGTTGTCGGTGCCGGCGCCGTGGATGTACTCGGCGTCGAGGACCCAGCCACCACCGACGACGTACTCCTGGACGACGGCATCACCGTCGTAGAGGTAGCGGGTGACTGACTCGGGCGCGCCCAGCTCGTCGTAGAAGGTGACGAGGACGCGGCGGCCTAGGCCGTCGTAGCGGTACGTGGCGACCGTCACGCCGTTGTGCTTCGCCTCGATGAGGCGGCGCTCGTAGTCGTAGGCGTACTCGTTGAGCGTCGTCTCTCCCTGCTTGATCTCGACGAGGCACCCGCCGGCCCGCAAGCGGGCCGCATTGACGAAGCCGCAGGCTTCGTCCCTAGCAACGCGAAGCGTGGCCGTCGTAGACGTGCTCGAGCGGCGCGGCCGGCGGCGGCGGCGTTGTACGTGTATGCGGCGACCGGGTTGTTGGGGAAGTCGTCGTCGACGATCTTTTGGGGCCGATACAGATCGTCGTACTCGTAGGTCAGCCTCAGCGGGCCCGGGTAGTCGAACACCGTCCTGTTGCTGACACGGTTATACTCGTACGACAGCGTCCTGCCCGTGCCTTCCCTGAGCTCCTGTGTCTCGTCCGTGAGCCGGCCCAGCGCGTCGCAGCGATGGTAGTAGAACTCGCCAGCGCGGTGCGACGTTCTGTGATCTCCGTAATCTCTAACGCAGAGGTCCGTACTCGGTCGCCAAGTGTGACAACGTTCCCTCCTCCCATCGTACAAGCAGGCCGTCAACCTCGTCCGGTTTGTTCTTGAGCCTATCGAGTAGCTGTTCGACTTCGGCGGTCATTCCAGTGACCCAGTCGCATTGCATTGTCTTCCCAAGCAAGGAATGGAGTCGTTCAAGCTCCACCTCCGCTTCGCCGAACCGATGGGCAGCAGCAAGCGAGAAGGCGTACGGCTGCTGGACAGACGAGGATTTGGGGCCCGGGCGCCACGTCGCAATCCAGTCCGCCACACGTTCGGGTGATGTCCCTGCCTCGATCAACGCGACCCCTTTCGCGCGGGCGGCCTCGACGATCTGGTCCGCGACGCCGCTCTCGGTGCACTTCCAGCCATACGGCTCCAATCGCTCGCCCAGTGTTAGGTCTATCGTCGTAAATGGCACATACAGGGGCTGAATGAACGCGTTCACGTAGAAGGCTGTCTTGTCGATCGACCGGTCAAAGCAGAAGCCACGCAGAATCCGGTTCACCGGTTGGGCAAGGACCAGGTCCCTGTTGCCAATGAAGCCATCGAACTCCGTAAGCAGCCTCTTGATGTAGGGTTGCAAGTCTCTTATTCTCATACTCAATGCACCTCATAGACGGGAGGCTTGCTCCCGTCCGGTAGGAGTGGCAAGTGCTGTTGGATTTGCCGGATGCGTGCAGGTGTTAACTTCGCTCCACCCGTCTTCAAGTCCCATACGGCCGTTGGTGCATCGAGGGGCCCTTCCACAACATCCACGCGTATGGAACCTCGCGTGCCATAGGGTACATGCCGTCCGTTGAGGTAGGACTGCTCCGGTACGACGTTCGGGTTACCTGATGCCTTCACCTCTCCCTTGAACGCTGTGTGAACCCTCGTTCCATGGACAGGACCACGACCTGTCCCAACTGTCTGATGTGCCCTTGCAGAAGCGACTGAGAGGTTTTCGGCAGTAGTTGTGCCCTTAGCATGCGTTTCTGTCAACGTTCGTGAGTTCGCGAAGGGCCTTGTAGGCGACCTGGTCACCGAGTTTGCCATGGACGCGGTTATGGAGATAAACGTCGCCGTCTCGTAGCCCGTGTCGAACTCCTCGGCCGAAAGGCCAACGCCAAGATTGGACTGAGCGTCGTAGAGCATGTCATGGTACGAATTCGGTACCCGCTTGCCGGTGACTATCTGCTCGGGTCCCGCAACGTACTCGCCCGTGCCGTGCCCCATCAAGTGCAGGCCGGGTAGAGCCCCCCAGCCCGTCTCTGTGAGGCCAGCCCCGGCTACGGTGAAGACCGCGCCCCAACCGGTGCGCCCGACTCCCTCACCCCGGATGTACGAAGGATGGTCCTCGATGCCGGCGAGATCGCCGAATCGACCCAGACTCCGCTCGCCTGCAAAGGGGTTCGGACCCGACCGGGCAGCCTTAATCACATTCTCGCCGTGCGCGGCAGCGTCTATGCCCCTGCCCCAGGTGGCACCGACACCGGCGAAGAAATCGACAAAACCCACAGCAACTGAGTCAACGACGCCAAGAGTCGCCTTCCCAATCTCAATAAGCCCCTCACCCCAATTGCCCCCGCCCAGGGGCGTCTCTGGAACAGGTTCGCCAAGGCGCCGCGGTCTCATCGTGACGCCGATGGAGTTGTCGTTGCTTATCACACCGAACGTTGCGTACACAGATGAGGGACCATGGTCGTAGGTTACGTATGCTTCTTCCTCCAGATCATAGTGATAGCCACCTTCCATGCCTGTCGGGTCGACGAACACCGTCGGGCTGTTGGAGACGTAGGTGTAGAGGTTGGGGCCGTCGTCGTAGCCGATGGGGTCGGGTTGGATGAAGCGGCCGGTGGCGGGGTTGTAGTGGCGGGCGCGGTAGTAGTAGAGGGAGATGGGCGCGTCCCAGCGGCGGCCGGTGTAGAGGTAGGGGTTGCCGATGCTCGACGTGGGGTCGTAGATGGTGGGGATCCCCCATGCGTCGTATTCGTAGGCTTGGGCCAGGGCGCCGGTCGAGTCGGTCAGCTCGGTGACTGAGCCGAGGCCGTCGTAGTGGTAGTACCACGTCGAGCCGTCGCGCGTGATGGTGAGCACGTTGTCGGTGCCGAGGCCGTGGACGTACTCGGCGTCGAGCACCCAGCTGCCCACGACGACATACTCCTGGACGACGGCGCTGCCGTCGTAGAGGTAGCGGGTGACGGACTCGGGCGCGCCCAGCTCGTCGTAGAAGGTGACGAGGACGCGGCGGCCTAGGCCGTCGTAGCGGTACGTGGCGACCGTCACGCCGTTGTGCTTCGCCTCGATGAGGCGGCGCTCGTAGTCGTAGGCGTACTCGTTGAGCGTCGTCTCTC
>CAZCQN010000136.1:3787-8706 GCA_964500825.1 uncultured Verrucomicrobiota bacterium | reverse complement strand
TTGAGCAGGTCGGCGAGGTCGATCTCGAGCGTCTCGTAGGCGGCCTTGAGCTCGATCTTCAGCTCGTAGTGCATCGTCTTGCCCTTGATCTCGCAGCCGCAGATGTCGCAGAAGGTCTTGATCATAACTGAACCCCCGGTCGGCTTTCGCTCAACGCCTCTCCACCCTCACTAACCCACTATGCCCCGAACCGGTTCCGCTCGCAAGGGGCGAAACGCACTGCCCTCAGTCGGGCGTCTCATCTCGCTCGAAGAGCTCCGGGTGGAAGTGCTCGGCCAGGAGGCGGAGGCCTTCGACGACGCGGGGGGTGGGCTGACCGATCAGGTCGGTCCGGACCAGGTGGACGCGGCCGGTCTTGACGGCCGAGATCTGCGACCAGACCGGGTGGGCGCGCAGCCGGCGGAGCACCTCGTCGGCGCTCGTCGGCTGTGCCTGCGGCATCTGCGGGGCGACGATGATGACCTGCGGGTCCTTGACGAGCAGCGTCTCGAGCGAGTAGGTCGGCCACGGCTTCGAGGCGTCGGCGGCGACGTTGACGCCGCCGGCGAGCCCGAAGAGCGTGTTGATCATGTTGTCCGGCCCGGCGGTTATGAGCGGCTCCTCCTGCCCGAGCCAGAAGACGCGCGGGCGGTCCGCGTCGGCGAGGTCGCCTGTCTTTGCGGTCACCTCGGCGATGCCGGCCTTCGTTTTCTCGACGAGCGCGGCTGCCTCGTCCTCGACGCCGAGCAGGCGGCCGACGGTGGCGATGTCGCGGTACAGGTCGTCGAGGTCCTGCGTGTCGAGGCTGAACACGGGGAGGCCGACGCGCTGCATTTTCTCAAGGATTTCCTGGGAGACGCCGCGCGCGACAAGCACGAGGTCGGGCTGGAGGGCCATGATCGTCTCGATGCTCGGGTCGTAGTAGCCGCCGACGCGCGTGACGCCCTCGACGAGCTCGGGCCACCCGTAGACGCGCGTGACGCCGACGAGGCGGTCGCGGCAGCCGAGCTGGAGGACGAGCTCGGTGTTGCTCGGCGCGGTCGAGACGATGCGTTGGGGATAGGCCGCGAGCCGCAGCGTATGGCCGAGCACGTCGGTTTCCTCGACGAGCGGGCGCGTGTCCCCGGCGTCGGCCTCGTCGGTCTCGCGCTTGCCGCACGAGCACGAGACGGCGAGCAGACCGGCAAGCGCGACGGCGTGGATCGCACACATTCGTCGTATCACAGTGGGCGTGGCCATGTTGTCCCCGTTCGGCGTACCTTGGGTGCCCTCCTCTTTGTAGCTTCTGCCGCGGCGCGCTGTCAACGCGCGTGGCAGGTTGCGGGGCTGTGTCCGACGTGGTATCAAGGGCACGACGAAGCGGAGGCACGTGAGGATGAGAACGCTCGGAGTGATCGTGCTCGTGCTGATCGCGGCGGCGGGTTCCGTTTCGTGCACGGCGCGTCGGGAGGCGCTGAAGCTGCCGGTTCAGCAGGGGTGGGTCCCGGATGACCGGGTGCAGGCATGCCTCGGCCCGATGCTGCGCGCGCCGATGCCCGTTCATTACCTGATGCCTCTCGACGAGGCCCTTGACGTGCTCGGCCAGCCGCACGGCGAGCTCAAGGATCTGATGTTTCTTCGCAGTTTCCCCCAGACGGACGGGGCGCGCGCCTACTTCTGGCACGCGGGCGCCTCGACGCTTTACCTCGTCTACGACCGGAAGAGCCGCCTCGTGCGGACGCTTATTGTCGTCGACGACGTGACCAACATGGGCACCGAGATTCTGCTGACGCGCCGGGAAATCCTGAGCGCGCGAGTCAAGCCGGGCATGGGCGTCGGCGAGGTCTACCGGATCATGGGGAAGCCGGACCGGATCGAGGTGTCGCGAACGCAACGCGGCGCCCTGATTGACCGGTTTTGGTATGATCCGCCGCAGGAGGTCGCCCCGCCCATCCGCATCGAGATCGATCGCGCCACGCTCACGGTCATCTACGTCAGCACGGCACCCACAGCAGAGACGGGGCCGCCGCCGGACAACGAATGACAATGCTCGTGCTCGGGATAGACACCGCTGCGGCGGTCGGGTCGCTGGCGGTCGCGCGCGACGGCGCCGTGCTCGGCGCGGAGACGATTGCCGAGAATGCCGCACGTGGGAGCGCGGAACACTCGGCCGAGCTCGGGCCCGCGCTCGACCGGCTGCTCGAGCGGTGCGGTGTCGCGCTCGGCGATCTTGGCGGGATCGGCATCGGGCTCGGACCGGGCTCGTACACGGGCCTTCGCGTTGGCGTCGCGTTCGCCAAGGGGCTCGAGTTCGGTCTGCGGGTGCCGCTTGCCGGCGTGCCGTCGTTCGAGGCGATCGCCTACGGCTGCCGCACCGTCGAGCGCGCAGAAGACGCCACGATCTGCGCGCTCGTCGATGCGAAGATGGGCGGCATCTACGCCGGCATGTATTGCGTGCGCGGCGATGAGGTCGAGGTTGTCCGCGAGCCGTGGGTCTCGGGCGCGGGCGAGTTTGCCCTCTCGGTCGAGGGGCCGCTGCTTTTCGCCGGGCCGGACGAGGCGGTGATGGCGAAGCTCGGGGACGCTTTCAAGGGGGCCGAGTTCCAGCAGGCGTTTCCCGACGCGGCCTACACGGCCTTGCGCGCGGCAGCGCTGCTGGCGACGTCGGAGAAGCGCGGACGCTTCGCGGCGATCGAGCCGTACTACCTGCGCCCGTCGTTCGCCGAGCTTGCCGACCAGAAGAAAGAGAAAGAATGAACTGCAGATTTGCGCAGATGGGCACCGATCTGATTCCTCCGATCTGTGCGATCTGTGCAGATCAGTGGCTGCTCCTCATATGAAGCTGGCACTGACGATACCGCGCTACGACCCGGCGAGCGCCGGCGGGGCCGAGGTGCTCGCCAAGGGGCTCGTCGAGCACCTCGCTGCGGCCGGCCACGAAATCGAAGTGCTCACGACGTGCGCGCGCAACCACGTCACGTGGGCGAACGAGTTCGAGCCGGGCCTCACAACGGTCAACGGTATCCCGGTCCGGCGCTTCCTGGCCAATGACCGGCGCGATATCGACACGCTGCTCGAGCTCCAGGAGCGCATCCTGGCGTTCGACGAGCTGAGCTTCGACGAGGAGAAGCGCTGGATCTCGAACGGCGTCAACAGCGAGGCCCTCTACCGGCACCTCCAGGCGGTACGCGGCCAGTTCGACGCGTTCCTGTTCATCCCGTATATGTTCGGCACGACGTACTGGGGCGCACAGATCGTCTCGGACCGCTCGGTGCTCATCCCGTGCCTGCACGACGAGCCGTACGCGCAACTGAAGATCTACAAGGAGCTGTTCGACAACGCCAAAGGCATCATGTTCAACACGGAGCCGGAGCGCGATCTCGGCGTCGAGATGTTCGACCTGCCCGACTACAAGATCGGCGTCGTCGGGATGGGGTTCGAGCCGGCGGTCGAGTACGATGCCGAGCGCTTCCGCCGCACGTACAAGATCAAGGACCCGTTCATTCTCTACTCGGGCCGGCGCGAGCACGGCAAGAACACGCCGCTGCTCGTCGAGTACTTCCGCACCTACAAGCGCTACAACAAGAACGAGCTGCGGCTGGTCTTCCTCGGCAGCGGGCCGCTGGATCTCCAGCCGGTCGACCGTAAGTACGTCGTCGATCTGGGCTACGTGCCTGAGCAAGACAAGCACGACGCGTGCGCGGCGGCGCTCGCGTTCGTGCAGCCGTCGGTCAACGAGAGCCTGTCGATCGTCATCATGGAGTCGTGGCTGGCGGGCCGGCCCGTCGTCGTGCACGCGCGGTGTGCCGTGACGTCGCACCACGCAAGGCGGTCGCAGGGGGGGCTAGCGTTCAACGACTACTTCGAGTTTGAGGAGATCGTCAACCTGTTGCTCGAGCAACGCGAGCTGGCGAGGCGCTTGGCTGGCAACGGCCGCGCCTACGTAACGGGCGAGCTGTCATGGGCGCGGTGCCTCGAGCGGTTTCACGCCTTGATGCAGAAGCTTGGCCTGGAGCAGGGCCGCGCATGAAGCTTGCGCTCACAGTGCCGCGATACGGTCCGACGGGCGCCGGCGGCGCGGAGGTCCATGCCAAGCTGCTCGTCGAGCACCTGGCCTCGGCCGGGCATGACATCGAGGTGCTCACGACCTGCGCACGCGACGCCGTGACCTGGGCCAACGAGTTCGAGCCGGGACGCACTGCCATCGACGGCATTGCCGTTCATCGGTTTCCGGCCAGTGAGCGTCGCGACCCGGACGTTTACCGTGCACTCCAGCAGCGGATCCTCCAGCTCGACGAGCTGAGCTTCGACGAGGAGAAGCGCTGGATCTCGAACGGCGTCAACAGCGAGGCCCTCTACCGGCACCTCCAGGCGGTACGCGGCCAGTTCGACGCGTTCCTGTTCATCCCGTATATGTTCGGCACGACGTACTGGGGCGCACAGATCGTCTCGGACCGCTCGGTGCTCATCCCGTGCCTGCACGACGAGCCGTACGCGCAACTGAAGATCTACAAGGAGCTGTTCGACAACGCCAAAGGCATCATGTTCAACACGGAGCCGGAGCGCGATCTCGGCGTCGAGATGTTCGACCTGCCCGACTACAAGATCGGCGTCGTCGGGATGGGGTTCGAGCCGGCGGTCGAGTACGATGCCGAGCGCTTCCGCCGCACGTACAAGATCAAGGACCCGTTCATTCTCTACTCGGGCCGGCGCGAGCACGGCAAGAACACGCCGCTGCTCGTCGAGTACTTCCGCACCTACAAGCGCTACAACAAGAACGAGCTGCGGCTGGTCTTCCTCGGCAGCGGGCCGCTGGATCTCCAGCCGGTCGACCGTAAGTACGTCGTCGATCTGGGCTACGTGCCTGAGCAAGACAAGCACGACGCGTGCGCGGCGGCGCTCGCGTTCGTGCAGCCGTCGGTCAACGAGAGCCTGTCGATCGTCATCATGGAGTCGTGGCT
>CAZCQN010000136.1:0-3687 GCA_964500825.1 uncultured Verrucomicrobiota bacterium | reverse complement strand
TCGTGCAGCCGTCGGTCAACGAGAGCCTGTCGATCGTCATCATGGAGTCGTGGCTTGCGGGCCGGCCCGTCGTCGTGCACGCGCGGTGTGCCGTGACGTCGCACCACGCGAAGCGCTCGCAGGGCGGGCTCGCGTTCGGCACGTACTTCGAGTTCGAGGAGATCCTCAACGTGCTGCTCGAGCAGCGCGAGCTCGGCAACCGTCTTGCCAAGAACGGCCGCGCCTACGTCCTCGGCGAGCTGTCGTGGTCGAGCTGCCTCGCCCGCTTCGACGCGGCGATGCGCAAGTTCGGCCTGATGGGCTAGGGCGTCTCGCCGTCGGCCGTGTCGGGTAACGCCCGGAGCTCCTCGTGGCGTGCCTCCCAGTCCTGAAGCATCTGCTTGTGCTCGCGGGCGAGGCTCGCGTGCTCGTCGCTGAGCGTCGCGAGCTGTTCGTGGTCGGTGGCAAGCGCGGGGTCGGCCATCTGCTGCTCGAGCTCGGCGAGGCGGGCTTCGTGCTGCTCGATCTGCTGTTCGAGCGACTCGATTCGGCGTTCGAGCGCGCGGCGCTTCCGCGTCACGGCTTTTCGCTTCTTCTGTCGGCGGATGCGTTCTGCCTTTGCGATGGGTGCAGGCCGGCCCTTCTTGTCGGCGGCGGGTGTGTCGTCGAGGCCCGACTGCTCGGCGAGCAGGCGCTCCTTGTGCGCGAGGTATTCGCTGTAGGTGCCGGGGTAGACGTGCGCCGAGCCGGCCTCGAGCTCGATGATGCGGTTCGTCACGCGGTCCATGAAGACGCGGTCGTGCGAGACGACGACGACGGTGCCCGTGTAGGCCCGGAGCGCGTGCTCGACGGTGCTGCGCGAGGTGACGTCGAGGTGGTTGGTCGGCTCGTCGAGCAGCAGCAGGTTGGCGGGGCTGAACAGCATGCGGGCGAGGCGGAAGCGCGTGCGCTCGCCGCCCGACAGCACCGAGAGCGGCTTCTCGGCGTCGTCGCCGCTGAAGAGGAACGCGCCGGCGACGTCGCGTGCGCGTTGCGCCTGGCCGACGGGGGCGGCGGCCTGGAGCGCGCCGAGCACGGTGGACTCGGACGCAAGGCTTTCGAGGTCGTACTGCGCGAAGTGGGCGAGCTCGACCTTGCGGCCGATGCGGCACTCGCCCTCGGTCGGCTGCTCCCGGCCCGCGATGAGCTTAAGGAGCGTTGACTTGCCGGCGCCGTTGACGCCGACGAGGGCGACCCTGTCGCCGCGTTCGATCGTGAGGTTGAGGCCCGAGAACACCTGCACGCCGCGGGACGCGGGGCCGCCGCGGGACGCGGGGCCGCCGCCGGCGGCCGGGTCGCCGTAAGCGTGGCCGAGGTTTTTCAGCGTCACGACGTCGCGATGACTGCGCGGCGGGTGCGGGAAGTCGAAGTGGATGGCCGTCGGATGGAATGGTTGCTCAACACGCTCGAGCTTCGCGAGGTACTTGATGCGGCTCTGCACGAGGGCCGCACGTTTCTCGTTGGAACGGAAGCGGCGGATGAATGCCTCGATGCGTGCGATCTCGCGTCGTTGTTGCCCGTAGGCTGCCCAGAGCTGCTCGCGCTTGGCCTCGCTTTGCACGAGGTAGCTCGAGTAGTCGCCCGTGTAGATGTCGGCGCGGCCGTGCTCGAGGCAGACGATCCGACGGGCGAGCCGGTCCATCGTGGCGCGCTCGTGCGAGACCATCACGACGGTGCGGCCGCACCGGGCGATCCACTGCTCGAGCCACAGGGTCGATTCGAGGTCGAGGTGGTTCGTCGGCTCGTCGAGCAGGAGCACGTCGGGGTCGCGCAGGAGCAGCTTCGCCAGCAGGATGCGCATTTGCCAGCCGCCGGAGAACTCGCGGCACGAACGCGCCAGGTCCGTTTGGGAGAAGCCAAGCCCGGCGGCGACCTGGTGAATGCGCGGCTCGATGGTGTGGCTGTCGTAGTGCGCCAAGAGGTGCTGGCACTCGCCGTAGCGGCGCAGGATGCGCGCGTGCTCAGGCGAGGCGGGATCGACCGTCGCCATCCGGTGTTCGAGCCGGGCCATCTCGTCGAGGGCCGCCTGTGCCTCGGCGAACGCGTCGAGCAGTTCCTCGTGGAGCGAGTGCTCGATTATCACGACCGTCTCCTGCGGCAGGTAGCCGACGGTCCACGCGTTCGGCATCGTGATGGTGCCGCGGTCCGTCTGCTCGAGCCCGGCGAGTGCGCGCAGGAACGTGGTCTTGCCGCACCCGTTCGGCCCGACGACGGCGAGGCACTCGCCGTCGCGCACGTTCAGGCTCACGCCCCGGAGCACGTGCCTGGCCCCGAGCCGGATGTGGATGTCGTCGATGCGGATCATTGGCCGGCGTCCCGCGCAATCGTATGAGCGCGTAGGCGCGTACAGTATCACAGGATCGGGTGCGCGTGAGGTGGGGATGAGTTGGAAAGAGGGGCCCGCCAACGGGCTTCACCGCTTGCGTCGCTGTCTTCTTCACCCTGGCTGCATTGTGCTCGCTGCGGCAGTGAAGCCCGCTGGCGTTGTATATCTCACTCATTCGCTGCGTATCTTTCGTCACTACAACAAAGCGGTGGGCGCGGGCGTTCCGCGAACTTGCGACTGCCAAATGCCTCTGTGGTACAGTGATGAGGTGAGACCGATGGAGGCGTGTTGATGGACGGCGAGACGACGACCCGACAAAGGCCGTGGCTGTTCGAGGCGTTTCCGCGCCTGGCGGGGCGGGTGCCGTGGATGCCGATCGTGACGGTGCCGACGCGCGTCGAGCGCCTCGCGAACGTGAGCACGCGGCTCGGCGTCGAGGTTTGGATCAAGCGCGACGACCAGACCTCGCCCGTCTACGGCGGCAACAAGCCGCGCAAGCTCGAGTTCCTGCTGGCCGACGCGCGTGCCCAGGGCCGGACGACGCTCGTGACGTGCGGCGGGCTCGGCACGAACCACGGGCTCGCCACCACGATCCACGGCGGCACGCGCGGGTTCCGCGTCGTGCTCGGCCTGCGGACGCAGCCCGTCGACGAGCACGTGCGCAACAAGCTCCGCCTGTTCCATGCCCACGGCGCGACGATGCTCCTGCTCAGCGGCGGCACGGACGCCTACGAGCGGTTCGAGGCTGAGCAGCGCCTCGAGCGTCCCGAGGCGTATTTCATCCCGGCGGGCGGCTCGACGCCCGTCGGCGCGCTCGGCTTCGTCGACGCCGGCCTCGAGCTCGCGCGCCAGATCGAGCAAGGCGAGGTCCCGCAGCCGCAGGCGGTCTTCGTCGCCACCGGCACGTGCGGCACGCTGGCCGGGCTGGTCCTCGGGCTCAGGCTGGCGGGGCTGACGACGCGCGTCGTCGGCGTCCAGGTCGCCTCGCCCCGTTTCGCCAACGCGGAGGCGGCGCTTCGGCTTGCGCGCGGCTCGCTCGATCTGCTGCGGGATCGTGACGACTCCGTGCCCGATGTGGCGCTCGGCCCCGACGATTTCGCGCTCGACACCGACCACTACGGTCCCGGCTACGGCCACCCGACTGACTCGGCGCGCGAGGCGATCGCGCTCGTGCAAGACGCCGAGGGGATCACGCTCGACCTGACCTACACCGGCAAAGCGTTCGTCGCCCTGATAGACCAGGTAAAGGCGAAGCGCGTGGAGGGCCCCGTCCTGTTCTGGAACACGAACAACTCGGTCGACCTGTCCGCCGCGGCCGCCCGCTTCGATTACCGCGCCCTGAC
>CAZCQN010000135.1:0-8743 GCA_964500825.1 uncultured Verrucomicrobiota bacterium | reverse complement strand
TCTGGCGCGCGTCGTTCCACTCGCCGTCGAGGTTCATGACGCCGAACCCGCCGAGCGCCGGGATGTAGATGAACGGCGGCTGCCAGACTTGCTGGAACATCGAGAGCTCGTCGAGCGTCCGCACGCCCCACGTGAGATAGCGCTCGTTGCGCGTCGCGCGGTAACAGGCCAGAAGGGCCTCCGCGGTCCAGAACATCGACAGCGTGTTCTGCTTGAACTGCGCGTTGCGCGGGATGCGCTTGCCGACGAGCTTGTCGCGGCCGAACGAGCAGCACGACCAGTACGTTTCGTAGTCCTCCCACCGCCCGCTCGGTGCGACCTCGTCGAGGAGCGTATCGATCGTTGTGAGGGCTGCGTCGCGGTACGCAGCCTCGCCCGTCACATCGGCGAGCTTCAGGAGGAAGGTCACGTGCATGCTGCACTCGGGCGAGTCGCGCAGCACGTCGGCGGGTTCAAGCGTTTCCGGATGCAGCCACGCGGGGAAGAAGCCATCGTCGTCCTGGAGCGTGAGGAGCTTGTTGGCATACGTGCGCGCGTAGTCGACGAGCCGGTGGTCGGGCTCGATGTCGGTGTGCCAGCGGAGCATGAGCAGGCACGTCCAACTCGCGTCGAGCAGATGGTACCAGCGATCCGTGACGCCGCGCTCGCGCGGGCAACGGTTCGAGTTCGTCCAGTACCCCGTCTGCCAGCCCTTCGAACGGCGATGCTCGCGGCCGCCTATCTCAACGTCGACCATCTCGGAGCGATAGACGGACGGGAATAGGCCGTCGGTCATCGGCGCGGCAAGGGCAAGCTCTTTCGTGAGACGCGCGCGTGCCTTGAGCTCGTCGTTGTCTGTTCGCTGCGCGTAGCGCATCAGGCCCGACGCGCTGCGCAGCGACGAGAACCAGGCCTGGTTCCAGATCGAAAGCGGTTCGCGCCAATGGTACTCGCCGGGGTAATTGGGCGACTGGGTCACGTTGACGATGAACGCCGGCGCGCCGACGTGCGTGCCGCCAAGATCGAATTCCTGCCACACCGCGTCGCGCCACGTGTCGAACGCCCATCTGTACGTGTGCTCGACATAGCGGTCCATCGGCACCGTGGCCGCCTCGCCTCCGGCCAGGAGAGGCTCGCCTGTCGCCAGCAGCGGCCGTGCGGTGCGATCCCACAGGAACCGGCTCACGCGTGCCCAGGGGTTGAGCGGCTTGCGCTCGTCGGTGTAGGCGGTGATGAAGAAGCCGAGATCGACCCTGCCGGGTCCAAGCGTCATGCCGGGCGCTTTGCGAAACCAGACGTGGCCGGCGATCTCGGCGCGCGATAGGCCGAGCCACAAGCGCTTGTTCGGCGCGTCCACGTCCATGACCCACGGCGCGTTCTCGTCGGCGCCACAGAGTTCCAGATCGGGAACGATGGCGACAACTTCACTTGCCTTGGCGGCGATGAGCGCGGGCGAGCGAAACACGTGCTGGGCGATGCAGTCGCCGTCGTTCGGTGCCAGATGCGGCGCCCACCAGAAGTCCGGCTCGAACTGGACGGCGAACGCCACGCTGAGCTCGTCCTGTTGGACGGCTTGATCGAGGTGCCACGTCATGCGGATGCGCTGCCAACCGTCGCCGGTTTCGTCGAGCTCGACGCGGGGCGTTGTCCCGCCGAGGTGCGGTAAGTCGAACCGGACCAGTTCACCCTCGCCAAGCATGACAGCGTACGTCTGGTCGGTCTTAGCGATTCTCACTAGCCCGGCCTCCACGGAGGTTGATGGACGGGACCAATAAACAGGTTGCACGAATCGCGATCACGACGCGAAGCAGGTAGTGCATCGCCTCGGCTCGGTCAGCCCGATGCTTTCGTCTGCTGTGCCTTCTGGATCTTGGCCCATGTGTCGCGCAGCATGACCGTGCGGTTGAAGACCGGTTTCTCGTCGGTGGAGTCGGGGTCCGTGCAGAAGTAGCCGAGGCGCTCGAACTGCACGCGTGTGAGCGGCTCGAGGCCCTTGAGGTTCGGCTCGAGCTTGCAGCCGGTGAGCACCTGTTTCGAGTCGGCGTTGATATTCGAGCGCCAGTCGCCGCCCGCTTCAACCTCGTCCGGGTCGGGCTTCGTGAAGAGGTGCTGGTAGAGGCGCACCTCGCCGTCGACGGCGTGCTCGACCGAGACCCAGTGCAGAGTCGCCTTGACTTTGCGGCCGTCGGGCGCATCGCCGCCGCGCGTTTCGGGATCGTACGTGCAGCGCAGCTCGACGACGTTGCCAGCTTCGTCCTTGACGACCTCCTCGCACTTGATGAAGAACGCGTAGCGCAGACGCACCTCGCGGCCGGGCGCGAGTCGGAAGAACTTCCTGGGCGGGTCTTCCATGAAGTCGTCCTGCTCGAGGTAGAGCACGCGCGAGAACGGCACCTTCCGGGTGCCGGCGCTTTCGTCTTCCGGGTTGTTGATGGCGTCGAACTCCTCGACTTGATCTTCCGGGTAGTTCGTGATGACGACGCGGAGCGGTCTGAGCACGCCCATGTAGCGCAGCGACGTCTTGTTTAGGTGTTCACGCACGAAGTGCTCGAGTTGGGCAAAGTCGACCGTGCTGTCGGCCTTCGCGACGCCGACCGACAGGGAGAAATTGCGGATCGACTCGGCGCTGTAACCGCGCCGGCGCATGCCGGCGATCGTCGGCATGCGCGGATCGTCGTAGCCGTCGACGAAGCCCTCCTCGACGAGCTGACGCAGCCGGCGCTTGCTCATCATCGTGTAAGTCACGTTGAGGCGCGCGAACTCGATCTGCTGCGGGTGGTAGACGCCGAGCTGGTCGAGGAACCAGTCGTAGAGCGGGCGGTGGTCCTCGAACTCGAGCGTGCAGATCGAGTGCGTGATCCGCTCGATCGAGTCCTCGTTGCCGTGCGCCCAGTCGTAGGTCGGGTAGATGCACCACGCGTCGCCCGTGCGGTGGTGCGACGCGTGCAGGATGCGGTACATGACCGGGTCGCGCATGTTGAAGTTCGGCGACGCCATATCGATCTTGGCGCGCAGCGTGCGCGAGCCGTCGGGGAACTCGCCGTTCTTCATCCGCTCGAACAGATCGAGGTTCTCCTCGACGGAGCGGTTACGGTACGGGCTTTCGGTGCCGGGTTTCGTGAGCGTGCCGCGGTATTCGCGCACCTCGTCGGCGCTCAGGTCGCATACGTACGCCTTGCCCGCCTTGATGAGCTGGATGGCCCACTCGTACATCTGCCCGAAATAGTCGGAGCCGTAGTAGAGGTGCTCGCGGAAGTCGGCGCCAAGCCAGCGTACGTCCTCGATGATCGCCTGGACGAACTCCTCCTCCTCCTTCATCGGGTTCGTGTCGTCGAACCGCAGGTGGAAGGTCCCAGAAAACTCCTGGGCGATGCCGTAGTTGAGGCAGATCGACTTGGAGTGCCCGATGTGCAGGTACGCGTTCGGCTCGGGTGGGAAGCGCGTCACCACCCGTCCGTCCCACTTGCCCGTCTTCAGATCGTCGACGACGATGGCTCGGACGAAATCAAGTGGCCGCTGTGTTTCAGCTGCGTCCATATACGCGGTGTCCTTTCCTACGTGCGCCAATGGGAGTGATGGCCGGCGCGGCCGTCGCCTGCACTGCCTACACCGAAAGGTGGCATCTAGTCAAGCTGATCGGCGAACGCCAGGCGGCTCACGAGCAGGAAGTGGTCAGAGGAGCTGTCCAGGATCACGCGGCTCTCCAGGGTCCGAAGCGCCGCATCGTGGAAAATGTAGTCGATCCGGGCGTGGATCGTCTCGCCCCTCGTGGGCCATTGCCAGGTTGGGTGCGCATCGGCCTCGGTGTGGACGGCGGCGAAGCTGTCCTCAAAGCCCTTATCCCGAAGGGACGCCGGCGCCTTGAAGAAGGAGAGGCTGTTGAAGTCGCCGAGGATGATGGCGGGGATGTCCGGTTCCAGGCTCGCGTACAGCCGCTCGATCTCGGCCCGGTGGGTTTCCTGGGCCTTCAGCGCCGCACGGATCAAGTCTACCGGGTTCCGGCGTAGCGTCGGGTCGAGCGGATGGAGGTGGACGTTGGCGAGCTGCACGGTCCGCCCGCCGATCTCGAGCTCAGCTATCTGGGCGCCGAAGATGCCGTGCTCCGGCTCGACGTACCTGCTCCGAACGATGCGGCGCTTGGAGAGGAAGCCGAAGCGCGCGGCAAGGTGGACGTTGGTCGATCCCTCGAACACCATGTAGCGGTATTCGGACGCGAGCCGCTCACGCAGGAACACCTCGGCGCGAGGCGAGACCTCTTGCAGGGCGACGATGTCCGCCTGCGACTCGAGGATCGCCTCGACGACGAGCGCCAGCTCATCGTTGCCCAAGTTGATGTTGTAGGTCGCGACGCGGAACGTGTCCTTCGCGGCGCCCTGGCTGCCCTGTCGGTCTGAACTCGTCAACGAGACAAACCCGAACCATACCGCGCCGACTGCGCCGAGGAGCAGCGCGACTACAGCGATGATGTATCTCGGTGAGCGGCGCGCCATGCGGCGTTCGTCTCCCAGCAGCTCGCCGTATTCGGTGCCGCAGCGCCGAAGGCGCGGCAGAGGGTAGCCTCGGGCGTAAGCCCCAGGTTGATGGCGACATTGCAGATGATATGAGCCCCGTAGGGGCGGCAGAAGGGCTTCCGCTGAGTGCTTCTATCGCGCGCACGCGGCTCTGCCGCGCCTATGGCGCTCGTGGTGTTCCGTGTGCGTCCTCATCCTGGCCCTTACGGGCCAGGCTACCTCCTATCGCGCCTACAGCGCTCACCGGGACCTGCCCCTGTCGTCTTGACTACAGCTGCTCTTCTGCCCACGGCGTGGCGCCCATCTCTGCGAGCTTCTCAAGCGCGAACCGGAGTCGCCCAGTGCATCGTGACTTGCCTATGACTTCCATGGTCTGGAAGAGCGGAGGGGACGCCGTCTTGCCTGTCACAGCAACACGAATCACCATGAACAGATGGCGCGCCTTCCAGTTGTAGGGTGGGCTTTCCGCAATAGAACGTATGGCCTCCTCGAGCCTCTCCGCAGTGAAGTCGTTGTCGGACAGACTCTTTAGCCACTCGACGACCTCTCGGATCATCGTCGCGGACCCGCGCGCCGTGTGGCGTTTCCGTAACACAAGATCACTCGCATCGTAATCTGGGTCGTATTTCAGATACTCCGGCCGCGCGAAGTATTTCTCCAGCTTCTTGTCGTCGTAGAGATACTCGGAGATCCCCAACAGCCTCTCAAAGAACATAGAGTTGTACACAGCGGCTTCGGGGATGGTTACCAGTCGCTCTCGGACCAACGCCACTACTTTCCGGAGACTGTCCTCGGGAACCCCTGGGAAGTGCGGGAGGAGCTCCTCCATGAGCCTGTCTTCAGGAAGCGCGCGGATGTACTGGCCGTTGAGGTCGTTGAGCTTCTTGATGTCGAACCGCGCGCCGGCCTTGCTCACCTTCTCGAGCGCGAACACGTCAGTCAGTTGATCGAGCGTGAGCGCTTCCGTGTCATCGCCCGGTCGTTCCTTATGGAACGGCTTAGGCGACGCTTTGGCGTCGCCCGGTCGTTCCTTATGGAACGGCTTAGGCGACGCTTTGGCGTCGCCCGGTGACCAGCCGAGCAGGGCGAGGTAGCTGACCACTGCCTCGTGAAGGTAGCCCTTCTCGCGGAAGACGCGGACGTATGGCTCGAGACCCTCAATCGTCTTGCGCTTGCTCATCTTCGAGCCATCGGGATTGAGGATGAGCGGCAGGTGGGCATAGACGGGCGGCTCGTAGCCCAGCGCGCGGAACAGCGCGATGTGCTTCGGCACGTTCGACAAATGATCCTCGCCGCGGATGATGTGCGTGATGGCCATCTCGGCGTCGTCGACGACGTTGCTCAGGTGGAAGATGGGGTTGCCGATCTCGCTCGGCAGAGCGGCGTTGGGCTTTGCGATGACGAAGTCGCCCATCGTGCTGCCCTCGACGGTGACCTCGCCGCGGATGATGTCCGTGAAGGTGAACGTCTCGTCCGGCATGCGGAAGCGGACGGTGAACGGCTTGCCGGCGTCGACATTGGCCTTGATCTCGTCGGGCGAGAGCGCGCGGCACCTGCCGCTGTAGTGGACGAGCTCCTTGTTCGCCATTTGCCGTTTGCGTTCCGCGTCGAGCTCCTCGGGCGTGCAGAAACAGCGGTACGCATGGCCGGTCTCGAGGAGCTTGTCGATTGCGGCGCGATGGCGGTCGGCGCGTTCCGACTGGCGATACGGGCCGTACGGGCCGCCGACCCCGTCGGCGACGTCGGGCCCCTCGTCCCAGTGCAGGCCGAGCCAGTGGAGCGAGTCGTACAGCTCCTGCTCGAACTCGGGCGTCGAGCGTTCGCGGTCCGTGTCCTCGAGCCGGAAGATGAACGTGCCGGTTCCCCGGCCGTGTCGGGCATGTCCCTTCGCAAAGAGGTAGTTGAACAGCGCCGTGCGCGCCGTGCCGAGATGGCACGGCCCCGTCGGCGACGGCGCGATGCGTGTGCGAATATCTGACCGAGTCATGTTGTCACCATCTGCAATATATCAACCGCTGGTTTGTTCAGACACAAAAGAATCGCCCGGCGGCGCGGCCGCCGGGCGACAAGATCAGCGAGAATCTGTGTAATCTGTGGCTGATTCTCTCCTAATCGCCGCTTGCGGCCCCGGCCGGTTGAGGTTGGGCCTGCGTGGCGCCCGGCAATGGCTCGAACGCCAGCTCGGCCATTTGCTGGTAGAGTTGCCAGCGGCGGTTCACGTCGTACTGCGCGAGGCCGAGGAGCTCCTCGGCGAGCTCGGGCTTCGTCTTCGAGAGCATCCGGAACCGGTTCTGCGTGTAGGCGTACTGCTTGTACTCGATCGACGGCGCCTTCGAGTCGATCTTGAGCGGCTTGTCGCCGACGAAGCCGCGCCGCGGATCGTAGCGGTACAGGATCCAGTGGCCGGAGTCGACCGCGCGCTTCTGGATGTCGGCGGCTTCGCCCATCTGGGCAATGCCGTGGGCGATGCAGTGGCTATAGGCGATGATGAGGCTCGGCCCGTCGTACGATTCGGCCTCGAGGAACGTCTTGACGCACTGCGCGTCGTTGGCGCCGCTGGCGACGCTGGCGACGTAGACGTTGCCGTAGGCCATCGCCATGAGGCCGAGGTCTTTCTTGGCCGACGGCCGGCCCGCGGCGGCGAACTTGGCCACGGCGCCGCGCGGCGTTGCTTTCGACGCCTGGCCGCCGGTGTTCGAGTACACCTCGCTGTCGAGCACGAGCATGTTGATGTCGCGCCCGCTTGCGAGCACGTGGTCGAGGCCGCCGTAGCCGATGTCGTAGGCCCAGCCGTCACCGCCGACCGACCAGACGCTTTTGCGCACCAGGTAGTCGGCCACGCTGGCGAGTTGTGTCGCCTCGTTCGAGTCGTTGCCCGCGAGCTTGGTCTTGAGCTGGGCGACGCGGTCGCGCTGGGCCTGGATGCCTGCTTCGGTCGACTGGTCGGCCTCGAGCAGGCCCGTCGCCAGCTCCTCGCCGATCTGCCCGGAGAGCTTCTCGACGAGCTCCTCGGCGTACTCCTCGAGCTTGTCGATCGTGAGCCGGAAGCCGAAGCCGAACTCGGCCGCGTCCTCGAACAGCGAGTTCGACCACGCGGGACCGCGGCCGTCCTGGTTGAACGTCCACGGCGTCGTCGGCAGGTTGCCGCCGTAGATCGACGAGCAGCCGGTGGCGTTGGCGATGACCGCCCGGTCGCCGAAGAGGCGCGACAAGAGCGACAGGTACGGCGTCTCGCCGCAGCCGGCGCACGCGCCGCTGAACTCGAACAGCGGGTGGAGGAGCGCCGCGCCCTTGACCGTGTGGACCTTGACCTGCGCGCGGTCCAGATCGGGCAGCGTGAGGAAGAACTTCCAGTTCTCGCTCTCCTGCTGGCGGATCGGCGGCTGCGGCTCCATGTTGATCGCCTTGCGGCCCTCGACCTTCTTGTTCTTCGCCGGGCACGTGTAGACGCACGCGCCGCAGGCGGTGCAGTCCTCGGGCGACACCTGCAGCGTGAATTTCATCCCCTTGTAGTCCTTGCCGCGGGCGTCGGTCGACTTGAACGTCGCGGGCGCGCCCTCGAGGTGCTTGGCGTCGTAGATCGCGCCGCGGATGACCGAATGCGGACACGCGAGCACGCACTGGAGGCACTGGATGCAGACGTCGGGATCCCAGACCGGGATCTCGAGCGCGATGTTGCGCTTCTCCCACTGCGTGGTGCCGGTCGGGAAGCTGCCGTCGACGGGCATCTTGCTCACCGGCACCTCGTCGCCGCGCCCCGCGATGATCTCGGCCGTCACTTCCTGGACGAACTCGGGCGCTTCCGGCGGGACCGGCGGGCGCATCTCGATCGTGCTCGTCACGCTGTCGGGCACCTTGATCTCGTGCAGGTTGGCGAGCGAGGCGTCAACGGCGTTGAAGTTCATCTGGACGACGTCTTCGCCCTTCTTGCCGTAGGTCTTCTTGATCGCCTCCTTGATCTTGGCGATCGCCTCGTCGCGCGGCAGCACGCCCGAGATGGCGAAGAAGCACGTCTGCATGATCGTGTTGATCCGCACGCCCATGCCGGTCTCGTCGGCCACCTTGTAGGCGTCGATCACGTAGAACTTGAGCTTCTTGTCGATAATGTGCTGCTGGACCTGGCGCGGCAGGTGGTCCCAGACCTCGTCGGGCCCGTAGATGCTGTTGAGCAGGAACGTCGCGCCCGGCACCGCCGTGCGCAGCATGTCGTACTTCTCGACGAACGACCACTGGTGGCACGCGACGAAGTTGGC
>CAZCQN010000134.1:0-8910 GCA_964500825.1 uncultured Verrucomicrobiota bacterium | reverse complement strand
GTCCACGCGCTCAGCGACGAGATCGTCAAGGTCCTCGTCGGGGCCGAGGGCATCGCCCGGACGCAGATCGCGTTCATCAAGGACAACGCCGACGGCGGCCGGGACCTGTACCTCGTCGACTACGACGGCCACAACCTGCGGCGCGTCACGCGCGACGGTGGCGTGGCCGTCTCGCCCGACTGGTCGCCCGACGCCTGGCAGATCTACTACACCTCGATGCACAAGGGCGAGCCGTACCTGTACCGGATCGACCTGGCGCGCAACAAGCGGATCGCGGTCGCCACGTACCCGGGCCTGAACTACGCCGCCGCCGTGTCGCCGGACGGGCAGAAGCTCGCCGTCGTGCTGAGCAAGAGCGGCACGCCCGACATTTACACGATGGACGCCGACGGCACGAACCTCAAGCGGCTCACGCGCAGCGTCGGGCGGCTCTCGACGTGCCCGGTCTGGTCGCACGATGGGCGGCGCATCGCCTACGTCTCCAACGTCGGCGGCGGCCCGCAGCTTTACGTGATGCGCGCCGACGGCAGCGGCCAGCGCCGGCTGCTCGAGGGGTACGTCGAGATGACCTCGCTCGACTGGTCGCCCGCGGCGGCCACGGGCGATCTCGTTGTCTTCAGCGCCAGGACGCACGGCCGGCGCCAGTTGTTCGTGGCCGACGTGAAGAAGGACATCGTCAAGCAGCTCAGCGTTGACCCCGCCGACCACGAGGACCCGAACTTCGCGCCCGACGGCCGCCACATCGTCTACGTGCGGGAGCCGCGCTCGGGTGCGGCCGATCTGTACATGCTCGATGTGTTCGACCCCAAGCCGGTGCGGATCACGAGCTTCGAAGGCAGCGAGTTCTACCCGGCCTGGTCGCCGGCCGGCTATTGACCGGCCCGGGCAGAATGGGATTGCACACCACACGCGCTGTGATAGGGTACGAGCGGTTACGGAAGCACGGGTTCGGCGTTATTGCTCGGAAGAAAACCCATTCGGTCGGACGAGATACTGCGGAGGACTTTGCCATGCGCAACCTGCTCCAGGCGTCGCTTTGGGGGATGCTGATCTGCTGCCTTGTCGTCGGCACGCTCGGGTGTCGCAAGAAGGGTCGGGGCGACGATGGCATGCCCGAAGAAGGCCCTGGCGAGATCGACAAGGTCAACGATGTCGACGACGCGCGCGTGAAGCACGCGACACTCCAGATCGCGAACATGAAGGCCGCGCTCGACGCGTTCAAGCTCGACGTGGGCAGGTACCCCACCCAGCAAGAGGGACTCATGGCGCTGCTCGAGCGGCCCTCGGAGGAACGCGCGGCCAGATTCTGGCGTCGTCCCTACCTGAAGGCCGACGTGATCCCGCGCGATCCTTGGGGCAACGAATACCTCTACCTGATGTCCGAAGACCCCGACACCGGCGTTGAACGCGTGGAGGTCATCAGTTACGGCAAAGATGCTGTCAGAGGCGGCGAAGGCTACAACGCCGATATCTCCAGCCAAGAGCTGTCCCGGTAGACGCTTGGCCAGTCCACGGAAACGAGTGTCAACGCGGTCGACGGCGTTGGTCCGGTCCGGTGCCGCCCGGCCGGGCCAAAATGGCATTGCGCGCCACAGACGCTGTGATAGAGTACGAGCGACCACGGGAACACGGGTTCGGCGTTGTTGCTCGGAAGAAGGAGAGTGAAACCCATTCGATCGGACGAGACACTGCGGAGGACTCTGCCATGCTCAATCTGCTCAAGGCGTCGCTTTTGGGGGTGCTGGTCTGCTGCCTCGTCGTCGGCACGCTCGGGTGTCGCAAGAAGGGTCGGGGCGACGACGGCATGCCCGAAGAAGGCCTCGGCGAGATCGAGAAGATCTACGACATCGAGATCGGCGAGGGCGAGTGGGACGCGCCGAGCGCGATCAGCTCCGAGCTCGCCGAAGTGTACCAGACCGTCTATTTCGATCTGAACAAGAGCACGCTGCGCCCGGCGTCGCGGGCCGTGCTCGAGGCGATCGCCGACGACATGAGGGCGAACCGGCACCGCTTCGTGCGCACCATCGGCCACTGCTGCGACCGCGGCACGAACGAGTACAACTTCGGGCTCGGCGAGCGGCGGGCCGAGAGCGTCAAGGCTTACCTCGTGGCGCTCGGCGTCGACCCCGGCCGCATCCGCACGCTGAGCAAGGGCGAGGAAGAGCCGGCGGTGCCCAACGTCGACGAGTCGAACCGCGCTCAGAACCGCCGCGTCGAGTTCTGGCTCGTCGAGAAATAGCCGGACGGACGGCCCCCGGCGAGCCGGCTGGCGCCGGGGTGTCTCCAGGCAAGGAGGTGATGTCGCGATGCGACTGTCAACGCGACCAGGGGTCGTGAAGCCGGCGGTCGTCGTGATCGCCGTTCTGCTTGTCGTCGCGGCGACCGGGTGCGAGTTCTCCAACTCGAACCGCCGGAAGGCCGAGGCGGCGGCGGCCGAGGACATCAGCGCCATGCGCGAGGAGGTCGGCCGGCTGCGCCAGGACGTCGAGGCGCTCGAGAACGAGCTGAGCCGTTCCGATCGGGCGCTCCGCAACGAGCTGGCCGCAGTGCAGAGAGCCATCAACGATCTCGACTCGAAGTCGGCCGGCCAGATCGCCGCCGCCAAGCGCGAGCTCGCCGACAAGATCAACGAGATCGAGCGCAAGCGGGTCAACGACAAGAACGCGCTCAACAAGAAAATGGACGCGATCGTCGCCGAGGTTCAGAGAGCGCTCGGCGCGGCGGCGAGCACCACGACGAGCACGCGCACGGTGTCCGGTTTCGAGTACACGGTCCAGGAAGGCGACACCGTCTCGGGGATCGCCGCCAAGTTCCGGGACAAGTACAGCACGACGACCAGGGCGATCCTGGAGGCAAACGGCTTAACCGCGAACAGCGTCATCCACCCCGGCGACACGCTGATCATCCCGGTCAGAGAATAGGGCGCCACGCACGCCAGGCCCCGTGTCCGTACGCTGTCGTGAAGCCCGGCAGGAGGGTGTCGCTTGCAGCTCGCAGACCTCATCAAGCGCGAGGCGGTGTTCTGTCGCTTCGAGACCGGCGACAAAGAGGCGATCCTCGACGAGATGATTCGCACCAGTTGCGCCGCCGAGGGGATCACCTGCCTCGACGAGGTCCACCGGGCGGTCTTCGAGCGCGAGGCCGACCGCTCGACGGGCATCGGCCGCGGCCTGGCGGTGCCCCATTGCCGCGCCGACGCCGTAAGCACGTTCCACGTCAGCGTCGCCATCCTCAAGGAGGGGGTCGATTGGGACGCGCTCGACGACCGGCTCGTGCACTTCGTCTTTCTGGTCATCGGGCCCGCGGACCAGCCCGAGGCCTACCTCCAGCTCCTGAGCCTGATCTCCCGCCTGATCCGCCTGCCTCAGGCGACGAAACGCCTGCTGGCCGCGACCACGCCCGAAGAGGTTATCAGCACGATCGGGGATCTCTGAATGCGGCACGGCGTCCGCCGTGCGGGAGCTGCCGGGAGCAGGCTTACCGGATCGTCGCGCGCAGGATGCCGACGCGGTCGATGCCCGAGCCGTCGAGGTCGACCCCGACGAGGGCGAGCGCGCGCTCGTCCTCGGCGAGCGGAACGCCGAGCGACTCGCGATGGCTCAGCGCCAGGCCGAGCCCGTCCGGGCTAAGCACCAGATCGTAGACGACAACCGTCGCCTCGAGGCCGTCCTGGTCGAGCACGACGAGCTCATCGAACCCGTCGCCGTCGAGATCGGCCGCATCAACATCGGTGAACGCAAAGCCGTCGGGAAGCAGCACGGGGACGCTCTCGCCGTGTGCGGCGTCCTGTTCCGACGCATCGCCACGGCGAGGCGGGGTTGAGATCTCGACCTCAAGGACGCCGTCGGCGTCGGCGCGGACCACGCCGAGGTCGCCGGCCGGAGTCCGCAGCGCGAACAGCTTCAGCAGGTTGCCGTCCCGAGGGATCCGCCACGCGTCGCGCGCCACGGGCGGCTGCGTGCGCGCCCGGGTGAAGTCGCCCCAGGCCGGCATGTCGTAGACGAGCACCTCCTGGCCGCCGAGGGCAGCGTCGTACTGAAACACGACAAGCTCCTCGAGCCCATCGCCGTCCACATCGAGGGCCGTGGCGTCCTCGATCTCGCCGCCGGCGGGGATCTCCCACTCGTCGTAGGCCACCAGGACCGGCTCGCCGTCGACGGGCCTCGCTTCGAGCACGCTGAAGCTCGCCGGCGTCGGACCGGCGCCGGCGCGGAACACGCCGAATTCGTCTTCGCCATCGGCGTCGATGTCGGCCCGCAGCACGATCGAGGCCGTGCTACCGGCTGGCTCGGCCAGGAGCTCGTCGAGAACGAGCTGCAGCGTCCCGGGCACGTCGTCGGCCGGCTCGTAGAGCACCACCTCGCTCGCGGCAATCGGGTAGAGGGCGCGCACGCCCGCGACGTCGTCGAGCTCGAGCGATCGCTTGAGCACCTCGCCGAGCAGGATGATCGGGAACATCGTCGTCTCGGTCGACTCGAGCGAATGGGCGAGCCCGAGCGCGTGGCCGCACTCGTGGGTGACCGTATTCTGCACGTCCACGGCACCCGGCAGCCCGAAGGTCGACCAGGCAAACCGCTCGGCGTTCAGCTCGACATCGGCGTCAATGACATGCCCGGCGTGGTCGAGCCACGTGGTCGTGTAGGCGATCGTCTCGGGTCTATACGGCCAGCCGCGCGTCACCCAGATGACGCAGTTCTCGCCGTCGGGCGCGGCGCGCCTCGCCAGGGTCCGGCCGGCATAGCGGAACCGAACGTATGAGTCCGGGGCACGGTTCCAGGTCTGGAACGCGCGAAGCACCGCACCGACAAGCGCCTCGTCCGACTCACGAGAGCCGGTCACGCCGACGCGGTAGCGAACCGGCAGCGCGTGCGTCGGCCACCGCACCGCGCGCCCCGTGGTGTCACGGCGCACGACGAACGCGGAGGCCGGGAGCGCACTGCACAAGCAGAGCGCGACGCAGAGCAAGGCCCTCTTCAAGCCCATACAGGTCCCTTCTTGAAGCCAGCGTCCAGACACGCAAGTCGCGGCCAGGTTGCAGTCGGAGCGCCCGGCCGCGCCGTGTCCAGAAGGCCGATGTTCGCTCGCATACCCAACTTAGCACAAACAGTGCCGGTCGAAAAGGGTCGAACCGCCCCAAAACGGCATCGGACAAATTCATGTTACTGAGATTCACGCTCCCAGATCGATAGCACCTCAGCAACGACGGCCTCGACCGGCTTGCCTGTCGTGTCGAGCTGGTGGCCGACCTTGGCATAAAAGGGGGCGCGATACTCGAGCAGGGCGCGGATCTTCGCCAGCGGGTTGTCGACCGCCAGGAGCGGGCGGTGGGTCTCGTGCCGGACGCGCTCGTAGATCGCTTCGGCCGTGGCGCCGAGGCAGATGCCGACGCCCGTCCGCTCGAGCGCGCGGACGTTTGCCTCGCTGAGCACGACGCCGCCGCCGGTGGCGATGACGCGGTGGCGGAGCTCCGCGGCCTCGGCGGCGACCTCGGTCTCGACGCGCCGGAAGTGCGGCTCGCCCCTCGTGGCGAAGATCTGCGAGATCGTGATCCCTTCGCGGGCCTCGATCAGGTCGTCGAGGTCCACGTACGTCATCCCGAGCCGCTCGGCCACGGCACGGCCGACGCACGTCTTGCCCGTGCCCATGAAGCCGAACAGCACGATGCTGTGCTTTGCGCCCATGATCGCGCCTCGTCCCCGATCCCCGCGCGGAAGCGGACGCCACTACCTATACCGCCGCCCCGGCTCGCCGCAACAACTTTGCGTCTGGGCACGTGGCGCGCGCTTTGCTACAATCCGTTTGGATGGGAGGTGCGCGGCGATGTACGCGATCCTGCTCAACGAGCAACAGGAGCTCGACCTCGAGAAGACGGCCCGCATCCTGGCGAAGGCCGAGAACCTGGTCTACGGCGACGCGACGCGCGCGGTCCGCACCTGCACGGGCATCCTGGCCAGGAACCTCCCCTACGACGAGGCGGCGCGGATCGCCAACGAGCTTAACGCGAACGGCGTCGGCTGCTTCGTCCTGGCGATGGCCGACTTTTACCACCCGCCCGACGCGCGAGTGATCACGGGCCTCGAGCTGAGCCCGGAGGCGTTCGGCGCCATGGACCTGTACGGCCGAGTCCAGCCGGTGCCGTGGAGGGCCGTCGTGCTGGTCTGCCTGGGCCACATCGCCGAGCAGCGGCGCGAGCATTTCACGTTGGGCGACCGTGGTACCGACTCGGCCCTGTCGGCCGGAATCGCCGTCGGCGCCGGCCTCGGCCTTGGTGTGATGGGGGCGATGAGGCGCGCGGCGCAGGAGCCGCCGAAGAGGCAGATCAAGGTCGGCGCCAAGTACGTGCTCGACGTGTTCGCCTATGGGCCGGCCGAGGGCCATTGGCGCATCGAGCACAACGGGTTCAACTACTCGTGCCTCGGGCCGAGCCGGCGTGAGCGCGCCGAGGAGAATTTTCCGGTGCTGGTGAACGAGGTCGTCCAGCGCGCGACCTCGTCGTACTGCAACCGGGGGCTCAACGCGTTCCTCGGCAGCGTGCCGGAGCGAGCCTACACCTACAACGGCATCAAGCACTTCGACGAAGAGAACCTGTGGCTGCTCCAGAAAGTGGTCCCCAACTTGCCGAGTCCGTAGCGCCGTCCGCGGCCGACCTCGACGAGCGCCTCGTGCGCACCTGGGCCGAGATCGACCTCGGCGCGCTGCGCCACAACGTCCAGACGGTGCGCCGCCTGGTCGGCGACGACACGCGCATCCTGGCGACGGTCAAGGCGGACGCCTACGGCCACGGCTACGAGCGGATCAGCCGCACGCTGGTCGACGAGGGGGTCGAGTTCCTCGGTGTCGCCAACGTGGTCGAGGCGCTCCAGGTCCGCGCCACGCTGAACGACGAGCAACGCCGCGTGCGGATCATGACGCTCGGCGCCAACCTGCCCGACGAGATCGGCGCCGTGATCGCCAACGGGTTCGTACCGCTCGTCTGCTCGTGGGACGAGGCGGTGGCCTACAGCACAAAGGCGGCCGAGGCCGGCGTGACGCTCGACGTGCACGTGAAGATCGACACCGGCATGGGGCGCATCGGGATCTGGCACGAGGGATGCGTCGACCAGGTCGCCGCGCTCGCCCGCCTACCCCATCTGCGGCTCGAGGGGATCGCGACGCACTTCCCCTCGGCCGACGAGGAGGACCAGGCGTTCAGCTACGAGCAGCTCGACGCGTTCAACCGGATCGTCGCGGGCCTCGAAGCGATCGGCGTCGAGGTGCCGCTGCGGCATGCGGCCAATTCGAGCGCGATCGCCCACCTGCCCAACAGCGTCTTCAACATGGTCCGGCCGGGACTCGTGCTCTACGGCCACTACCCCTCGCCGCATCTGGCGTCCGAGCACCCGCTCGGCGTCCGGCCCGTGCTGGCGCTCAAGACGCGCGTCATCTTCGTCAAGGACGTCGGCCCGGGCCGCACGATCAGCTACGGCCGCACGTTCACGACCGAGGGGCCGATGCGCGTCGCCACGCTCGGCATCGGCTACGGCGACGGCTACTCACGCGAGCTGTCGAACCGCGGCGAGGTGCTCGTCCGCGGCCGGCGGGCGCGCATCCTCGGGACCGTCACGATGGACCAGACGATGGTCGACGTGACCGAGATCCCCGACGTGCGCGTCGGCGACGAAGCGGTCGTCATCGGCCGCCAGGACGGTCCGTCGGGCAGCGACGAGATCACGGTCGCCGAGCTCGCCGCCCACATGCACACGATCCCCTACATCGTCACCTGCTCGATCAGCAAGCGCGTCGTGCGCCGCTATCTCGGGAACCCCTGACGCTCCCCGGACCGTTTCGACAGCAGAGGACGCCGACAGCACGGCGGTGGATTCGTGGCCAGGAAGGTATCTCGTCGAGACTTCATTCGGAGCGCCGGCGCCCTGGGCCTTGGGCTGTGTGCGCTCGGCGCGCTGCCGGGCTGCGGCCGCCGCGAGGCCCATCCAGATGACCAAAACCAAAGACCGCTCGAACGACCAGCCCGACAACCAGACGCCGAATCCCGGCCCGCTCGAGGACAAGGTCGCCGTCGTGCGGGGGAACAACATCAGCAAGATGGTCAAGAAGGGTGTCGACGCGCTCGGCGGCATCGAGGCGGTCGTCAAGCCCGGCGACGTCGTCGTGGTCAAGCCGAACATCGGCTGGATCTCGCGGCCCGAGCTCGGCGCGTGCACGCACCCCGAGGTGGTCGGCGCGCTCGTGGCGCTGTGCGTCAATGCCGGCGCTCGGCAAGTGAAGGTGTTCGATCGCCCGTGCCATGACCCACGCCGCACCTACGAGACCAGCGGCATCAAGGAGGCCGCCGAGGCCGCCGGCGCCAAAGTGATCTTCATGGCGGAGCACGACTACGAGCCCCTTGAGATTCCGCGCGGGAAGTCGCTCACGAGCAGGCCCGTCTACCGCGACTTCCGCGACGCCGACGTGGTGATCAACGTGCCGGTCGCCAAGGTGCACGGCTCGACGGGCCTGACGCTCGCCATCAAGGACCTCATGGGCGTCGCCGGCGGCAACCGGGGCCGGTGGCATCGTGGCATCCACCAGAAGCTGGCCGACTGGCTCTCGGCGCTGCCGTGCGACCTGACCGTCATCGACGCCTTGCGCCCCATGATGCCCAGCGGCCCGACGGGCGGCAGCCCGCGCGACCTCGAGCGCGCCGACACGATCGTGGTCGCCAAGGACATCGTCGCCACCGACGCCTGGGCCACAAAGGAAATCTTCGGGCAGGGTTTCGACCGGGTGCGTTTCGTGCGGATCGCCGACGAGATGGGCCTCGGCCGCCTCGACACCACCGGCCGCGTCGTCGAGCTCGCCGCGTAGGCGGCCGCTGGGGGCTAGCCCGCATTTCTCACAGGTGGAGCGCGCCAGGCTGCTCGCTGCAACGGA
>CAZCQN010000133.1:0-9022 GCA_964500825.1 uncultured Verrucomicrobiota bacterium | reverse complement strand
CGTCGATGTCGAAGGCGGCGATCGCGGCCGGCGCCGACGGGCTGATGATCGAGGTCCACCCGAATCCCGAGGAGGCGATCAGCGACGGGGCGCAGTCGCTCACGCTCGACCAATTCGACCGGTTGATGAAGGAACTGGTGCCGATAGCCGAGGCAGTCGGGCGGGAGATTTAGGGAATCTCACGCCAAGGCGCCAAGGCGCAAAGGGGCCGAGGCGCGAAGGGGTTGTTTTGGGCGATAGAGAATAGGGACAGGCACCTCTTTTTCTATTTTTCGCGTCAGCAGAAAATTAGTGCCTGTCCCTATTTTCCCCAAGGGGTTGTTTTGGCGACGGGCGCAGCGTAGACTGCGTCGGTCATTTGTTGTGCGAGGCCTCGTGTGATCCAGTTCTACGTTGGTGACGGGAAGGGCAAGACGACGGCGGCGATCGGGCTGGCCGTGCGTGCGCTCGGCGCGGACAAGCGTGTGGCGTTGGTGCAGTTCGACAAGGGGCATGATCCCGGCGGCGAGGGGTACTCGGAACGCGGTGTGCTCGAAGCGCTCGAGGGGGTTACGTTGATCGTGACCGGTCGCGACCGGCGCAAGGCCAACGGCTCGTTCCGGCTCGGGAATACGGACGAGGACGGCCGCGAGGCACGGCGCGGGCTCGAGGTGGTGGTCCAACTGCTCGAGAACGGGCGCCACGAGCTGATCGTGTGCGATGAGCTGCTGACGTGCGTGACGACGGGGTTGGTCGGTCGCGCGGACGTCGAGGCGATCCTGGACGCGCACGCCGGGCGCGAGGAGATCGAGCTGGTGATGACGGGCCGCTGCGACGACGAGGCGCTGCTCGGCTGGGCGGACCTGGTGACCGAGATGCGCAAGGTGAAGCACTACTACGACGCCGGCGTCGAGGCGCGCCGGGGCTACGACTACTGACCGGCCGATGACCCGCGCACGACTGCCAGAACCCGTTTGCCTGACCCGGGGACCCGGCACGAACAAGCATCCCAGGCTGCTTGTCGACCGCCGCAACCGGCTGTGGCTTGCCTGGCAGCGGTCCGTCGACGGGCGCGACAGTGTGGTTGTCACGTGCCTGCGTGACAACTTCGTGGTGTTCGAGCAGGAGTTTTCCAACTTCGGGTCCGCGTACCGGCCGGTGATGTGCGAGGACGCGGCGGGCCGCATCATTGTCGCGTGGTCGGAAGTCGGCGCGGGTGGCGCGAACGTTTTTCTTACTTCGATCGTGCACGGGCAGCAGGCGTCGGCGGTCGCGGTGTCGACGGGCGGCTCGGACGTCGAGCCGGCGCTGGCTGCCGACGAGAGCGGGGTCTGGGTGGCGTACCACTCGTTCCGCCGTGGGAAGGCGAGTGTGTTTCTGCGCCGGTTCCGGGACGGGTGGTCCGACGAGCTCGAGGTGACGCCCGGCATGGAAGCCTACCGGCCGGCGCTCGTGGCGCTCGGCGGCGGGCGCGTGCGCGTTTACTTTGACGCCTATGCCGGGGGCCGGTACGACGTGCACGGGGCCGAGTCGGACGGCGCGACGGTCGGCGCGCCTGTTCGGATTTCGAGCGGCGGGACGTGGTGCCACACGCCGGTGGCCGTGCCGGACGGGCGCGGCGGCGCGCCGGACGGGCGCGGGGGCGCGGTCGTCGCGTGGCAGGGCATCGGCACGGACAAGTACGTCTGCTACGACATGGCCGTTGACGGGCGAACTGAGCGGGTCGCCTCGCTCGAGTGCGTCCACACCTCGTGCGACGTGTGCGCGAGCGCCGACGCGGTGTGGCTCACGTGGCGGATCTCGGGGTCGGTCTTTCTGATGCGACGCCTTGACCGGGCGACGGGCTCGTGGTGGCCGGCGCTGGCGATCCCGAAGTCGGGCGCGTACTGCCGGCGCCCGGCGACGGCCGTCGACCGCCGGGGGAACGTCTGGCTTGCCTGGCAGAGTCCGCCGGCGGGCGAAGAACGGTTCAGCCGCCGGGCCGACATCTACCTCCAGCGCGTGACGCCCGAGTTTTTTGGGGGGATGGCGGACCCGTCGCTCGCGGTTCACGCGTACGCGGGCGAGGCGGGTCACGAGATGGTGCCGCTGCCTGACGCCCCACGGTTCGAGGCGAGCGGCGGCGCGCGCGTGTGGTTCGGCGAGCTGCACGCTCACTGCTGCTTCTCGGACGGGCTCGGGACGCACGACCAGTTCTACAACGCGGCGCGGGACCTGAGCGGGCTCGATTTCGGCGCGGTCGTCGAGCACGTCGAGTTTCCCGACGAGCTGACGGCGCCGGAGTGGCGGCTTGGGCAGCTCGTGGCCGAGGTGTTCAATGAGCCGGGACGCTTCGTGACGATCGTGGGCCACGAGTGGGCGTCGAACGAGGTCGGCCTGCCGTACGGGCACAAGAACATCTACTTCCCCGGGCGGGCGGGCGAGCTTCTCTGCCCGAAGTCGCCGTCGGCGGATACGCCGGAGAGGCTGTTTGGCTCGGCGCGGCGGTTGGGCGCGATCGTGGTGCCGCACCACGTATCGGTCAGGTGGGGGGCGACCGACTGGGATCACCACGATCCGGACGTGCAGCGGCTGTGCGAGATCGCGTCGCACCACGGGATAATGGAGTACGATGGCAACCCGCGCGCGCACGTCGATCCGCCCGTGCCTGGGTGCTCGGTGCAGGCGGCGCTGGCCCGAGGGTACCGGCTCGGGTTGATCGCGGGCAGCGATACGCACCGGCTGGCGCCGGGCCGCGACGGGGGGGTCGCGGCCGTCGTATGCGGTCAACTGACGCGGGACGAGGTGTTCGCGGCGCTTCGCCAGCGGCGGTGTTACGCTTCGACCGGGCCGCGTCTGCTGGTCGATTTCGGCATCAACGGCCACGGCATGGGCCAGGAAGTGGATCTTGCCCGGCTGGGCGGGCCGGTGGCCGTCGGCTTTCGGATCAGGGCCGATTGCCGTGTTGTCGCGGTCGAGGTGGTCAGGAACAACGAGGCGGTCCATCGCGAGGAGGCGGATTCGCCTGAGGCGAGCGCCGAGTGGCGCGATCCGGCCGCACCCACAGCGGGCACGTACTACTACCTTCGGATTGAGCTTGGGGGCGGCGAGTTCGCCTGGTCGAGCCCGATCTGGGTCGTCTAGCCCCAATATTGTTCACCTACCATGTGGCATGGGCCTCCCGCCCATGTTTCCCACGGGCAAGATGCCCGTGCCACTTGCAACGCAGGCACTAAGTGAACCGTATTGGGGCTAGCAGGACTGGCCGGGGCGGCTTGCAGTCGTCCTGGGGGGAAGGACTTCGCTTCGCGCTTGTCCCCACGGAATCCACGCTACCCAAGGTGCTTTTCGCGTCGCAGCGTTGGGTGGGGGCACGAGACGGGCATTGTTGCCAGAAACAGGGCGTGGACGGGGTTGAGACGGGGCGTCCGGGTCCGGGTCGCGGTGTTTTCTGCAATCTGCTGCGCGCCTGTGGGAAGAGGCGATACCCACTGGGCTTCAGGGGTCTCAGTTCGGGATGTTGCCCTAGCGGGAATGGTTTTTGCTGGAGGTGTGGATAACTTACCCGAAGACCAACCTGCCGTTGCCCTTTTGCGTTTCGCCGATCACACGGTGTGCCGTCCTCAATCTGCGCAGCACGGCGCGCACCTCTTCCAAGTCGTTCTTGCGGAGGATAAGAACAAGACCGATGCCCATGTTAAACGTTCGGAACATCTCCTTATCCGACACGGCCCCAAGCTGTTGGATAGCGCGAAAGACATGAGGTGGTTTCCAGGCGCTGCGTCGTACTACGGCGTTCACGGTTTTGGGAAGAGTTCGGGGGATGTTCCCCTCGAAGCCGCCGCCGGTAATGTGGGCCACACCGGTGAGTAGCTTGCGTGTCGATAGTGTGTGGACAACTTGGGAGTAATCGCGGTGGACCTTCAGGAGCTCCTTCCCCACGGTGGTTGGGCTGCCCGGGAGCGGATCGGTGGGCTTGAGCCGGGCGTGCTCCAGAAAGACTGCCCTGGCGAGCGAGTAGCCGTTGGTGTGGAGGCCGGACGAGAGCAGGCCGACGAGGATGTCGCCCGGGCGGACGCGTGAGCCGTCGATGATGTTGGGGCGGTCGACGACTCCGACGATTGTGCCGACGAGGTCGTATTCGCCTTGGGGGTAGACGTCGGGAAGTTGGGCGGTCTCACCGCCGAGGAGTGCGCAGCCCGCCTTGCGGCATCCGGCGGCAAGACCGGAGACGATGTGCCGCAGCACATGAGGATCGAGCTTGGAGAAGCCGATGTAGTCGAGGAAAAAAAGCGGCCGGGCGCCTTGTGCCGCGATGTCGTTGGCACAGTGGGCCACCAGGTCCCGGCCCACCGTCGAGTGGACACCCATCAGGCTTGCCACCTTCAGCTTGGTGCCCACACCGTCGACGCTCGCGACCAGCACCGGCCGCTTTATGCCGAGCGATTGTGCGTCGAAAAGCCCGCCGAACAGTCCGAAGTCGGCCAGCACGCGTTCCGAGAACGTCGAGCGGACCGTGCGGGCGATGGCGCGCTTGACCGAGTCCATCGCCTTGATGTCGACCCCGGCGTTCTTGTAGGTCAAGCGGCGCGCGCCCATCTACCTCCTGTCCGGACCGTGGGCCTTCCGGCGAGGCGCAACTATACGCGTGGGCACGGCGTGCTGCAAGAGAAAAAACGGGTAAGTATCGATTCTCGGTTGCGGCCAGCGTGCATCATGGTAACACATTGTTCATTTCTCTTTGCATTTCCGGGTGGTTTCTGGCCCGGGACTTGATTGCCGCCAGGGCGCGAGATGGAGCAGGTGGCGCCGTGAGCGGCTGAGCGGTCAGCCGCCGGCAGCGAGCCTGGGCGTGGGCCAGTGACGTTCCGCCGCGTTTACTTGCCGAAGAGCTTGTTGATCGCCTCGGAGCCTTTGGGCTTTCCGCGTTCCTGGCGCGGCAGGGTCTCGGGCGGACCTTCTTCGGCGACCATTGATGCGCCGGTGCCGAGGACGAACTCGGGATTGACGATCTGGTGCATTTTGAACGATTGCACGTTCATGTCGACCAGGAGGCCCTGGTGGAGCCTGGCCGCCTTGATGGCGGCGGCCACCTGGGCCTTGAGCAGTCCGGGGTGGCCGCCCTCGGCTGCGACGCGAACGTAGACTTTGCCGTACACGATGAAATCGAGCGTGTACTCGCCGACCGTGGCGTCCTTGTAGGTGACGGGGATCTTCGCGTTGCGATCGTAGGGGATCCGCCTGCGTGTCAGCTCCTGGGCGAAGGCGCGCTTGTACGGTTCCTCGTCGAAGCCGGGTCCGAGGAACGAGTAAACCTCCTCGAGCGCCTTGCGTGCCTCGAAGGCCGCTTCTTCAACGGTTACACTGCTCATGGTGCGTTCTCCCTTTGAGACCCGGGGTGGGACGATACCATATTCGTCACGCGGGGTGAACGGCGTTTGCGGCTGGCGGGCGCGGGGCCTACACTATGGGTATGAAGCGGCCGAGGCAGATTGCGCACGTCGACATGGACGCGTTCTTCGTGTCGGTCGAGGAGCTGGCGAACCCGTCGCTGATCGGCAAGCCGGTGGTGGTGGGCGGCGATCCGGATGGGCGTGGCGTGGTGGCGGCGGCCTCGTACGAGGCGCGCAAGTACGGGATCCATTCGGCGATGCCGCTGCGGACGGCCAAGCGGCTGTGCCCGCAGGCGATCTTCCTTCATTCGAACTTGCAGGATTACGCCAGCTATTCCCGGCGCGTGTACCGGATCTTTGAGCGGTATACGCCCGACGTGCAGGCGGTGTCGATCGACGAGGCGTACCTCGACCTGACGGGCACGGAGCGGCTGCACGGGCCGGGGATCGCGGCGGCGGAGAAGATCAAGTTCGAGATCAAGGAGCGGCTGAAGCTGACTGCGTCGGTGGGGGTGGCGACGAACAGGCTGGTGGCGAAGGTGGCCTCGGAGCTGGCGAAGCCGAACGGGCTGTGCGCGGTGATGGCGGGGTCCGAGGCGAGCTTCCTGGCGCCGCTGGCGATCGGGCGGCTGCCGGGGGTGGGCGAGACGACGAAGGAGCGGCTGCGGGCGCTCGGGGTGCGGCGGATCGGCCAGCTTGCGCGGATCGACAAGGAGGTGCTCGAACGGGCGTTCGGCAAGATGGGGGTGTGGCTGCACGAGAAGTCGAACGGGATCGATGCGAGCCCGGTCGAGGCGCGGTCGCTGCCGAAGTCGATCAGCCGCGAGACGACGTTCGACGAGGACACGGCGGACACGGCGAAGATGGAGCGGACGCTGTTCCGGCTCGTCGAGCGGGTCGGTCGCGCGCTCCGCAAGGAGGAGCTGCAGGCCCGGTGCATCACGCTGAAGGTGCGCTACAGCGATTTCCGGACGGTGACGCGGTCGGTGACGCTGCGCGAGGGGACCGATCTCGACGCGGTCATCTACGAGCACGTCAAGGAGCTCCTTTTGAGGGCGTATGCGCGGCGTGCGCGCGTGCGGCTGCTGGGTGTGGGGGCATCGCATTTCACGTCGGGCGCGTGGCAGGAGAGCTTTGTCGGCGAGCTCGACGTGGGGAAGCTGAAGCGGCTGTACCGGGTGATCGACACGGTGCGCGACCGCTACGGTGCCGATGCGCTGCGGGTCGCCAAGGAGCAAGGGGAGAAGGAGGAGGAAGAAGGATGAACCAGCCCAAGCCGGTTCTGCTCCTGTTCTTAGGCGCGGGCTTCTCTGCCGACGCGGGGGCGCCGGTGATGAGTGAATTCCTATCGCGCGCGAGGGAACGGCTCTCCGAGGACCTTCTAAGACGTATCGACCCCGGCTTCTATTGCGCCGAGTATTCGACGGGAGAGAGGGACAACCTTGAGACTGCGTACGGCGCAGCGGTGTTCAGAGAGGCTGTTTTTGGGCCGGGCTACCGCGTTGCGACGCGTGTGCCTCGCTTCACCCGAAGCTGCAACGGGCCAAACATCGGAGAAGTGGTAGAGGCATTCGAGCGGGCGATTGCCTGCTTATACGGGGAAGCCGTTCTTGAGGAGCAAGAGCGATGGGTGGACTACTACTCGGACTTCTTTCGCCACCTCCTGCGAGACTACCACGTGGGGATCGTCACGACCAACTACGATCGTGTTGTTGAGACTGCGCTGGGACGCATTGATCGGGCAAGCACGTATTCCGCTAGTCGAGGCGGTTGCGGGCTCGAGAATCCTATTCCAATATTTAAGCTCCACGGATCGGTAAACTGGCCTTGGCCGCCGACGCGCCAGCCGGAGGAGATCGATACAGACGCCGAACCAGTGGAAAGGGCATGGCTTGTTCCCCCAACGTGGAAGAAGGACAGGCTTCCGGTTGCCATCTGGCGAGCCGCGCTTGACCTCATGGGGTGGGCCGAAGTGGTGCTTATTGTCGGGCACTCATTCCCCGCGACCGACGTGCACCTGGACTACCTGTTTGCCGAAGGCATGTCCATACGAGAAGGGCAACCGGAGCGCAAGCGTGTCACGGTCGCCGACATGGACGTGCGGACCGCTGAGAGGGTGTGCAACCGTTTCCGGAGGTATCAGACGGTGGAGCATGCGGTTCCCCACGGGGTGCCCTTCGAGAAGATCCTGTCTGAGTTTGAAACTCGGAGCATTATGCTCTAGCAGGTTGCTGAAGAACCCCGTCAGGGCGGGAAGATCGTTGTCACGTGCGAAAGGCTTCTGTCGCCCCTCCGGGGCTCAAGGATTCGTTTTTCTGTTCGAGCGCCTGGGCCTTACGGCCCAGGCTAGCGTCTGTCGGGCCTTCGGCCCTCGCGCGTGAGCAGGCTGGGCTAAGCACGTTGCTCGAGAGCTTGCTACACACGATCCTGCCGGGGAGCAAAGCTGACGCAGGTGGAGCGACGCCACCATTCTGGCGTCACACGAGGTTTCCGGTTGAGACAAGGGGGCGTCATCTGGTAGCGTCTCGTTGCATGTGACATGAGTGGCGACGAAGCGGAGGAGGAGCGATGGCGACGGGAGTGCGGATCAAGTCGTTCAAGCGGACCGAGTACATCGAGATCGGCAAGGATCGGTTCGACCAGGCCGTGTCCGAGGCGCTGACCGAGATCGGCGTTGAGAATATTATCAGCGTCCTGCCGCTGAACTACGAGCACATCGACATTGCGACGGAGAAGATCGTGACCGACTTCGGCGTGATCGTCGTCTACAAGGTGCCGGCGTAGGGCGTTGGCGCGACGCGGGTCGCGTTGGCGCGACGGCGGGTCGCGTTGGCGCGACGGCGGGTCGCGTTGGCGCGACGGCGGGTCGCGTTGGCGCGATAAAGGGTCACGCCGCAGAGGTCGCTGCATTCCGGATGGGAGTTCTGTCGCCCCTACGGGGCTCCCGGGTTTGTTTGTCCTCGATAACCTGGGGCTGACGCCCCAGGCTACCTCCTATTGGGCCTCCGGCCCTCATTGTCTGAGAATCCAGCCGCAAGTTGCTTTCCGTTTGAGCTCAATCGCCCCTGAAGGGGCTCTGAGGTATTGCGTCGCCCTTTGTTCCACGGGCTTGCGCCCGAGGCTACTGCCAATCGCCGCGGCGCGGCTCATTGGGCCGGATCGCGCACGCAAGGTGTGTGAGAAGGGCGGGCTAGGCGTTTGTGAGCTGGACGAGGGCGTTGAGTTTGGCGGCGGCGGCGCCGGAGGCGATGGCGTCGCGGGCGGCGGTGATGCCGGCAGCAATGTCGTCGGCGAGGCCGGCGGCGGCGATGGCGGCTCCGGCGTTGAGGACGACGGCGTCGGTGTGCGGGCCTTTCTTGCCGGCGAGGACGTCGTGGGCGATGCGGGCGTTCTCGTCGGGCGCGCCGCCGACGAGGGCGTCGATGGTGACCGGCGGCAGGTCGAACTGCTCGGGCGTGATCGTGTATGAGATGACGCGGCCGTCGTGCAGTTCGGCGACGGTGGTGGGGCCGGTGAGCGAGATTTCGTCCTCGCCGTCGTCGCCGTGGACGACGAAGGCGCGCGCGGTGCCGAGCTCTTTGAGGACGTGGGCGAGTGTGTTGGTCAGGGCGGCGTCGTAGACGCCGAGGAGCTGGGCGGTGGCGCCGGCGGGGTTGGTGAGCGGGCCGAGG
>CAZCQN010000132.1:0-9114 GCA_964500825.1 uncultured Verrucomicrobiota bacterium | reverse complement strand
GCAGCCGGTCCAGCGGCGCTGGGTGCTTCAGGTTCCGTTCGTTCGCGACGAGGCGCTCGCCACCGCGTTCGTCGAGCTGTCCGGGCCGCCGGCGCTGACAGATCCGGCTCCTGTGCCGTCGGATTGCGAGCTCCGGGCGTGGGTGCCGCTGGCGGGCGACGGCGTGGCCTCGTGCGAGCTCAGCGTCCACGGACACGCCGCGCGGGGTACGTTGCGCGTCACGGGCGCCCATGAGCCGGCTTCGGCTGCGGCTCCCGCCGAGGCGTGGATCGCGCGCGAGCTCGGGCGCGCCGGCATCGAACTGTCAACGCTTGTCCAGGAACACTGCGACGAGCCGAGCCCCGACCCCTTGCCGACGGTCGGGCTCGATTTCAGGGTCTAGCCTGGCTTTCTCACAGGCTTTGCGTGCGATCCATCCCAATGAGCCGCCTCGCGGCGTCTGGTAGTAGCCACGGGCGCACGGGCTTGTTGAAAAAGTCAGCTCGTGCTTGGGTGTTGGTGTTGGTGGCGTGTGTGCTCTCGAGGAGGTCGAGCCGCTGTATGCGTCCGGCCAGGGCCGGCCGAGCATCGACCCGGAGGCGGCCGTGCGACGCTTCAGCGTCGCGTAAGCTGTTCCTTCGGAACAGCCGTGCGGCTGATGCTGGCGGGGTTTTTCGAGGGCATCGTGCATGACCGCAAGCTGTTGCGCCAGGCGCAGGTCAACGTGGCGATTCGCTGGTTTTGCGGCTACGGGCTCGACGAGGCGCTGCCTGATCACAGCAGTCTGACGCGCATCCGTCAGCGCTGGGGGCGGCGCGGTTTCGGCGCATCTTTGAGCGCACGGTCCAGGCGTGCGTGGCGTCGGGGCTGGTCAGCGGTGAGACGGTGCACGTTGACGCCACGCTGATCCGGGCCGACGTCAGATGGGAGAGCCTGGTGACGCGCCACGTCGAGCAGAGCTTGCAGGTCAACGAGGTAGCCGACGAGACAACGTCGGGCGACGAGACAACGTCGGGCGACGAGACAACGTCGGGCGACAAGACCGCGTCGGGCGAGCAGGAGGAAGCCGTCAGGGTCGGGCCGCGCGTGAGCCGCACCGATCCGGACGCGCGCGTGGCCAAGGGCGGTCGCGCACGACGCGCGCCACGACGTGGTTCGCTGTCCGGGCGGGCGCGTGTTGACGCACCATTCGTTCGACGGCGCGCGCCATCACTACCGGGGCGAGGCAGCGGTGTGCCGTCGCTGCCGGCTGCGGACGGCGTGCCTGGCGCCGAGCACCACGGCGCGTCGTCGCTGCGCGCGCGGCGACGAGACCTGGCGCCATCAGATGGCGCGGCATCGCTGGCAAGTCGAGGGCGTGCACGGTGAGGCCAAAAGCCAACGTGGCTTGGCTCCCGCCGAAACGGCGCGTTCGCCCGCTGCGCGGGCTCAGGCGCAACCCCGGGCTGATGCACCCGATGTTTGCGCGGGTCACTTCGAAACCCGATCTTGCCACCCAGCGTCGAAACGGTAGAATCGTCTCAACATGCGAGGCCCGCCGATGAAGCCGTTGTCGACAGTCCCCATCCTTGTGCTCATCGCCATCATGCCGTGGCCCGCCGGCGCGAGCGAATGGGACAACTACCTCGAGAGCGAGTTCCAGAGCTTCGTCTGGGACGACGAAGTGCGCACCGGCTACCAGGCGTACGCGAACGAGCAGTACGAGGCGGCGGCCCAGGCACTCGTGAAGGCCATCGACAGCGGGTGCAAGGACCCGGTCGTTGTCTTCCGGGCCGCCTACGCGCTCCGGCAGGCTGGCGAGGCCGATAAGGCGGCCGGCTACTTCAAGGCCGCGACGGAGCAGTTCGCCACCGTGCGCACCGACCACCGCTGCCGGGCCGAGGCGCATTGGCACCTGGCCGAGTTCTACTTCGAGCACGGCAACTACGGCGAAGCGGAATGGCACCTCGAGCACGCCGTCAGCCTGCGGCCCGGCTTCGTCGAGGCCTACCTGCTCTACGGCGACATGTTCGTGGCGCGAGGCAAGTACGACCTGGCCGCCCAGCAGTACGGCCGTGCCCACGAGAAGGACCCCAAGAACGTCAAGCCGGTCCTCAACCTCGCCGTCATCCTCACCAAAGACGGCCAGCTCGACCGCGCCAAGGCCGCCGTCGAGAAAGCACGCGAACTCGAACCCGACAATGACCAGGTCGGCTTCCTGGCGGCGACGATCGCCACCGCCCGGGGCGACCTCGATGCCGCGGCCGCGGAGTACGAGGCGATCCGCGAGCGCAACCCCGAGTCGGTCGACGCGCTCCTCGGCCTCGGTGATGTCAGGTGGCGCCAGGCGAAATACCAGAAGGCCCTCGAGCACTACGGCGCGGTCCTGGAGCTCGAGCCTGAGCACGCCGACGCCCTTCACGGGCTCGCCATGTCCGAGGCGAAGCTCGGCAAGATCGACGACGCGATCGAACGACTCCGCCGCGTCATCGAGCTCGAACCCGAACATAAGAGCGCGCACTTCAACCTCGGCGCGTTCTATCAGAGCAAGGGCGACTACCAGCTCGCCATCGAGCAGTTCGCCCAGGTGATGAAGCTCGACCCCGCCGATCCCACGCCGTTGTACAACCTTGGCGTCATCTTCATGCGGCTCAAACGCTACGCCGAAGCGAAGGAGTACCTCGACCGGGCGGTCGAAGCGTTCGGCAAGGATTCCTCATGGGGTCGGGCAGCCCAGACGATGCTCGACCTCGTCATCGAGTTCCAGCAGGATCGCGAGATCGAGATCGAGAAGGAGCTTGAGCAGCTCGAGCAGCCCGAGACAACAAGTGACAGTCAGTAGCTGCCGTGCACGCCGGCCCTGCCGGCCGGCCGGGCCGGGCGAAAAAGCACATTGACGCTCACGCCCGCACGGGCTATAGTAAAAGAAACAGCCGTGACAACCCCATGGCGAAGCGAGACGTGGCAATGAATCGGAACCGACGTGGCTTTACTCTGGTCGAGCTCCTTGTTGTGATCGCCATCATCGGCATCCTGGCCGGCATGCTGATCACGGCAGTCTCGTCCGCACGCGGCAAAGCGCGGATGTCCGCCTGCACGGCGCATCTGAAGAACTTCTCGACGGCCATTGACAGCTACAAGGCGTTCTCGGATCAACAATACCCCATGTTCCTGTCAACGCTCTTCGACGAATACTACGAGGTTAAAGCAGGCTACATCTGCCCGTGCGACTGGACCGAGGGCAAGGATGGCGGCGTCGCCGACAAAGTCAAGGGGTCAAGCACGGACTTCATGCCAGACGCGCAGTTCGAGGAAACCGACGACACCGAGTTCAATACCGAGACCAATTCGGACGGCAAGCCCTACCAGGACTACCGCAACACCGACATCACGCGGTGCAGCTACCTCTACGAGTTCAGCGTCGCCGATTGCAGCTTGTCGGCGGGGGAAACCTGGGTCGAGTTCAAGGAGCGCCAGATGAAAACGGGCGAGAAGGGCCAGGTCACTGCCGGCCACGTGCCGATTGTCCGGTGTTTCTGGCACGCCAGGCAGCGGCACAACGGCTCGGGCTACCAGACGGGCGAGAGGAACGTCCTCAACATCGGCGTCGGCCACCGCGGCGTCTACCGCAGCAGCCCGAAGTGGGAGGACGACCTGGATTAGAGCAGGTGAACAGGTGAAGGATACCTCTTGCTTGGCCGCTCTCCCTCTAACCCATTCCTGATGCCACCTATTCCCCTGATCGGCTGTCCTCCTGCTTACCAGCGGAAAGGGAATCCCTCGATCGTGGCGATGTTGCCCCAAAGACAGCCGACACAGCCAAGGTCGCGGCGAGCCCTGGTCCTGCTGGCCGTATTCGTAGCGGCGTTGTGTGCCGCATCTTCCTGCCGGGGGGCGTTCGACTACTCCGAGTGCCTGGTCGGACCAACGCAAACGCTTACCGTCAGCGTGGCCAAGATCGATCGTGAGAGCGGGACGGTCGAATGCACCGGCTGCGACACCGCCCAACCCCACGAGCCCTTCACCTGGGAATGGGGAGATAAGGAGCAAAGCACCGGGTTCTTGCCGCAGACGCACCGCTACAAGGACAGCCGCAGGAACTACATCGTGAAGGTGACGGCCCACTACCCCGATGGCACAAGCAAGACGGCGGAAGTCCTCGTGCGCTTCGGCCCGCTGTCACTGACCCTCACAAGGATGAGATTGTCAGACGACAACCGCGTAGCTATCCCGTCCGAAGTGCCTCATCTCCGCGCGAGCCGCGCCCCATACGACGTCCCTCCTGATCTTACCGTCTTCGACGACAGCTTCTTCGAGGCGTGCACGCGGGAGACCGTCGAATACGTGCTCACCGTCGCGGCGGCGATCCAGTTGGACCTCGCCAACGACAACGTGTGCAAGACTGACGGCCGGTTCGAGCAGGTCCTGCTTCGCGACCCCAAGTGCCGGGGGATGCACTCGGTCTGGTACACGGATCCCGTCTGTCTTGTGAGTGGCGACAATGGATTCAAAGGAGACATCGAGTGGTCCTCGTTCTTCCATGAAATGGGACACAACGTCACTCTGAACTCGCCCGCAGAGTTTCACTGGGGATTCAAGCAGGACGGGCCGGCCAATACCATCTATTCGGAAGTCCTGGCGCAGGTTTTCCAGCACGCGACGGCGTATGAACTGGTGAATAACCGGGACAAGTACGGGATCAGCCGCGACCTGGCGTTCGACATCGCACGGAGTGCCCGTGCCTCGATGTCCGTTGTGCGGCGCTCATACGAGGATTACCGCAAGGACGGGTCCCGCTTCTGCTCCTGGAATGCCGGCGACACGGAGCACGACGAGACCTTCAACACGTTCATGACCGTAGCCTACAAGTTCTTCGAGCACGCTGAGAAGGACCGACGTGGCTACCGACAGCCGGTGAAGCGACTCATGGCGTTCCTGCAGCGGTTCAATCCCGAATGGGAGAAGGGCTTCAGTGCACGCAGCAACAGCCCGGACGCGGAGCGGTTTCGGGCGACTCTCGCCTCTGCCGCGCTCTCATACGCCTTCCAGAGAGATCTGCGGCAGGAGTTCCGTGAGCTTCGTTTTCCAGTCGATGACGAGGTCTTCCAGCGACTCATGGCTTCAGGAAAATAGGGACAGGCACTAATTTCCCGGGAAAATTAGTGCCTGTCCCTATTTTTCAGCCGGCGGCCACGGCCAGATCGGCGACGGGCCTGCGGCGATCTCGATCGGCTCGCTGCGCGTCGGGTGCTCCACCCGCAACTCCCTCGCGTACAGGGCGATCGCGCCGCCCGCGAGCGGCTCCTGCGCCCCGTACTTGACGTCGCCCAGGATCGGATGTCCGATGCCCGCAAGCTGCACGCGGATCTGGTGGCTCCGGCCCGTCCGCGGCACAACCTCGACGAGGCTCGCATCGCCCTCCGACGCGAGGACCTGGTAATCGAGCAGAATCTCTCTGGCCCCGGCCGTTTGCGCGTCAACGAGCCGCGAACGGCGCTGCTCCCGGTCCTTCACGATGAAGCCGCTCAGGCGCCGCGCAGGGGGATCCGGCTTCCCCTCGACGACGGCCCGGTAGACTTTCTCGACCCGCCCCCTCGCGAAACTGCGCGGCCAGCCGCGAGGCCGCCTTCGACGTCTTCGCGAACAGCACCACCCCGGCCACCGGGCGGTCGAGCCGGTGCACGAGCCCGAGGTAGACGTTGCCCGGCTTGGCGTACTTATGCTTGAGCCACGCCTTGACCGCCTCGATCAGCGTCGGGTCGCCCGTCTCATCGCCCTGCACGAGAATCCCCGCCGGCTTGTGGACCGCAATCAGGTGGTTGTCCTCGTACAGGATTTCGAGCTCGTGCGGGTCCATGTTTCCCTCGGCCTCCCGGAAGCACCGCCGCACAGACGCCGTCAGGCGCCGACCGGCTCGACGACGAAGCGGCCGACCGAGTCCTTCCCGACGAGCGCCTGGGGCACGTGCGCGTCGTGGTAGAAATGAAGGCGCCAGCCGTGCTCGCACGCCCGCTCGAGGAACGCGCGCTTGTTGAGCATGTTCTCCTCGGCGTTCAAGTCGTAGGCGGCGTTGTAGTGCGTGCGGATGTGGTGGCTCGTGGGGATCAGGTCGCCGACGAAAACGAGCACCTGCCCGCCGGACTCGATCCGCACCACCTGATGCGACCGCGTGTGCCCCCCGATCACCTCGGCCCGGACGGCCGGCCTGATCTCGGCATCGCCGTCGAGCAGCTCGACGAGCCCCGCCGCCTCGAGCGGGGCGAGCAGGGCGAGATCGTACGAGGTGTCCGTCGCCGGCGTCGGGTTCATCGCCTCCCCCCATTCCGTGCGCTGGATCCAGTGCCGCGCATTGGGGAACGCCGGCACGACGTCGCCCTCGTCGCTGCGTTTCGTCGCCGCGCCGCAATGGTCGAAGTGCAGATGGGTCAGCACAACGTCCGTCACCGCTTCTGGTTCGACGCCGACGGCGCGGAGCGACGTCTCGAGCGTCACCTCGTCGCTCAAGCCGTAGATCTCGCGGTGCTTCTTCGAGAACTTCCGCCCGATGCCGGCCTCGATGAGGACCACGTCCTCACCTCGCCGCACCAGGAGGCAATTGAGCGCGAGGCGCACGCGGTTCCGCTCGTCCGGCTCGACAAGCCGCTCCCAGAGCGGCTTCGGGACGACGCCGAACATCGCGCCGCCGTCCATCCACAGGTCGCCGTCGCTGACGGTATTGATCTCGAATTCGCCGAACCGCATGTGTGCCACCGCCTTGAGTGCGCCGCAGGCTCCGTGTCGATCCTGCCCGACGCGGCGGTGGTGTGTCAACCAAGGCGGCGCCAGCGGAGGCGCGGTTTTCCGTTGACCCCGTCGCCTGCACACGTAAGATGCGGATACGAACTGGAACACACGGACCTCGGCTCAGGAGCCACTACCCATGGCTGAAGGCAACAACGAGGCTGGCGACATCGTACTCTGCCCGAGCTGCCAGAAGATCTGGCCCAAGGGCACGAAGTTCTGCACACAGTGTGGGACCTGGATCGAGACCGGTGAGGTCATGGAACCGAAGGGCGGTCAGCCCGCGCCGACCGCGTCGCAACCGGGCGATGTCCCCTCGCAAGGTCCATCACCACCAGGCATCCGCCCAACCGGTGTGCCTAGCCAAGGCCCATCGCCACCGGGTATCAGTCCGACGCTACCCGGCGCAGGCGCGAGCCCACCCGGGGGCGTCCCCACGCAAGGACCGACCCCGCCCGGCGCCACGCCGCCCCAGGGCCTGCCACCCGGGTACGGGCCGGGCGGCGCGACGCGTTCCGCAGGCGACGCCACGGTCGAGCCGGGAGTAGCACCACAAGGCGAAGGGGGAAGGAAGTACAAGTTCAAGACCGAGCTGGCCCGCGAGGAGCGCCTGCCGACCTCGCCGGTGTTCGTTCCGAAACGCGAGGCCAAGAAAAGGGCGGGCACGAAGCCCGGTCAGGTTGTCCTAGTCATCATCGCCCTGCTCGCGATCACCTACGCGGTTATCAGCCTGGCGTTCAAGCCGCTCCACCGGTTCCTGGTTGGCACGCTCTTTCAGACAATCGGCAAGTCTGAGCTGGCCATCAAGTACTACGAGAAAGGCGCCGTGGGCGACTCGACCTGGGCTGACAAGTCGCAGCAGGCCATGAACAAGATCGGCGAGAAGATCTTCGCTCGCCATATCGAGCTTCAGTACGGCTCGAGCTGGATGGCCAACTCGACGATCTCGATCACGCCGCCCACGGGCAAGCACGGCGAATTCGAGTCGAAGATCAAGTACGAAGCCCCCGGCACGGCACAAGAGCAGATCACGGGCGCCGCCACAGGGGGGCGAATCCTGAACGGCCAGCGATACGCGTTCTCACTTGCAGGCGCACGCTTGACCCTGACCTTCGAGCAGTATGCCGGGCTGATGCGCGGTCTCGTCGGGTTCGGCCCGGACACGTTGTTTGACGCCTCGGGCAAGGACAAGGTGGTCGAGGCCTTCTTCGACAAGCTGGAGATTGAGCTGAGCTCGGTGTCAGGCTCCGGCGACGAGGCCGTCTACGAGTTCGTGATCCGGATCAATGGCGACTCCGCGGACGACGACGAGCTCCAAGCGCTCTCGGGCCCGTTCTTCCCGTGGTCGGCCGTTCTCCGCATGTATGGCAAGGGCGTCGGCAGAGTGGATCTCGATATCCGAGCCAAGGATGGATTCCTCGAGCGCCTCGAGTATCGCGACGAGTCCGACACCGCCGTCGTCATCCAGGAATTCAAGGACTTCGAGCCGAGCGGCGACTAGGCGCGATCCGACACCCCGGGGGAACACCCCGCCCTGACCATCAGCACCACGGCGCGCACTAGCAGGCTGCTGAAAAACCCTGCCGGCGCCAGAGAATCCCCATCTGTTGCGGAATGCTTCTGTCGCCCCTCCGGGGCTCAAGGGTCTCTTTTCTCGTCGAGAACCTGGGGCTTACCCGCCTTCGCCAAGGCTTCGGCGGGCAGGCGCCCCAGGCTACCCTCTGCCGGGCCTCCGGCCCTTGACCTGCACAAGTCGGGTCAAACGCCTTTTTCAGCACCCTGCTAGGGGCGGTATGTTTCGAGCCGTTGCCTGACGAGGCCGAGGAACTCGGCGCCGACGGCGCCGTCGATGATCCGGTGGTCGCAGCTCAGCGTCATCCTCATCCGCTTGCGCACGCACACCTGGCCCTCGTGCACAACGGGCACCTCCTCGACCGCGCCAACGGCCAGGATCGCGCCCTGCTCGGGATGAATGATCGCCCCAAAAGACTCGACGCCCAGCATGCCCATGTTCGTGATTGAGAACGTGCCGCCCGCCATCTCGTCGGGCGTCAACTCCCTCGTCCGTGCCCGCTCGACGAGGCGGCGCGACTCGGCCGCGATCTTCTCGAGCGACCGCGTGTCCGCGTTGCGGATCACGGGCACGACGAGGCCGTCCTCGACGCTGACGGCGATGCCGATGTTGACCGCCTCGTTCATCTGCACCGCGTCGCCCGTGCAGCGCGCGTTGACGATCGGCATCTCGCGCAGCGCCGCCGCGCACGCGGCGACGACGAAGTCGTTGTAGGAGATCTTCTTGCCGTCGGGCCCGGGGTGCTCGTCGCGGGTGCGGGCGACCGCCTCCATGTCGGCGCTCATCGTGACGTAGAAGTGCGG
>CAZCQN010000131.1:0-9115 GCA_964500825.1 uncultured Verrucomicrobiota bacterium | reverse complement strand
AGGAAGAACAGGATAAGGTTATCCTCTCTGCGAGCTCTGCGTCTCTGCGAGAGACTCTCCGCTGACCTGGGCATCAGTCACTCGCGTGGGTGGCGGTGGTCTTGACGACGAGCTGCTTCGATTCGCCGGGGTCGAGGTCGAGCTTCCAGTGGAAAAGCATGCAGGAGGCCTGGTAGGTGCGCTCGAAGCCGTCCTCGGACTGCGAGACGGTCTCGATCGGGAAGCGCCAGAACCCGCACGCCGGCTCGAGGGTGAACGCGACGCGGATGCCGCTCCAGTCGTCCTCGATCCGGACCTTCCCTACCGCGTCGAGCTCGCCCCGGCTGGCCAGGTGCGCGTCCTCAAGCTCGTGGCCGCGCACGACGTAGCGGCGGTCGTCGGCGTACCCGGCGAGGAGGCCCAGGTTGGCCTCGGACGCAAACCACACGTCGATCTTGCGGTCGCCGAGGTTGTTGAGCGCATACGTAAGCGTGAACGCGCCCTCGCGGCCGAACGCGTACTCCTTGTCGATACGCAAAGGTAGCCACTCCTCCCCTACCCGCACGACGGCCGTGCGCGCGAGCTTGACGACGATGGCGTCGGCGTGCTGCTCGGCGGCGACGCGCTCGTACGGCTGGCCGACGAAGTCGCCTTGCTCCGGGTAGTCGGAGCTGGCAAACGTGTCGAAGGTCGTCTCGTCCCCGAGGAAGTGGTCGAGGAACAGCCGGCGGTCGTGCCAGTCGTAGACGAGGTGCTCTTCGAGGCCCGTCTCCTTGACCTTCACGATGTCGTGGGCGGACTTGACCTCGCCGCTCGTGTCGTCGGAGCCGACGGCGGCCATGGCAAAGGCGGTAATCTTCGAGTGGTACGCCTCGGGTCGGCGCGTGAGGACGTTGGTCAGGTTGAATCGCTTGGGGCGGTAGTCGAGCTCGAGGATGGCGCCGCCGTAGTGGGGCGAGATGGCGGCGTTGATGACCGGATTCTCGACGAGAACCTCGTCAACACCGTCGGCGTCGAAATCGCTCACCTCGAGCGTGAACAGCGAGCCGTCCTCGATCGCGTTCGCTTCGATCATGTTCTCGGCGGCGATCATGTGCGCGTAGCTCGCGTGCCGCAGGTGGTTGAGGTAGAGGCCGCCGAACAGGCCGTGCCAGTACGCGCAGTTGCACTGGCTCTGATACAACTCGCGCCGCGCGGGCTCGTTGCCTCCGCTGGCCCGCAGCTTGGCGCTCGCGCGCAGCATGCGCTTGTTCATCAGGTTGCTCTCGGAGTAGCGGGCCATGAAGTTGCGCCAGAATCCGCCGCGCACGTACGGCTTATTCTCGTCGAAGAGGCCGTCGGCTTTCAGCCGCTCGATGAAGCGCGCGTAGCCGCGCTGCGACTCGACGGGCAGCGACCACTCCATCATCTCCGCGTACGACGCCGTCGGCAGGTAGACGCGGCCCACGGGCGGCACGTCGTCGATGTACTCGCTGAAGGTCGGCATCTTGATCCAGTCGGCGTTCGCCTCGATGGCGGCGAACATGTTGTCGAGGTAGCCGTCGGTGTAGACCCACTTGTGCGTGCCGGGCCAGACGCCGAACTTCTCGCCGTCGTCGGCGAGGGTGACCGCTTTCGTGCCCGTCTCGTCGGCGACGCCGCGCAGGTAGTCGATGGTCACCTCGGGCAGCTTGAACGGGATCGTGTAGCGCAGCGTCTTGTCGATCGGGAAGACGCGGACGACGGCGCCGTTGTCCTCGGTCACGTAGTAGCCGAACATGTCGGCCGCCGTGAGGCCCGCGTACGAGAAGTGCGACTCGTCGATGACGGTGTAGTCGATGCCCGCCTCGGCGAGCAGGCCGGCAAGCTGCGGCTCCCAGATCCGCTCAGCGCACCACAAGCCCCGCGGTTTGCACCCGAACCGCGCCTCGACCCACTCGTTCATCATCGCGATCTGGCCGAGCGCATCGTCGCGCGGGATGACCGTCAGGATCGGCTCGTAGAAGCCGCCCGACATGATCTCGACCTGGCCCCGCTCGACGAGCTCGCCGAGCCGGTCGATGTAGCCCGGCTCGTTCGACTCGATCCACTCGATCAGCGACCCCGAGTGATGCAGCGCGCATCGGATCGCCGGGTGCCGCTCGAGCCGCTCGAGCAGCGGCGCATAGCACTGCTCATAGGCGTCTCGAAAGACCCCGTCGAAGTTCCCCACCGGCTGGTGGTTATGTATCCCGAACAGGAAGTTGATCGTGTTCATGCCGGGCCTTCCCGAGCGGTGTGGGTGTGTGTCTTCGTATATGACCCCGGGCTGCTCCATGTCAAGTGCGCGGCGATTATGCACACGCGGGGAGGTTGACGCGCAGCAGCCGCAGGTCTACTCTCTGTTTCTGCCCTAGACGGAGGGTTCAAGTCGAGGGCTTCGCAATGCCGCACGAGCAGATTGTGGTCAGGGTCCGACCTCAGCGTGTTGCCGTTGTCTTGGAGGAAGACTCAAGCCTGTTGGAGTTCATGGAGGCCGTCGAGCTGCTCTCGAGCATATGGGGAGGGCGCTATTGCCCGATCGTCGTCGCCGCACGGAGCGACAAAGGCGCTCGTGCGAAGCAGGCCCTGGCGCGCCTACGGCCTGAGATCGTTTTCCTCGGTTCTCTGGATAGCCGGCAGTGGGATGGCAATCGCGTACGCGAGATCTGCCAGCCGCGGTTTGTCGAGCCGCTCGACAGAGCGCATGATGAACTCGTGGAGCATGGCTCCCCGATGAGGCTTGTGTCGGCCCACAAGATCGTACGGGCTGATCTCCATCGTTTCCCGACGATGGAACGCTCCAACCTTGTTTTTTGGGAGCCGGCAAACAACCACCCTCTCGAAGCGTACCTCGCCGTCACGTTCGGGAAAGCCCCAGTCATCGACGCAAGGCTCTATGCCGACAACTTGAAGGCGCGATACGAGGAGTTCAGCGGGAGCAAAGGTGTACTGGACTACATTGGCGCCTGCAGCAGCATGGCACGCAGCTGGTCTTGGCTCGACATGGCCAGCAACGGCTTGAACAGGCACATCTTCTCCGGCCACCTTTGGGATCCACCTACGATTATCGTAGCGGCATTTGGACGCGAGACTGGCGATCTAGCTTTGCTCTGGAACCTCCGAAGCTTAAGAGGCATGGGGTCTTCAGGAACAGTGATTGCCTACCCGGAGGACGAGATAGAAAACGCTGAGTCAGTCGAGGCGTTGGCGCACTGGATGCATTCGGCGCCAGGGGGCTGGGATGGGTCTCAGGTCCTCTCGACACGGTGCTCAAGCAAGTCGCTGGACCGCCTGGCAAGGGGCCTAAGACCTCGTGTCAGCCACGCCGACCCGCGGCTTACAGCATATCATGTCGTTGTGCGCGAGCCGCCCTACAGCACCCCCGTGGTGCTGGGCTACGAGAGCAAGACCCAGACAAGGCTGTTCCCTTCAGGTGACCTTGTCAGTCTTGACGTACCTTCGCCTTCGTGCCGCGATGAGCTGTCTGATTCTGAGGCCTGGATTTGCGACCTCGTCGAGGATCCTGTTTGCCGCCGTGCCCCCTGGGAGCTTTGTCCACCGGCGACGAAAGGCGTGATCGAAATCCTGAACGCCCCCTTCCCACCCACACTCGCTGGTGACACGTCTCGTTTTGGCTACGGTGTCGATTCCGTAAACGTCAGATGTACAAAGAATCACCCGACAGAGAGGTTTGGCATGCCGACCGAGGAGGAGCTCCTCGAAGGCATCCTCCAGGCACACGGCATCAGAGCCAAGACCGACGAGAAGCGGAGCAGATACCTGCCGGCGATTGAGCTCCTCGGGGGGCTCATGCAAGCGGCCCGGGTGTTCTCGTCGAGCGCATTTGCGGTACTGAAGGCCTTTTTACGCGAAGGACCTAGAGGAGAGTGCACGGCGGGCGATCCTCTAACCTTTGAAGGTGTCAGGAAGCGTGCCGCTCAGGACTTGTCGTTAACCAACAAACTCACGCCGATTATTGCCAGACTACTTGAAGGTGTGCCGCCGCTTGCACGGTCAGTTGCGAAGCGTCGCCACGGTGTGAAGGAAAATGATGTACCCGCCGACGCAGACCAGCAGATCCGAGCGATCATCAAGGAATTCCTTGAGAAAGGGATGTTGCTCAGGCAATGGCGTCTCCCTAAGTGCCCGCATTGCCAAGGCAAGTACTGGGTCGGGCATGTACCGCTCAACCCGCCCCTGCCCTGCCCCGGATGCTCGAGGCCGGTGTCGCTAAAGGATTCGGTCGCTCTTGGTTGGCGGCTCAATGAGTTGATCCCGCCCGCAATCCAGGAAGGCATTATCCCTGTAGTGTTCACTGGTCGGTTCCTGCGTGGTCTCACGACCCGGGGATTCATGTGGCTGCCCGGCGTCAAGTGCGTCGCCGAGGATACGGAGACCGATCTGGACATTCTGGCCTGTTGTGACGGTCACCTGGCGGCGGCGGAGTGCGAGTTCCGCAAGGAAGCCGCGGCCAGCTCCGAAATGTGGTCGAAACTCGCGTCGAAGCTCGAAAGGTGTATCAGTATCGCACGTCGCGTGGGGGTGTCTGTTTTCGCCGTGGCGTCTCTGCATCCCGAGTACCCGCGCAGCTTCCAGGAAAAGGTCAGGAAGGCGGCGGGCAATGAGCTATCAGTGCTATTTCTCGGGCGTACAGATCTGACAAGTGGACACCGCTACGAGTCCAGGCACGGGGTTATGACGCGCTTGAGCCTACACGATGTCCTGCCACGCGTTCGCTCTCCCAAGAAACGCACCACGCGCAGGCCGATCACGCTCACAGCTCGTGAGCTGGGATGTCAGATCCGTATCAGTAGATGAACGGCGGCAATAGCCGGTCACGCTTTCATTGAGACCAAAGGAGCAGGAAGAGGTGGGAGTTCTGCGAGGAATTGCACTGGGGCTATGTGCGGTCTGCTGCGGTCACCCGTTCGCCTCCTTCGGCAGCGGCACTGCCGCCAGGGGCGTGGTGTTCGACGACGCGACGGCACTTCAGCGTGCCCAACCACCAGTCTTGCCCCTCTCGGAGGACTTCCGTGGGAACGAAGTTGACACGCTCACCGTCAAGCTCCATGAGCACGCGAATCCTGACCGTTGCTCCTGAAGGTAACTCCGACCCGCTCTCTTCTGCTTCCTCGGCGCCAGTCGCGGTCCTCACGAGAGCAGCCGCGAGAAGCGTGATCAGCAAGAGCTTCTTCGGGCGATAGCCCATGACTCAACTCCAAAACACCACTAGACGCCCGGTTGGCACCTATCAGCGCGGGATCACACGTCCTCTGGCTTGAGAAAGATGACAGCTTGAAGGGCGGCGATCACTTCGGGAATGCGCCGGGTGGCGACGCCGCCAGCGCCTCGCGATCGAGCTGCACCTTTGGGTTCATCGACTCATGTCCTGTACGAGCTTCGATGCTATACGACGAGTCTGAGCCAGCGTTACAGAATGCGGATTCCGCGACGGAGCACGTCGGCCGCGAAGCTGCCCGGTTCGGCGTTCTTCAACGACGCGGCCGAGAACAGATGCGGCTCGATGTCGAAGCCGACTTCCTTCTGCACCCTGACGATCGCCTCTGTCCGGCGCCAGATGTCCCAAGACTCTGCGCCTTCCACGAAGGCGGCCAGATCGATGTCGCTCCAGCGGTCCGCCCGCCCGTCTGCATGTGAGCCGAAGACATAGGCGGCGCGCACGGCAGCCTCGTGACCCAGGACGGTGGCCGCCGCCAGGGCACGGCGCCTCACTTCAGCATCGAGAACAACCACTGCACCGTCTCCTCGGTCTTGCCCAGGGCCGTGTGCGCCTTCTCCCGGGTGATCTCTGCTCCGAGCGACTCGATCTCTTCCGGATACCTTGTCTGGATGTAGAAGGCGGACAGCGAAGCGAAGAGGTCCTCCACGTTGGCCTCTAGCTCCAAACCGCACGACTGCGCCAGACGCGGCAGACTGTGGATGCGGGGCGGAAACTCGTCGGTGCGCTCCACGATGAGCGCCTTCAGCGCTTTCTCGATCGCCTGTTGGCAACAGAACAAAACGTACAGGAAACGGCCAGCACCGAACATGGCTCGAGCCGTTTCCAGATCGTACCGGGCCTGCTCCACCCATTTCTGCGTCGTCGTTCGCATGCCGGCCGTTGCTCCGTTGATCAGTCTGGGCTGCTCGTGTGTCGGTAAATCATAGCCGGTCCGGCCGTGGGCCGCAAGCGGCTTGCATCACCTGATTGCAGCGCATACGATGCTCAGAACGACCACGTGAGGAGGGATAACGATGCGTGCGATCTGTATGGCGTTTCTGAACGTGTGGATGCTCTGGTGCTGCGCTGCAGCGTTTGGCGCGGGCGAGACTGCCGCCAAGGGCGTGGTGTTCGACGACGCGAACGGCAACGGCGTGCGGGATGAAGGGGAGGTTGGGATTGCCGGGGTGCGGGTGTCGAATGGGCGCGAGGTTGTGGTGACCAACGAGGCGGGGCGGTACGAGGTGCCGGTCGGCGACGACACGATTGTGTTCGTGATCAAGCCGCGGGGGTGGATGACGCCGGTCGATGCGCTCAACCTGCCGCGGTTCTACTACATCCACAAGCCGAACGGGTCGCCCAAACTGCGGTATCCGGGCGTGGCGCCGACGGGGCCGCTGCCGAAGTCGATCGACTTCCCGCTGACGAAGCACGACGAGCCGGAGCGGTTCAGCGTCGTCGTGCTGGCCGATACGCAGACGCGGACGCTGACGGACGTCGATTACCTCGAGCATGACGTGATCGAGGAGATCGTCGGCGCCGGGACGAACGCTGCGTTCGGGATCGCGCTCGGCGACATCGTCTACGACTTCCTCGAGGTGTTCGACCCGGTGAACGAGGCGGTCGCTCACATCGGCGTGCCGTTCTACAACGTCCACGGCAACCACGACACGAACCAGGACACGGCTGAGGACCGCACCTCGGACGAGACGTTCGAGCGCGTGTACGGGCCGACGCACTACTCGTTCGACTACGGCCCCGTGCATTTCGTCGTCCTCGACGACGTGCACTGGTACTGGCACGAGGAAAAGAACGAGGGCCGGTACCACGACCGCCTGACCGACGTGCAGCTCGAGTTCGTCAGGAACGACCTGGCGCTCGTGCCGAAGGGCCAGCTCGTCGTCGTCTGCATGCATATCCCGATCCACAAGGTGGCGGGCCGCGGGCCGCTGTTCGCCATGTTGGCCGAGCGCCCGCATACGGTGTCGTTCTCCGGCCACAGCCACATCCAGCGCCACATGTTCCTCGACGAGGAGGACGGCTGGCCCGGCGACGAGCCGCACCACCACGTCAACTTCGGCACCGCGTGCGGCTGCTGGTGGCATGGCGACAAGGACGAGGTCGGCATCCCGCACGCGACGATGAGCGACGGCACGCCGAACGGCTGGTGGACGGTGACGTTCGACGGCACGGACTACTCGGTCGTCTTCAAGGCTGCGCGCCGCCCGGCCGACTACCAGATGAACGTCTTCGCGCCCGAAGAGGTCGCCGCCGGGGACGCTGCCAGGACCGAGATACTCGCAAATGTTTTCGCCGGTTCGGCGCGTTCAATCGTCGAGATGCGTGTGGGCGACGGGAAGTGGGTCAAAATGAAGAGGGCCTACCGCGACGATCCGTCGATCGCCGCGCTTGGCTACGCGGGCAAGTCGACGCACATCTGGCAGGCGACGCTGCCCTCGGGCCTCCCGCCCGGCACGCACCTGATCGAGGTCCGCACGACCGACATGTTCGGCCACACCTACACGGGCCGGCGATTGATTCGAGTCACGAAGAACGCGCCTGACTCCTAGCAGGGTGCTGAAAAACCCTGCCGGCGCCAGAGAATCTCCGTGTGTTGTTGAATCTTTCTGTCGCCGCTCTGGGGCTCAAGGGTCCCTTTCGTCGTCGAGAACCTGGGGCTTAGCCGCCTTCGCCAAGGCTTCGGCGGGCAGGCGCCCCAGGCTACCCTCTGCCGGGCCTCTGGCCCTCCGGCCCTTGACCTTCACAAGCGGGGGTAAACGCCTTCTTGAGCACCCTGTTAGTATCGCGTTCCAAGAACGGGCAACAGAAGTGCTCGCTGGTCTTCTCAGGGCTTTGACGGGATGTGCTGCAACGCGAGCCCGTGGGCGTTACAACGCCCCCGTTCTTCATAGGCCAGCCCTTCAGGGCTGGTTCCATCGGTGCCGTGGGCTTCTTGAAGGGCGTTTCAACGTCCTTCCCGTCTTCGGCTTAAGCCATCTTGTGGAAGCCCGTTGAAACGGGCTGCCGGAACACACAAAACGTTCCCGCCAACCAGCCCTGAAGGGCTGGCCTATGGAGGAATGGAACAAGCCCGTTGAAACGGACTCGCCTGAGGATCGCGATTGTCACCGCCCTCGACAATACTGTCGCCGCGACCGGTTGTAAGGACGTGTTTCGGGCAAGCGATACCTGAAGCTCCCCTACTCCAGCTCGACGATGCGGCGGAAGCGGTCGTTGGTGTGGAGGGAGGCGAAGTCCTCGTCGGTGCGGGCGGCTTCGCGGAAGTCGGGTGCGAGGTTGATGGCCCGGCCGAGGAAGCGGAGCGCGTCCTCGGTCTCGCCCTTGAGCGCGTAGTAGCAGGCGAGGTTGTAGTTGGCGAGCGCCATGTCGGGCTCGCGCTCGATGGCCTTGGAGATCGTCTCGATCGCTTTGTCGAGCGAGACGGTCCGGCGGTGCACGTAGGCGAGATGCACGTAGGCGTGCGCGCGGCCGGGGTTGAGCTCGATGGCTTTGGCGAGCGCGGTCTTGGCCTCGTCGAACCGCTCGAGCGCGATCAGGGCGAGGCCGTACGTGATGTTCGCGTCGTACGACTCCGGGTCGATCTCGATCGCGGCGGCCGCCTCGCTCAGGGCGTCCTCATGGAGGCCGAGCATGAGGTAGCCTTCGGCCTTGTTGACATGGTCCTGTACGAGTGATTCGTCGCTCATGGTGCGCCGCGTAACGCTGCCTCGCTGTGTGGGTCAGACGACCCAATTCTCGAGCTCGAACTGCTCGTCCGGGACGGTGAAGTGGATGTTGCCCTTTTTCGGGCACCGCTCAATCGGCATCGCGCGCCCGCTCCGTCCGCCATGCCGGAGCGGGTACATCGTCACCGCCAGTTCGACGGGATCGCCTGGCGCGAGCCCGAGCTGGTCG
>CAZCQN010000130.1:2756-9350 GCA_964500825.1 uncultured Verrucomicrobiota bacterium | reverse complement strand
GAGCGTCCGGGCGCCGCGGAGGCCGGGCACCAGCTCCGCCCGGTCCTGGTAGACGCCGATGAACTCGACCCCGCGCGGGCCGGGCCGCCCTTGGCCGATCCCCGACAGCCCATAGAGGAGACCGCACGACGTCAGGAACACGCAACAGGCCAACAGGATGCCGACAGCAACACAACGGCTCGCGGACACTCGCACAGAGACAGATCCTCGATAGTCCTCGCCACGCCTACATCAAAAACCGTACCATCTCTTCGCCCCAACGAGCAGGTTTGTCAATGAGCAAGGCGATGTTTCGCAAGCTGTTCATCCCGTGCCTCCTCCTGCTGACCGTCGCCATCGGCTGCGGCAGCCGCGAGGCGCCTCTTCGGCAAGCACAAGACGCATCCACCGCGCGGCCCCTGATCGGCGTGGCAGTTCCTGCCGCCGGCGAGAAGTACGAGAAGTACACTCAAGCAGTCGAGCATGCCGGCGGCCGCAGCATCCTCATCCCGGTGATCGAGGACGCTGACGAGCTGGCCGCGTTCATCGAGCAGCTCGACGGCGTGCTGCTGCCGGGCGGCGCCGACATTCCGCCCGACATGTACGGCGAGGAGGCGCACCCGTCGGTCCGCCTGCTCGAGCGCGGACGCGCCGAGCACCTTACCGGTGTGACGCGGCTCGCCATCGAGCGCGACGTCCCCGTGCTCGGCATCTGCCTGGGCGCGCAGGTGCTCAACGTGGCCCTCGGCGGCACGCTCGTGCAGGACGTCCCGAGCGAAGTGCCGGACGCGCTCGTCCATCGTGGCGGTAACGCGCGCCACGCAGTCAGCGTCGTCGAGGGGAGCCGGCTGTCCAAGATCGTCGGGGCCGAGCTGACCGTGAACTCATCACACCATCAAGCCGTCGACCGGCTCGGTATCGGCCTTGTGGTGACGGCCCGCGCGCCCGACGGCGTCATCGAGGGGATCGAGCTGCCGCCCGCGCGGTTCGTCGTCGGCGTGCAGTGGCACCCCGAGCGAATCCTCGACCAGCCCGAGCAGCGCGCGCTGTTCGACGCATTCGTCAGCGCCTGTGCCGCTGCAAGAAAGAACTAGCCACAGATCACACGGATCAACACGGATCCGCGGAAATCTGTGCGATCTGCGGCTGGAGAATCGATATGAGCCGGACGCATCACATCGTAGTGGAGAAAGCGCAAGCCGGCGAGCGGCTCGACGTCGTCGTCGCGTCCGCCGTCGAGGCGCTCTCGCGCTCGCAGGCGAAGCGGCTGATCGACGACGGGTTCGTCCTCGTCGACGGTGCCGAGTCGAAGCCGGCGGCCAAGGTCCGTGCGGGCGACGAGGTCGAGGTGACGATCCCGCCGCCGCAAGCGGCCGATCTCGTGCCCGAGCCGATCCCGCTCGACGTGCTCTGGGAGGACGAGTGGCTCATCGCCGTGAACAAGCCGGCCGGCATGGTCGTGCATCCCGCCGCCGGCAACTGGACCGGCACGCTCGTCAACGCGCTGCTCCATCATTGCCGCCAGCTCAGCAGCAGCGACGAGATCATGCGGCCCGGCATTGTGCATCGGCTCGACAAGGACACCTCGGGCGTGATCGTCGCCGCCAAGGACACCGAGATGCACTGGCGGCTGGCCGAGCAGTTCGCCGCGCGCGAGGTCGAGAAAGAGTACCGCGTCCTCGTCGGGGGCGTCGTGCGCGACGATCGCCTCGTCGTGACGGCCAACATCGAACGCCACCCGAAGGAGCGCAAGCGGATGCGCGCCACCGAGGTCGGCGGCCGCGAGGCCGAGACACTGCTCGAGGTGATCGAGCGGTTCGACCACGCCACGTACCTGCGCGCGCTGCCCAAGACCGGCCGCACGCACCAGATCCGCGTCCACTGCGCCCACGCGCGCCACCCGGTCCTCGGCGACACCGTCTACGGCCGCGGCAAGGTCGAGCGCCGGCTCGGTCTCGACGTGCCGCGCCAGATGCTCCACGCCCACCGCCTTGCGTTTACCCACCCGGCCACGCGCCGGCGTGTGGAACTCGCACCCCCGCTCCCGCCGGACTTCGAGGCTGTCCTCGCCGCCCTGCGCGGATAGGACCGCAGCCGCCGGCGACAGAGCCGTTGCACAGCCGTGGCTTCTGTGTCTATGATTGGCCGTACGCTGCTCCGGAGGAGTGGGATAGTGGCCGGGTATCTTCTTGCCTGGATCATCCTTTCGATAGTCAACGGTGTGATCCTCCTGGTCGCCATCAGGATCGTCGCCCCTTCCTGTGAGAGGAACACACTGTCGATTACGTTTGGCGTCGCCACCCTGCTGACCGGTGCCTATCTCATCCCGCTGTACGGCTGGATCCTTGCAATCGGCCTGCTGTACCTCATCTCGGTGAAGCTTTACGACCTCGGCATCGGGCAGGCGTTCATGATTCTGGTTTTTCTCGTTGCCGCCAACTTCGGTTTCGGCGCGCTGCTAGCGGCCATCATCGCTTCGTGAGCTGGTGCCACGGCGGGTGGGCTACAAGGCGCCCTGGCCCCCCACAACCCGACGGACGACGCTTGGCCGGTGGTTCTCAAGCCGGTGGCGGGGCGGGAGTGGATCGATAATGCTGGGGATATTGGCGGTGTTTGCGGCGCGCACGGTCGTCACGTGTCTCCTGCTCTGGGTGGGGATGAAGATCGTGGCTCCGGGCAACCCGATGAACTCGCTGCTGCGCACACTCGGCGTGGCCGCGCTTGCCTGCGCCATCTCTTTGCTACCGCTTTGGCCGCTGCTCATTCCCGCCGCTATGGCAACGGCCGCTATCCTGCTGAAGGTCTACGAACTGACCTTCTGGCAGACGGTTGCCGTGATGGTCTCTGGCGCGCTGGGCAACGTCGCAGTCATGAAAGCCCTGTCCGACTACTGCTCCAGCCTGTAGAGCCGAAGGGCGGCGCTCTCCTGCACGAGCTCGAACGGAAGGTTTTTCGGCTTCTCGACGAGGATGTAGCTCGCATTGTAGATGTCGGCGAGGCGGCGGAAGTCGCCGGGCGTAAGCGAGGCGTATCCCTCGGCGAGCTCTCGCTGCCGATCGCCGCGTGGCGCAAACTCGGCGTCGTTCGTCAGCGCGCGGATGCGCTCGCGCCACTCGCGCAGGCCGGCGCGCGTAAACGCGATCGCCTTGAAGTCGACAACGATGGCCCGCCTCGCCTTGACGCGGAAGTCCTGCATCGCGTGCTCGCGGCTTCCGGGCGGGATGATAAAGACCGCCTCCTCGGGCGTGTTGGCGCGGCACCACGCGGCGAGCCGGTCGAGCTCGCCCTCGTAGACGATGCCCGGCTGCAGGCGCGCCACGGTCAGGTCGTGGATGCCGGGAAAGCGCTCGGCGAGCGGCGCGTCGAACACGGCGAGCAGCACGACGGCCACCGGCACAAGCCACAGCGCCGGCCCCGCTCGCCGCAGGCGCACCTGCCAGCGCACGCCGCCGTGCAGCCAGAGCACGTAGAGCCCGAGCGCCACCGCAGCCAGGATCGACCCGACGCCGACGTGGACGTAGCTGCTGCCGAACGTCGCGGCGACGGCCTGGCCCCAGCTCGGCCTGAGAATCGTCGCCACCGCAACAACCAGCGCCGCGCCCACGACCACGGCGGAGACGCCCGTCGCCCCCGCGGACAGGCGCGGCCGTGCGTGGGCCACGAGCCACAGAATCGCCACGAGCGTCACGACGAGGTCGGCGCGGATCACGACGCCGAGCGCGATCGCCGCTGCGGCGAGCACGGGCGCGGCCTCGCGCCGCCGCAGGCCCGCACACGCGGTGCCGCCGAGCGCGAGCATCGCCAGCAACCGCAAGAAGACGGTCGCGCGCATCAGGCTGAGGCTCATCACGCTCGCGACGGGCACGAGCTCGACGAAGACGTAGGCCACGAGGCAGAGCACGCCGATCGTCGCCGCGACCGCATACAGCGCGCGCCGGTGCGGCGACGGCGGCTGAAGCTGAAGGGCCGCCGCCGCGGCCACAAGCACGAGGCCAACGCGGACGTAGTCGGCCAGCGGGAAGCTCGACGGGATGTAGTGCCACGGCGCGCGGATGCGGCCGAGGATGTCGATGAACTCGGCGCCGCTCACGCCGCCGCTCTGCGACTGAAGGCTCACGAGCACCGGCACAACAGCGGCAAGCACCGGGACCAGGAACGCGGCGGCACACTTCAGCAGCCGCTTCGGCCTGATCTGCCTGAGCTGCGTCGCGGTCAACACGCCGAGCAGGACGGCCCCGATGATGCCGGTCGTCAGGTGAATGGCGGTCGTGATCCCCACGAGCAGCCACGCGACTCGCCAGCGCCGCTCGAACGCCATCGCCAGCGCCCAGACGAGGCCGGTCGCCGCGAGCATCGACTGCTGGAGGTAGTTGCCCAAAACATCCTGCTCGCCGAGCGTGGCACGCGAGCCGAACAGGACGAACGCCAACCCCAAAACGCCGGCTGCCCTGGAACCGAACAGCCGCGCCCCAAGCCGGATGACCCCGAGGCCCAGCACGCCGAAGCACACCGCGTAGAGCACCAGATGCGCAGGCGCGTCGCCGATCAGCCACGTCGCCCCACCGGCGACCGCGATGAAGGCGGTGCGCGGGTTGAGGCCAACGGTCTCGAGGGTGAACCAGTCGTGCAGCAAGTACCGGGGATCGAGCACCCGGTAGAGTTGCGGGAGATACTCGTTCTGGTCGTTGACACCGAAGCGGTAGCCGAGCACGACCAGGAAGGCCGAGAAGGCAACGAGCAACGCGAGAAGGGGACGGGTGAACTTCTGTGCGGGCCGCAACGGCTCTGCCATAGTGTGCCGACAGGTTGGGACGGTTTTCGGGGCACGCTATCACGGTGGGCGACAACCGACAAGCGGATTCGCTCCGCGGCCCGGGCCCCGCAGGGGGCCCCGGATGGGGGCGCAAATGCCGCTTGTCGGTATGCACGTTGTGTGTTATAAAGGCCGTCTATCCTAAAACATTGGAGGTCGAACTCAATGTCTGACGAAACGGGCGAGAACGCCCAAAACCCACAACCTAACCAGGCAAGCCCGACCGCGGCGGCGGAGACTTCGGCGCCAAACGAGCCGGTGTCTTCGGCTCCCGAGGAGCCGGCAGCCGCTGCCGATACCGGACTGACGCGGATCGAAATCCCAAGCGAGATGACGCGCGAGGAGTTGAGCAGCCTCTACGACGGCGCGGTCGAGAAAATCAAAGAAGGCTCGCTGCTCAAAGGCCGGATCGCTCTGATCGGCCGCGAGCACGTGATGATCGACATCGGCTACAAGTCCGAAGGGGTGATTTCGGTCGGCGAGTTCGGCTCGTCGATCGACCAGTACAAGGTGGGCGACGAGATCGACGTCTTCCTCGAGAAGCTCGAGGATGCCGACGGTCTGGTCGTGCTGAGCAAGATCAAGGCGGAGCGCCAGATGCGCTGGCAAGAGACCATGCGCCGCTGCGAGGAAGGCCAGAAGGTCAGCGGGCGCGTCATGCGCAAGGTGCGCGGCGGCCTCATCGTCGACATCGGCATGGACGCGTTCCTGCCGGCGAGCCAGGTCGACATCAAGCACGTGGCGCACGTCGAGGACTACATCGGCCAGACGCTCGAGTTCAAGCTGATCAAGATCAACCCCGAGCGTCGCAACGTGGTGGTGAGCCGCCGCGAGCTGCTCGAGGAGGAGCGCGCCCTCAACCGCCAGAAGCTCATCGAGGAGATCGAGGACGGCCAGGTGCGCACCGGCATGGTCAAGAACCTGACCGACTTCGGCGCGTTTATCGACCTGTTCGGCCTCGACGGCCTGTTGCACATCACCGACATGAGCTGGGGCCGCGTCGGGCACCCGAGCGAGGTGCTCGAGATCGGCCAGATGGTGCGCGTCAAGGTGCTGCACTTCGACCGCGAGCGCCAGCGCATCGCCCTGGGCCTCAAGCAGCTCGAGCCGAATCCCTGGGACGACATCGAGGTCAAGTACCCGGTCGGCTCGATCGTGCGCGGCCGGATCGTGAGCCTGCAGCCCTACGGCGCCTTCATCGAGCTGGCCAAAGGCGTCGAGGGGTTGATCCACATCAGCGAGATGAGCTGGACGCGGCGCATCAGCCACCCGAGCGAGGTGCTCAGCGAGGGCGACATCGTCGAGGCGATGGTGCTGTCGATCCGGCCCGACGAGCAGAAAATATCGCTCGGGATCAAGCAGTGCGAGTTCAACCCCTGGAGCGTGGCGGCCGACAAGTACCCCGTCGGCACGCGGCTGACCGGTCGGGTGCGCAACCTGACCAGTTACGGCGCGTTCGTCGAGCTCGAGGAGGGCATCGACGGCCTGATCCACATCTCGGACCTGTCGTGGACGCGCAAGCTGAACCATCCGAGCGAGGTGCTCAGCAAGGGCGCGAGCGTCGAGTGCGTCGTGCTGGCCGTCTCGCCCGAGGAAAAAAAGATCACGCTGGGGCTCAAGCAGCTCTCGGCCGATCCGTGGGAGACGGTGGCCGACGAGCTGCGGGTGGGCGACGTGGTCGAGGGCGTGGTGACCAAGCTGGCCGACTTCGGCGCGTTCGTCACACTCTCGAGCGGCATCGAGTGCCTCGTGCACAAGAGCCAGGTGGCCGACACGCCGACCGAGAGCGTCGAGGCGGCGCT
>CAZCQN010000130.1:0-2656 GCA_964500825.1 uncultured Verrucomicrobiota bacterium | reverse complement strand
GCCGGCCGCGGAGCCGGAGGAGGCGCCTGAAGTCGACAAGAAGCCCGTGCCCGAAGGCGAGGCAGGGCCGGCGCCCGAGACCGACTCGACGCCGGATGAGTCAACCGAGGACACAAGCGCAGAAGACAGCTAGCAAGTCGCACCGAGTCGAAGCGGAAAGAGAGCACCATGTCGCGAGTGTGTGAGATATGCGGCAAGAAACCCTCGGCGGGCCGGCAGATCACCCGCAGCGGGTTGCCGAAGAAAAAGGGCGGGGTCGGCCTCCACACCACGGGCGTGACCCGGCGCCGCTTCCTGCCCAACATCCAGAAGATCCGCATCAAAGAGCCAAACGGCACCGTCCGGCGCGCGCGCGTCTGCGCCGAGTGCATCCGCAACGGCAAGATCGCCAAGGCGTAAGGCCGCGCAGATAGGGTTAACCCTCACCACGGCCAGAGGCCTAAAGGGCTGAAGGCCCGCAAGAACCTAGCCTGGCCCGTAAGGGCCAGGATGCCGGCCCGACCTCAGCACAGATGAGCACCGAAGGAGCGATACGATCGGGTTGTGTCGCCCCTTCGGGGCTCCAGGTGTGTTTGGCCTATCCCAACCCGGGGCTTGCGCCCCGGGCTAGGTTCGGGCGGACCTTCGGCCCTTCGGCTCCCCGCACCTCGTGCTGACGTCCACAGCACCTCGTGCTGGCGTTCACCGCGAATTGACAGCGGGGTCCACCGCATAGCGGCTGCGTGGGTACGCCACGGGATGCGTGAACGGACGACGAGAAGGGTCTCAAAGACGACGGGCCGGGTCCGGTGATTGCCCCTGCGCGCGCTCGGCGAAGCGGATGTCGCGGATCAGGAGCTGGACGGTCTCTTCGCCGCGGAAGTAGTTGAGCCGCGGGATGTAGGCGATGTCGTACACGGCCTCGCTGTTGCGCAGCCGCGGCAGCAGCTCGCCCATCGAAAACCCGATCGCCTCGACGGCCCGGTCTTTGCTGTCGAACCACAGCTTGAGGTGGTTCGACCCGACGAGCTTGGGCGACCACTTGAGGTAAACGCCGCGCGAGACGAACAGCGGCTGCGGATTGCCGTGGCCGAACGGCTCGAGCACCTGCAGCTCGCGCACGAAGCCGAGGGTGACCTCGCTCAGGTCGGTCTCGACCTCGACGCTCACCGACGGCAGGTACGGCTCGCTGCCCGGATAGCGCCGCGCGATCACCTCGTCGAACCGCGCGCGGAACGCCTCGATCTTGTCGGCCTCGATCTGGAACCCAGCGGCGAGGCGGTGGCCGCCGTAGCTCACCAGAAGATCCTCGCACTCGCGGAAGGCGTCGAGCAGGGCGATGTCGCCGATGCTGCGGGCCGAGCCCTTACCCAGCTCGCCGTTGATGGCGATGATCGCCGTGGGGCGGTGGTAGGTCTTGGCGATGCGCGAGGCGACGATCGGCACCACGCCCAGGTGCCAGCGGTCGCTGGCGAGCACGATGCTGCGCGTCGAGTCGAGATCGACCGTGCGGCTGACCACCGCCTCGACCTCGGCGAGGATCTCCTGCTCGATGGTCTGGCGGCGGCGGTTGTTCTGCTCGATGAGCGTGGCCAGGTTGAACGCTTCCTTCTCGTCCTCGCTGCACAGCAGCTCGACGCCCGAGTGCGCGTCGCCGAGCCGGCCGACCGCGTTCAGACGCGGGGCAAGCCGGTAGGCGACGTCGTAGCTGGTGATCTCCTCGTTGACGTTGCTGACCGCCTTGAGCTCCTGCAGCCCGATGCGGTCGCTGTGGCTGAGCTGGCGCAGGCCGTACTTGACCAGGATGCGGTTCTCGTCGAGCAGGGTGACCGTGTCGGCCACGGTGCCGAGCGCGACCAGATCGAGCGTGTGCTTCAGGTTGAGCTGCGCGCGCTCGAGCATCCCGCGCTCGACGGCCCGGCTGGTCAGGCCGTGGATCAGCTTGAAGGTGACACCGACTCCGGCAAGGTCCTTGAACGGATAGGTGCTGTCGGCCCGCTTCGGGTTGATCACGGCGAGGCAGTCGGGCAGCGCGTCGCCCGGCTCGTGATGGTCGGTGACAATCACGTCGGTGCCGAGCCGGCGCGCATAGGCAAGCTCCTCGTTCGAAGTGATGCCGCAGTCGACGGTGATGATGAGCCTGGCGCCCTCGTTGCGGCAGCGATCAAGGCCGTCGGTCGAGATGCCGTAGCCTTCCGTGATGCGGTTCGGCAAGTAATAGCCGTGGCTGGCGCGCATCATCGTGAACAGGCCCGAGAGCAGCGCGACGCTCGTGATGCCGTCGACGTCGTAGTCGCCATAAACCATGATGTGCTCGCGCCGAGCGACGGCGTCGAGCACGCGCTCGACGGCGGGGTCCATGTCGTCGAGCAAGAACGGATCGTACAGGTCGCTCAGCCGGCCGTGGAGGAACTTGTCGATGTCGGCATGCTCGCGGAAGCCGCGGTTGGCGATGATGCGGGCGATGATCGGGTGGACGTCGAACGCGTCGCGGATCTCATCGACGAGCGACTCGTCGGTCTGGACGAATTGCCAGCTCTTGTTCGTCAGCGACCCTGACCGCCGTTGCGGGGCGCCGCCGCCGTGCTCCGGGGCGCCGCCCGGCTGCGGGCAGCCGGCCTCGTGCTGTTCTGGACCGCGCGTCATGGGCGCCCTTTTTCCTGCATGCAAACCCCGC
>CAZCQN010000129.1:0-9402 GCA_964500825.1 uncultured Verrucomicrobiota bacterium | reverse complement strand
GTTCCACGGGCTTGCCCTCCTTCGCCAAGGCTTCGGAGGTCTGCGCCCGAGGCTACTCCCAATCGCCGCGACGCGGCTCATTGGGCCGGATGGCGCACGCAAAGCCTGCTGCTAATCCGGGCTATTCCTCAAAGGAAGCTGCGCTGCTCGGCGTACATGTCGCCCAGATCCTGGCCGATGTCGTCGAGCCGGCCCGCGCCAAGCCCCAATGCCCGGACGGCGCCGTGCGCGGCGAGATCGACCTCGGCGTCGCTCGGGATCGCGCCGACGCCTGTGACCTTCCTGGCGATCGCGGCGGCGGCGCTGAGCACCGTGGCAGCGACGACGGCCTCGCGCCCGAAACCGGCGAGGCCGGGCGCGTCGAGGTCATCGATGTACATGGCGGCGCCCTGGAAGCTGCGCGGCAGGCCCCACACCGCGAGCGCCACCGCGCCGACGTCGGCGCTCGTGAAGCCGAACGCCTCGCGCTCGACGTCGGCCGCGGGCACGTCCTCGTTCTTTGTCAGGTCGGCCAGGCGGGCGTACTCGGTCCGGCGGCCCTTGAGCAGAACCATCCGGCCGACGGCGTGAACCAGCCCATTGGCGTAGAGCTCATCCGGCCTGCCGTGCCGGACGGCGCGGCCGACGAGGGCCGCCGCGATCGCCACGGCGATCGAGCCGTGCCAGAGCTCGACCTGGAGCGGCACGGAGAAGTCGAAAGCGTCGTGCACGGCCTGGGCGAGCGCCGCGTTCCGGATACCCTCGGCACCGAGCACGACGAGGGCGTGATTCAGGTTCCGCACCGGCTTCGGCGGCGAGTAGTACAGCGTGTTCGCGAGGCGAATGAGCTGCTGCGCCAGGACGGGCTCACGCGAGATCTCGCGCACGAGCTGATGCATGTACGCTTTGGGCTGCGCGACGAGATCGAGCAGTCGCGCGGTCTCCACGGCGAGCTCCGGGTAGCTCAGCCCGGCGTGCCGAAGAAGATCGAACCGGTACCGGCGCTCCTTGTCGGGCGGGGCCAACGACTCGAACACATCGTCAGCGGCGGAGCGTGAGATCGTTTCGCCCGTCGGCGTGATCGTGACCGAGGCGCGCATCGGCGCCGGCCCAGGGTTCGGCTCCGGCTGCTTGGGCGATGGCGGTTCGGTAGGCTGGGCGACGGGTTCAAGCGGCAGGGTCTTGACCGCGGGCTCCGGCTCGAGAAGCTCGGGCTGATCCAGCGCAGCCGCTGCGACCGGCGTCTCGACCGCGGGCTCCGGCTCGAGAAGCTCGGGCTGATCCGCCGTAGCCACTGCGACCAGCGTCTCGGCTGGCGGGGCCGGCTCCGGCTCGGGGGGCGAGGCGGCCGCTTCGTCGGCCTCAGCCGAGACGAGGCCACGGAACTCGATCAGGTCGCGCGCGTCCCGGGCCGCCGAGGCGAGGCGGTAGACCCAGATCGTGAAGAACACCAGCCCGAACGCGAGCGCGACGCTCAGCAGAATGCCCATCGCGTTGAACAGGTTGTGCGAGGCATGGGCCTGCTTCTCGAGGTCGGCGGTCTCGACGAGGGAGCCGGGCTCGGCACGCTTGAGCGCCTCGACCTGCTCGGACTGCGCGGACTCGACGTCCTGGTGCAGCTTCAGCAGCGTGATCGTCAGCACCATCACAACCGCGAGCCAGAGCACGAACGTGATGACGCTGACAATGACCGATCTCATTCGCCTGATCCCGAGCGTGGGCGCTCTGCGGCAATCTGCTCGACTTCGGCGACGAGCTCATCGACGAACGCCGCCTCGCGCACACGGCGCACCGGCTTGCCGCACCGGAACAGCGTGCCCATCCCGTCGCCCGAGGCGGCGATCCCGACGTCGGCCTCGCTCGCCTCGCCCGGGCCGTTAACCTCGCAGCCCATCACGGCGACGGTAATGGGCAACTTGAACGTCGCCAAGCGACGTTCAAGTTGCGCGACAATAGGTATGAGGTCGGCCCTCGCACGCGCGCACGTCGGGCACGAGACGACGATCGGCCCGAAGCGGCGCAGCTCGAGCGCTTCGAGGATCGTGCGGGCGGCACCGATCTCCTCGACCGGATCGCCCGTGAGTGAGACGCGCACCGTGTCGCCGATCCCCTCGGCGAGCAGCGCGCCGAGGCCCACGGCCGATCGCACCGCGCCCGTGCGCGGCGGGCCGGCGGCCGTCACACCGAGGTGAAACGGGTAGTCGCACCGCGCGGCCATGAGGCGGTAGGCGGCCATCGTCTCCAGCACGCTCGACGCCTTGAGCGAGACGACGAGATCATGAAACCCCTCCTCCTCGATCAGGGCCAGGTAGTCGGCCACGCGCTCGACCATGAGCTCCGGCAGCGAGGGCGTATCGTCCGCGTCCCGCTGGACGCGCGCCCGGCGTTCTGCGGCGCGCACGATGGACCCGGAGTTGGCGCCGACGCGGATCGCGACGCCGGCGGCAGCCGCGGCACGCACGACGCGGCGCACGTCGCCGGGCTCGCGCACGTTGCCGGGGTTAAGCCGGACCTTGTGCACGCCGGCGTCGATCGACGTGAGCGCGAGCTCGGCGCGGAAGTGGATGTCGGCGACGACGGGGACCGGGCTGTGCGTGACGATCTCGGGCAGGGCCGCGGCCGCCTCGTCGTCGGGCACGGCGACACGGGCAATCTCGCACCCGGCGATGGCGAGCCGCTCGATTTGGGCGAGCGTCGCCCGCGCGTCGGCCGTCGGCGTGGTCGTCATCGACTGCACCGAGATTGGTGCATGGCCGCCGATGGCGACGCCGCCCACGCGCACCTGCCGCGTTGTCCGTCGCTCGATCATGGCGCGTCTCCTCCGGACCGAATCTAGCACAGCCGCCGGTGCAAGTCATCGAGCCCCGACGGTCGGTTCTTCCTTGCAGGCCGGCAAATTTGGTATGACCGTCGCACAAGCGCATGCTTGCACAAGTTCGCATTCGATTGATCGGGCGGCGGGGCCAGGGGGCCCTGCCCTACATCACGCGACCCCAACAGAATCGGCGGTGTTCTAGGGCGGGCCGCCCTCGGCCCGCCGAAGCGCCGGAGGCGCGATAAAAGCACAATGAGAACTTCCGCACGGAAGCACGAGCGCGCAACAACAACACTGAAGCACTGAATGGCCGGAGGGGAGTCATGGCTGAATTCATTGACCGATCCAAGGAGGAGCTGGCCGAGACGGTCCAGAAGCTCGGCGACGCCGTCGAGAAACTCGGATCGACGGTGAAGCACTACGTGCCGATCGGCCAGTTCCGCCAGTTCCTGAAGAACTACAACGTGGTCGGGATGGCGATCGGCATCGTCATGGGCGTGGCGACGACGGGCCTCGTCAACTCCGTCGTCAAGAGCCTCGTGATGCCGCTCATCAACCTCGTGATGCCGCGCGGCGACTGGGAGAAGGCCGGCATCGTCCTGCGCAGCGCCGTCGTCGAGAACGGCACGGAGCTCTACCCGGCGGTCAAGCTCCTCTACGGCGATCTGATCAGCGCCGGGCTCAACTTCATCATCATCGCCATCCTCGTCTTCACGTTCGCCAGGTACGTCCTGCGCGAGGACAAGGTGGCGAAGAAGTGAGTCCGGGCAGGCGTGCGCTGTTCGCTTGCCGTCCTGGGGGCACGTTCGCAGTTGTGCGAATGCGCCGGGTGCCGTACAATAAGTGATTGTGTTTATGCACCTGAAGCACCAAGGATTGGGCGTGTCTCTGTCGGCTCGAGAGTGGCTCCACGCCGTCTGCGCCGTGGGTGTCTTGGCGCTCACTCCCGCTGCAGGCGCCACGGAGGCCATCGAGTACCCGCCGACGCTGGTCAAGCCGGTGGTCCAGACGTTCCACGGCGTCGAGGTCACCGACAACTACCGCTGGCTCGAGCGCAACGACTGGTGGGCCGTCAGGCTGTGGGGCAAGCGGCAGAACCGCGTTACGCGGAAGCTCCTCGACAGCTTTCCCGAGCGGCAGCGGATCGTCGAGCGCCTCGAGCGCTTCTACGGACGGTCGTACGAAGGGTATCCGGTTCGTTACGGCGACCGCACCTTCGTGTGGCGCCACGATGGGCTGGCCGAGCACAGCGTGCTCTCCGTATACGACGACGGCCTGGACGGGCCGGGCCGCGTCCTGCTCGACCCCGGCGAGTGGGAGGACGCCGACGACTACGAGAGCGAGCTCGCGGGGTTCTCGCCCGACGGCAGCTACATTGCTCATGTCATGCGGCGGCGCCGGCACTGCGCCGGTGAGCTGCACGTGCTCGACACGGCGACCGGCACGGAGGTCGGTGAGCCGATCGGAGGGGTCGTGTCGAGCGCGTTCGTCTGGGAGAACGACAGCAAGAGCTTCTACTACCTGCGTTGGACCCAGTTCAAGAACGGCAAGGACGATGACACGTTCTGGGCCCGCTGTGTGTACCGCCACGAGCTCGGCGCGGATCGGGACAAAGACCGCCTGGTCTTCGGCAAGAACGCCTCGCCCGGCGACCGCGTTTTCTTCACAGGGACCGCGGATCGAACGCACCTGCTCCTGTACCATATAGACTGGGAGACCGGCGAGTACAGCGCCGACATCTATATGACGGAGCTCGGGAAACGCCGCCCCAGGCCCAAACCGATCGTCAAGGGCGTCACGGCCGTCCACCGCTTCGACATCGCCGATGGGACGCTCGTCTGCCTGTGCGAGCATGAGGCGCCGTTTGGCCGGATCTTCCGCTGCGATCTCGACGACGTGAGCCGCGAGCACTGGGAGCTGATCGTCCCGCAGCAAAAGGGCCCGATGCGCGACATGGAGATTGTCGACGGGCGCCTCGTGGTCGAGGTGCTCGAGGATCTCGAGACTCATCTGCTCGTCTACTCGCTCGCAGGCGAGTTCCTCGGCGAAATTCCCCTGCCCGGGATCGGGTGCGTCAGCAGCGGGCGCCTGAAACAGGACGAGCCGGGCTATTTGTTCTGGGTCCACTCGCTCGTACATCAACCGACGATCTTGCGCGCGGACCTGGACGAGCCGAAGCCCGTGCCCGTCCACGTGGACGATTACGGCATCGACTGCTCCAAGTACGTGATGAAGAAGGTGTGGTACACGTCGAGGGACGGCACGCCGGTGCCGATGCTCATCGCGCACAAGAAGGGGCTCAAGCTCGACGGCGACAATCCGGTCCTCCTGTACGGCTACGGCGGGTTCAACTTCGTGGTCGAGCCGGCTTTCGACCCGGCGCTCTACGTCTGGTTCGACGCCGGTGGGATCTACGCCGTGCCGCACCTGCGCGGCGGCGGCGAGATGGGACGCGGCTGGCACGAGGCGGGCAAAGGCTTCCGCAAACAGAACTCGTTCGACGATTTCATTGCCGCGGCCGAGTACCTCATCGAGCAGGGCTACACACGGCCCCGGCGCCTCGGCATCATGGGCGCCAGCAACGGCGGCCTGCTCGTCGGCGTCGCGGCGACCCAGCGGCCCGACCTGTTCCGCGCGGTCCTGTGCCGGATGCCCATCCTGGACATGCTGCGATACCACTTGATGCGCGACTCGCACAGCGGTGCGGCCGAGTATGGCACGGCCGAAGATCCCAACGAGTTCGAGGACCTGTACGCCTACTCGCCCTACCACAACGTGCGAGCGGGCATCACGTATCCGGCCATGCTGATCGTGTCCAGCGTGAACGACCGGGTATGCGATCCGGCCCACGCGCGGAAGATGACGGCGCTGCTGCAGTCGGTGGCGAAACCGGGTCGGCCGATGCTGCTCTGGATGGACCCCGAGATCGGCCACTACATCGGCGATCACCGGCTCCGCAAGGTGATCGAGCTCGAGGCCGACGAGTTCACATGGTTCATGTGGCAGCTCGGCATGATCGACGGACCTGAGAAGTAGCGCGTGCCCCGACGGCCGTCCCCCCGTTCCGGGTTGCTTCTCGTCTGCCCGGGCGTATAATGGCCGCTCACACCAGAGCACCACAGACTGAAAAACCACGAGGAGGACCGCTAAAGATGGCTCGCCCTCACTTCGCGTTGCTCGCCACAGCCGTCGTGCTGCTCCTGACCGTCCTGGGATGCGGACCCCGGGGGATCGTCTACCCAAAGGCCACGGTCGAACCGGTCACCGAAATGCTACACGGCGTCAAGATCACTGACAACTACCGCTGGCTCGAGGACGTCGAGTCGCCCGAGGTGCGACGCTGGATCGCGGCGCAGAACGAGCTGACGCTTCCGCTCATCCGCCGCTTCCCCGAGCGGCAGCAGATACTCGAGCGGCTGCGCGAGCTCTACGACGTGCGCTCGCTCGTCCATCCAGAGCCGTACGGCGACCGCTACTTCTACTGGCAGCGCCGGCCGGGCCAGAGCCATCGGGTGCTGTACATGGCCACCGGGAGCTGGGGCGCCGAGCCGAAGGTCATCCTCGACCCCAACACGTGGAGCGAGGACGGCTCGGTCTCGTGCGGCTTCGATCACATGTCGCGCGACGGCACGCTGATCGCCTACGGCAAGGTCTCCTGCGGCAACGAGATGGCCACGCTCTATGTGATCAACACCGACACGGACGAGCACCTGCCCGATGTGATCCCGTTCACGCGCGGCTCGAGCGTCGCGTGGCTGCCCGACAACAGCGGCTTCTACTACACGCGCTTCCCCGACCCGGCCGACGTGCCGGAGGGCGACGAGCACTACTACAAGTGGATGTATTTCCACGAGCTCGGCACCGATTGGCACGACGACCCCCTGATTTGGGGCAGCGACCAGCCGAAGGAATACCTGTGCTGGATGGTTGTCGCCGAAGACGAGCGTCACGCGTTCATCTACGGCACGATCGATTGGATCAAGACCAACGTGCACATGCTCGATCTCCAAGACCCGGCGCGAGAGATCAAGCCGCTGGTCGTCGGCCTCGACGGCAACTTCTTTTTCCGCGTTGTCGACGGGACATTGTATTTCGAGACGACGTGGCAAGCGCCGAACCGCTGCGTCTACAGGTGCCCGCTTGACGATCCGCGCCAGGAGAACTGGGAGGTCGTCATCCCCGAGCCCGAGGGCGTGCTGCTCGACTGGGAGATCATCAACCGGCAGCACGTCGTCCACGTGATGGAGAACGCCTACTCGCGCCTGTTCATCTACACGCTCGACGGCGAGCTGATCCGGGAAATCGAGCTGCCCGTCCCCGGCAGCGCCGGCGGCATCCGCGGCAAGTGGGACGGCACGGAGATGTTCTTCGGGTTTAGCTCGTTCGCCTACCCGCCCACGGTATTCCGCTACGACATGGTCGCCGCCACGCCCGAGGTGATCGACCGGCTCGACGTCGACGTGGATGTCGACCAGTACGAGACGAAGCAGGTCTGGTACACGTCGAAGGACGGCACGCGCGTGCCGATGTTCATCACCAACAGGAAGGGCCTCGTGCTCGACGGGAACAACCCGGTCAAGCTCGGCGGCTACGGCGGATTCAACATTAGCATCAGGCCGGGGTTCGGCGCGTCGCGGTTCCCGTGGTTCGACGCGGGCGGTGTGCTCGCCGTACCGTGCCTGCGCGGCGGCGGCGAGTTCGGCCGGGAATGGCACAAGGCCGGCCGGCGCGAGAATAAGCAAAACGTCTTCGATGACTTCTACGCCGCGGCCGAATACCTGATCGCCGAGGGGTACACGAACCGAGACCGGCTTGGAATCGCCGGCGGTAGCAACGGTGGGCTGCTCGTGGCGGCGGCGCTCACGCAGCGGCCCGAGCTGTTCCGCTGCGTAAGCTGCGGCGCGCCGCTGACCGACATGCTCCGCTACCACGAGCTGACGATTGGCAAGGTGTGGGCCGGCGAATACGGCACGGCCGAGGACCCGGAGCAGTTCGAGTACCTGCGAGCCTACTCGCCGTACCACAACGTACAGTCCGGCACGCGCTATCCGGCCGTCCGGATCACGACGGGCGCCAGCGACACGCGCGTGCACCCCAGCCACGCCCTGAAGATGGCCGCCGCGCTCCAGGCCGCAACGGCCAGCGACCCGAACGAGCGCCCCATCCTGTTGCACGTGCAAGAGAAGACCGGCCACGGCGGCGGCCGACCACTGGACATGTCGCTCAACCTCATGGCCGACGACACGATCTGGTTCATGTGGCAGCTCGGCATCATCGAACCGCCGAAGGACTGACCGGCCGGGCAAACGGCAACACGAAGCCCCGAAGGGCGGACCAAACTTGACCCGGCCCGCAACGGCGTGCTGAAAAGCTCTATGTAAGCCCTTCGGGCTATGCAGTGATGTTCTGTTCCCTCCCAACCCGGGGCGTTGCCCTGGGCTATTCTGTGAAGCCCCTTTGGGGCAACAGGCGACAGACCGACGTCCGGCTACTTGAGCACGCCCACGAGCCCCAGGTACCGACCAACCAAACGCGTCCCGAGGCCCAAAGGGCCGATGGAACATAGCCCGGGGCGTGAGCCCCGGGTGCCGGCGAACCAAACGGGTCCTGAGCCCCGAAGGGGCGACACAGAATGATCGCGTCGCCCCTTCGGGGCTCATGTTGTTCAAGGGTGCACCTGTATCCTGGCCCTCACGGGCCAGACTATGTTCGGTCGGGCTCACCTGCCTTTGGCGGGCCTCCGGCCCTTCCCGCGTGCGGCATGCGTACCGTCCGTTGCGGCGTTTCGTGCGCCGAGGCCGCGAGTAGCCAACTGCGAAGCGCAGCACGTGCACGAGGAATCGCTCACATGCGACAAGAACCGTTCGCCTGCCGGAAAGCTCGCGTGCGTGCACCAACTCCGCAGGGTCGTCCATCGGATCAAGCTCGTCGTGCACACGCGCGTCAGATCGACGGGCCGCCGACGGCCTCGAACGCGTCGCACAGCGCCTCGATGTTGCCGAGCGGGACGTCGGGCTCGCACTCGGCGTAGAGCATCAGGCCGCCATCGTCGCTGCCAAGTGCGTCGACCGCCTCGTGAACGTGCGCCTTGATCTCGTCGGGCGTGGCGAACGGGAAGAGCTGCCGGTCGAGGTCAAGGTGAATGCACACCGTGCCTTTGGCGGCCTCCCGGAGGCCGTCGAGCGTGTTCGCCCGGACCTGCGGATTGAGGACGTTGACGCCGGCCTCGACGAGGTCGGGGATGAGCGGGAGGACGTGGCCGTCCGAATGCAGGTAGACGATCGCCCCGTGCTCGCAACACAGGCCGACTAGGCGCGCGTAGCAGGGCTTCAGGTACTGCCGGAACTTGTCGGGGCTGATCGCTAGCGCGGTCTGCAGGCCGAGGTCGTCGCCGAGGATCATCCGCTCGGCGCCCGCGTCGAGGTTCCGCTCGATCTGCGCGAGGTTGTACTCGAGCACCATGTCGATGAGCTGCTGGAGCCTCGGCTCGTCGGTGGCGATGTCCACCATCAGGTTCTCGAAGCCGCGCAGGTCGCAGAGCCGCATGTACATAAACCCGTGCGGGAGCCCGCCGGTCGCCAGGCCGCCCCGGGCCTTGACCTCGTCGA
>CAZCQN010000128.1:0-9527 GCA_964500825.1 uncultured Verrucomicrobiota bacterium | reverse complement strand
CGATTGAACACGCGAGCTCAATCGCCCCTGACGGGGCTCCGGTCCTCTTGGAGGCGCTTTCATTCCCACGGGCTTGCGCCCGAGGCTACTGCCAGACGCCCCTGGCGGGGCTTGCTGTTGCGCGCTGCCGTGAGTCCAATCCGATTCGGGTGCTTGCCCTGAGACCTGGCTCCCCGTCGTATGTGACAGCGTGTTTGGAAAAGCCCGCACGGTGCGCGCGCCAGAATGGCTTCTCGTACAGGCGGTTCCATTGCAACGAGCAGCCTGGCGCGCTCGACCTGTGAGTAATGCGGACTAAGCCTGCGCTGGCCGGCTGTGAGAGCGTGGCTCATCGGCGTGGGGCCGCCCCGGCCAGCCGTCCCCCGGCAGTTCCTTGTTAAGTCGTTCGGTCTGGCGGCGATACAATCTTCATGTGGCGAGGCGTCCCCTGGCCGACAACAAAGCGACCGCTCGGCTTCAGCTTCCAGGTGTTGTTCGCGCGTGGGCGGTCTGCTATCGTGTGCCGCGTTGGGCCGATTCGGCCTGGCGTGTGAACCGGAAGCTGGATTTCCCGTTCTAGCCTGTGGTGCTTCGCACACTGGAACGGAAAGGAGTCAGGGAAAGATGAGGTATCGGTCCTGTTGTCTTCTTATCATCGCGGCCATCGTAGCGCCGCTCGCCGCGTTCGCCGGCGACGAGGGTGGCGCGCCGGCCGAGGAGCTCACGATTGAGCAGAAGGTCGAGCACGCACACGAGCTGCTCGGGCGGGTGCGCACCGGCTCGAAGGAGGAGCTGCTCGAACTGATCGACGAGGTGGGGGTCGCCAGCTTCCTCAAACCCGTACTCGACGACGAGGAGAAGCTGATCGACGTCGTTGAGGTCGTCATGCTTGGGTCGAGCACGGTCGAGGGGAGCATGACGCGCGCCGACCTGGCCACCTATCTGCTCAAAGACAAGCGGCCGAACGTGGTCCACGTGGCCGTCAAGCACATCACGAGCTACGCCCTCTACTGCGACAAACCGTACGTGGGCAAGCTGCTCTTCGAGCTCTACAAGGATGCGACCGACGATGGCGACCTGCGGGCCGAGCTCGCCACGGCCATCTGCCGCGTGGCCTCTCCCGACATCGAGGGCAAGGAGCCGCGACCCTACGAAAGCGAAGATGTCGCCGAGGCGCTCGATCGGGTCCCAACGCTCCTCAAAGACCCCGACCCCGGGGTGCGCCGCGCCGCGGTCGAGAACCTGCTGCGCGCCGTCTCGATCATGCACCGGGTTAAGCTCGGCGTACTCGAGGACGACCCCGATCCCGGCGTTCGCGCCGCCGTGCTCGACTACTACCGCGAGGCGAAGGTCAAGACAGAGCACGTGATCGAACTCGCCATCAAGGCGCTTGGACGCAGCGACCTGCACGAGCTTGAGGTCGCGTTCAAGTACTGCCAGACGATGAAACTGGACCAGGCGCGCGAGGCGATGCTCGGGGCGCTCAAGCGCTACGCGGCACCCACCGGCGACCCGGACACAGCGGCCCGAATCCAGCGGCTCAAGTATCGCGTTCTGGAAATGGCGATCGATCGCGAGTGGAAAGAGGCCGCGGCCGACCTGCTCTGGATCGCCGAGAACGACCAGGACCCCGACATCAGGAGCCGTGCGGCCTACACGATGCTGACCCTGCTGGGCCAGACCACGGTCTCGCTCGGTACAGCCGAAGAAGTCTTCCCCAAGTACATGCTGAAGACAGAACGTCGTCCCCTGATGAAGGCGTTCAAGGCCTGGGTCATCGACTCATACCAGGGCCAAGACGTGACGCCCGAAGTACGACGGCTTCTCGAAGAGGCCCAGATCGAGTTCAGCGACAAGGTCTACGAGATCGCCGCAGAGCGGCTGCGCGAAAGAAATGTCGCCAACGTCAGGCGGGGCCTCCAGTTGGTGCTGGAAATGGGGCCGGAGGAGTTCGCGAGGGAAGTCGACACCATCCGGCAAGCGCAGTCGATCCTCGCCTCGGTCCTCCGGTTCCACCGTATGACGCCCCGAACCGAGTCGGGTCGCCAGGTCGCCCGTGTGGTTCTGGGGTTCGTCGACAAGAACGACCCCTCGATCCGCCTATACGTGCTGACCACGTTGGCCTCCATGGCGCAGTACTGCGACAAAGACGTGTTCATCCCCGTCGTGTCGAAGTTCGCCAGCGACCCCGACCCCGACGTTGCCGAGGCGGCCAGGCGACTTGTCGCCGCAATCGGGGAGCGCGGCTATTCGGCACGCGAGGAGCAGAACCGCCGCTACAAAGAAGGTCCAGCCGATCCGGGCAGTGACTGAACCGGGGCGCGAAGGCCCGCGCCAAACGCACGGGCCCCGACGAGAACGACGTTCGCGCGCGTGCGACTTCGAGGGGAGCCGCACCACCTTTACGTTGACGTGAACCGTCCCGTGGGTCATAAGGGCCGGGACGTATGCGCTGACCGGACTGCACCCTACGAGGGAAGGAGACTCGCTATGAACCTAAGACGATTTGTGGTTGTGTGCGCAGCGCTGGTCACGGCGTGCTGCATCTCGACGGCAGCAGTGGCTGGCGGTGGACAGCACTACCCGAACGGCGCCGAGGGATGCTTCTGCGGCATCGCCCCGCCGCCCGGATGGTATCTGGTCAACTACTTCATGTACTACAACACCGATGCCTACAAGGACAACAGCGGCAACACGGTTACGGCCGGCCCGTTCGCCGACTTCGACGCGACCGTCTGGGCCGACGTGGTCCGCGTGCTCTACTCGTCCGAGTACGAGATCCTCGGCGGCACCTGGCTCGCGCACGTGTTCATCCCGTACCTGAACATCAACTACGACTCGCTCGGCTTCGATGACGCCGGCATCGGCGACATCATCGTCGACCCGTTCATCATCGCCTGGCACTGGGGCCAGTACCACGCCGTCGCCGGCATCGATATCTACGTGCCGATCGGCGACTACGAGCGCGGCAACCCGGCGAGCGTCGGCAAGAACTTCTGGACCATCGAGCCGGTCTTCGCCATCGCCGGGATGTACGAGAGCGGCATCGCGTGGAACGTCAAGCTCATGTACGCCTTCAACCTGAAGAACGACGACTGGCTCAACCCGGCCACCGCCACCGTCGGCGAGCTCGAGCCCGGCCAGGAGTTCCACTTCGACTACGCCGTTGACTACGGGGTTGCCCCCGGCTGGCGCGTCGGCCTGGCCGGCTACTTCTACATGCAGGTCACCGACGACGAGTTCGACGGCGTCGATATCCCCGACGACCGCGGCCAGGCGTTCGCCATCGGCCCGATGGTCATGTACGCCCACGAGAACATGAGCTTCGAGGGCCGCTACGTGTGGGAGACCGAGGTCGAGAACCGCCCGGAGGGCGAAGCGTTCTGGTTCAAGTTCGTCTACGGCTTCTAATAGGATAAATAGGGACAGGCACCTATTTTGATTCGAGGAGGGCACAATGGACAAGCAGACCAAGTTCGTTCTCGATGAGAACGAGATACCCACTCAGTGGTACAACATCCAGGCCGATTTGCCGGAACCGCTCCCGCCCGTTCTGCATCCCGGCACAGGAAAGCCGATCGGCCCCCAGGACCTGGCGCCCCTGTTCCCTATGGAGCTCATCAAGCAAGAGGTGACCACCGAGCGCTGGATCGATATTCCAGACGAGGTCCGGGACATCTATAGGCTGTGGCGCCCCACGACGCTTTTCCGCGCGCACAGACTGGAGAAGGCGCTCGATACACCGGCAAAGATCTTCTACAAGTACGAGGGGACAAGCCCGCCGGGAAGCCACAAACCGAACACGGCCGTCGCCCAGGCCTACTACAACAAACAGGAAGGCATCAAGCGCATCACCACCGAGACCGGCGCCGGCCAGTGGGGGAGCGCGTTGTCCTTCGCCGGCGCGTGCTTCGGCCTCGAGATCAAGGTCTACATGGTCAGGATCAGCTATGACCAGAAGCCGTATCGCCGCGTCATGATGGAGACCTGGGGCGCCAAGTGCGTGCCCAGCCCCAGTCCCGACACCAAGACAGGCCGGGACATGCTCGAAAAGGACCCCAACTGCACCGGGAGCTTGGGTCTGGCCATCAGTGAGGCCGTCGAGGACGCCGTCTCTCGCGATGATACCCACTATTCCCTGGGCAGTGTGCTCAACCACGTCCTGCTGCACCAAACCGTCAACGGGATCGAGGCACACAAGCTGTTCGAGAAGGCCGACGCTTACCCGGACATCATCGTTGGCTGCATCGGCGGTGGCTCAAACTTCGCCGGGCTGTTCCTGCCCTTCGTCAAGGACAAGATCGACGGGACGAAGCCCGACCTGCGCATCATCAACGTCGAGCCGATGTCCGCGCCCACAGTCACCAGGGGCCAGTACGCGTACGACTTCGGCGATTCGGCCAAGCTGACGCCCTTGATCAAGATGCATACCCTGGGCCACACCTTCATTCCGCCACCGATTCACGCCGGCGGCTTGCGCTACCACGGCATGGCGCCCATCATATGCCACCTGCATCAGTTGGGGCTGGTCGAAGCCAGAGCGGAGCATCAGCTCGCCACCTTCGAGGCGGGGGTCACGTTTGCCCGCACCGAGGGGATTATCAGCGCCCCGGAAACGAACCACTGTATCAAGGTGGCCATTGACGAAGCGCTCAAGTGCAAGGAATCCGGCGAAGCGAAGACGATCCTCATCGCTCACAGCGGACATGGGCACGTCGACATGGCAGCCTATGACGCCTACTTCAGCGGCAAGCTCCAAGACTACGAGTACCCAGAAGCCGCCATCAAGGCCGCCCTCGCCGAACTCCCCGTCGTCCAGATGGGCGGCTAAGACCCCCTTCGCACGCACAACACGCGGGGCCGGCCACGCACCGTGGCCGGCCCCGCTCCTACTCTGCGAGCTCTGCGTCTCTGCGAGATACACCTCTCTTTTTTCTCGCAGAGCCGCAGAGCTCGCAGAGTAGGACCTGCAAGCGGCCTTGAATTCCATTGTCGCGCTGCTCGTGCTACTCTTTGTGGAGACTGAGTGCCATGCTTGGGGACGAGGGCATGAAGTTCCCGAAGTACTGGGCGTTGGGCGAGGCGGTGGCGGCGGGGCCGGGCGGCAAGCGGCTCGACGTCGCCGTGTGGCGGTGGTCGGACACGAGCCAGGCCGAGGCCGACGCGCTCGCGCGCGAGGCCGCCAACGAGCTCGCGAAGGAAGTCTCACGCAAAGGCCGGTGGCCCAACGGCCATTACGGCTACGCCGACCGCCCGCTGCGCGAGCCCGTTTTGCAGGAGTTCCGCGACGACCAGGGCGAGCAGACGGCCGTCGTCTCTCGCAATTCGTACGGCTGCCTCGTCCTCAACACGTCCGGCGCGATGTTCATTGACGTCGATCTGCCCGAGGTGAAGGTCGGCTGCCTCGGGTTGGCATTGGGCAAGCGTGCTCGCGCAAAGGCGGCCGCCCTGCGCGAGGAGCACGAGAAGGCCGAGCTCACCCGATTGGGCGAATGGCTCATGCAGAATCGCGACTGGGGCGTGCGCATCTACCGGACGCACGCCGGCCTGCGCTACCTGGTCACGCACGCGCCGATCGCGCCCGGCTCCGAAGAGGCCCGCTTCGCCATGGTCCAGCTCAACGCCGACCCGCTCTACGTCCGCCTGTGCGACGCGCAGCAGTCGTACCGCGCGCGTCTGACGCCGAAGGCCTGGCGCCTCGGCCTCACAAAGCCGCCGTCGCGCTGGCCGTTCGCCGACGCCGAAGCCGAAACCGCCTTCAACGAATGGCACCAGCGCTACACGGCCGCCTGCGCCGACCGCGCCACCTGCTCATTCCTCGGCGCCCTCGGCCCCGAAGCCATCCACCCCCACATCGCCCCCATCCTCCACCTCCACGACGAGACAACGCGGGTTGGTGCCGAGCTCTCGCTCGCGTAGGGCGGGGTGGGTGTGTTTCTCTGCGAGCTCTGCGACTCTGCGAGAGACGTTCTTGTCTTGATCTCGCAGAGGCGCAGAGCCCGCAGAGGGGGGATGGCGCGCCGGATGGCTCAGTCGGCTTCCTCGAAAAGCTCGTCGAGCAGGTCGGCGAGGTTCTCGTTGAGGCCGAGGGTCCAGTCGACGCCTTCGCGCGAGATGCCCCATTCGCCGTACGGGAAGACCCAGACCTGGCGGATCAGCACGTCGCTGACCCTGACCAGGCTTCTCGTTTTCAGGATCTCTTCTCTCCATCCCAGTCCGGGGTGTTCTGCGCGAGTGCCGGCTGGTTCAGTCGACTCGTCCGAAGAGCTGGTTGACCAGGTCGGCAAGCCTCGTGTTACGTCCCACCAGCCAGAGGCGATCGTTGGGGCGCACGATGCCCCATTGACCGTCTGTGTAGACGTCGACCATTCGGAGGAGCCGGTCGCCTCGGTAGAACTCCAATCTGGCTCTGAGGTTACGGGCCGACTGCCCGGTCTCGCAGATGGTCATGGCCTCGCGCATTTGCCTTAGCACTGCCTCTGATTCGATCGTTCTCTCGTTGCGGAAGGACCACCACCCGTTGACGACGAGCTTGACAATGACCTTGGTTGCGTGCTCGATCGTCGGGAGATCCTCTCTCTTCGCGAGCTTGATTGCCTCCTCCTGGCTCGATGCCGGCTTCAGGGGCTGGATCGGACCGCCTCTGCGCCCGGAGATCGGCAGCACGCCCGTCGCCCACAGCACCCCGCCAACAGCACAGACCAACAGAACAAGCACGACCAGTCCTTTCATGATTGGTTCTCCTTCCCTCAGGCCTTCGGGCATCCGCGCCGGTTGCGACAGACACACGGAGCCCTGCCCAGACCACTCTTCCCTCAGGTGATTAGACACGCCAGCCCGCCCAATGTTCCGCGAAATCGCCGCGCGGGGCCGATAAGATGAAAACCGCCTTTCCCACCACGGCTCAGGACGGGTTGCGGGGCAACTGCTCAGACGGGATAGCGACGTTGAAGCTCAGGTGAGTGCAGGGTGCCGGGCTGGCAGTCACGCCCTTTGCTGGGCGTCCCTGATCAGGTTGTAGACGTCCTTGGCGTTCTCGATCATCTCGAACGCCGAGCCGGGGTGTCCCATCCCACACCACAGCGGCAAGGCGTGCGACGAGCACATCCACGACATCGGGTGAGTCGGTCCGAACGTGATCGTGCCGCTCTTGTGACGCTTCTGGCTCAGCGAGAGGTGGCTGAGCGTCCGCAAGTTGAGGCTCTCCACTCGGCGGCTGAAAAGGCCCGAGATGATCATGACCCGCTCATCGGTGACGCCGTAAGACGTCTTGCCGCGTCGCTTCGAGTCGAGAATGAACCGGCCAATCAGCAGGTAGGAGCCGACCAGGACGAACACAACGGCACACAGCGCCGGGAAAAGCGGGGCGTCAGACGTCAAGGCCCTGACCACGGCCAACACAACGAAGCCGGTCCACACGAGGCTGAACGGGATCAGAAACACGTCAAACGACCGGAAGACAATGCCCTGCCGGGGCTTCCCGGACCACAGCAGCCGTTCGCCATCCCCCAGTTCGGACTGGATCCCCGATTCAGCGTCTCTCCACATCATGTGCTCCTTGGGGCTGGTCTCGTGCCGGCGGCGCCGAGGCGGATGGCGTCGAGAATCCAGCCGGGCTTGAGCTTCCTGCCGATCGTGTGGTTGTCGGCCTTCAGGGTCTCGAGGATCTCGGCGAGCTCGGCCTCGGTCGGGTCGAGCGGCGCGAGCGCCCGGGCGACTAGGGAAACGACTCGGCGTTTCATGTACCGGCGCTTCGACGTGGCGAACGACCAGACGGCCACGAGGAACAGGACCGCGGCGACCACACCGCCGGCCACGACCAGCGCGTACATCGCGCCCTCGGTTTCGTCGCTGTAGACGACCCAGAGGCATCCCAGGAACAGCGAAACCACGAGCGCCAACGCGCCCAGGACGTTCGAGCACCCGCCCGGCGCAAACCGGCGCTCGACCTGCGATGAGAGCGCCACGAACGGCTCGGTCACGAGCGCCGTCCGCTCGCCCGTCGTGAGCTCGTCGGGCGACTGCTTCGCCTTCTCCTCGAGAACGAGGCGGTCGGTCAGCTCCTCGAGCAGCGTCGGGTTCGTCTCGCGTACGAGCCGGTCGACGTCGGCGTGCGCATCGTCGCAAAAAACGTCGCGCGCGCCGGCGTCGACGAACGACTGCTGGCCGCAGCTCGTGCACGTGAGCATCTGGCCCGTCGTGTCGCCCTTGGTGATCGGGATGAAAAAGAAGTGGTGGGCGAGCTGGATGTCCTGGACCCGGAACGGCTTGATCGCGCGGCAAACGGCGCAGAAATCCGCCACGTACCCCCGATGCCGCCGGATATTCCTCGTACCCCAGATGATGAACATGCGTCAATCCACCCCAACCCGACTGGATCGAGTGTGCTGCGCCGGGCTCTACGTGTCAAGCGCTGTGCCCCCAGCGGGTGCAGACAAACGACTCCCGACCGCACTGTTTCCTGGTCAGGGCCGAAGGCCGAGCGGACCGAAGGTCCGCCCAGAACCTAGCCCGGGGCGTACGCCCCGGGTTGTCGACGAGCAAACAGATCGACCGAGCCCCGAAGGGGCAACACCCCCTGCTAGGCACGACGAGCTGCCTCGGCCACGAGCTCGCGGTACGCCTCGGCCAGGCGTAGCGTGACTGCCCCCCTCACCGCGTACTCGCGATCGCCAATGCAGGCGACGGGGATAACCTCCTCGACGGAGTTGGTGATGAACCACTCCTCAGCATGCTCTGCGCGCTCGGCGGTGAGAGGTTCGAGGCGGACGCGGATTCCAAGCTGCTTGGCGCAATCGAGGACGGTCTCGCGCGCGATGCCGGGCAGGAGGTTCTGGCTCGTGTCGGGCGTGACGAGTGCGCCGCCGACGACGGCGAACAGGTTCGACGAGGCGCATTCGAGCCAGTGGCCGTCCGTGTCGCAGATGATCGCCTCATCCGCACCAGCAGCGGCAGCCTCCCGTCGAGCCAGGAGACTGGAAGAATAGCTGCCGAGCTTGTGCTTGCCGAGATCGCCTTTGGGGTCGCGTCGGACGGACGAGATGATGAGACGCGCGCCGCGTTCGTACAACGCGCCACGTTTGTGGCGCGCCTCGTCGAGCCGGAGCGGATCGACCGTCAGCAGCGTCGCCGGCGTCGCATCCGTCGGCGGCAGCGGGCCGACGCCGCGGCCGCGCGTGACGCGGAAGCGTACGACGGCTTGCGGACAGCCGTTCAGCTCGATGAGGCGGGCGATGTTCTTTCGGAGCGCCGCCTCATCCACCTCGCACTCGATCCCCACGACGGGCGAGCGCAGCGACGCGTTGATGCGGGCGACGTGGCGATCGAGCCGGAACGGCGTGCTTTTGTAGCAGCGCAGCGTCGTGAACACGCTGTCGCCGTAGAGGAAGCCGCGGTCGTCGATATGGATGCGCGCCTCGTCGGCGGTGACGAGCTCGCCGTTGAGCACGACGTGGTGTTGGCGTTCGCGTCTCATGCGACAGGCACTTGCGTCTCGACGCCGAGCGCGCACATCATGCCGCGCGCCTTGTGCAGCGTCTCGTCGTACT
>CAZCQN010000127.1:6881-9647 GCA_964500825.1 uncultured Verrucomicrobiota bacterium | reverse complement strand
TTGTCGCCTCCCCACACCACAGGCTGACGCCTGTGGCTACAGGATGCCGTCCCCTGCGGGGACTCGGCTCATCGGCACTCCGTGTTTCACCACGGGCTGGTACCTGGTCCGATACTGGCATCACTTCATGACCACGACGAGGATCGCGGTGACCAAGGAATTCCCAGCGCGATCGGCGTTCACCTCCTTCACGAGGCTTCTTGTCGGGATTCTCGTGCTCGCCGTTCTGGCGGGCGGATGTGTCGGATCGTGCAAGCGTCGCGACGCTGCCGACACGGATGACGATGCGCAGCGCAGCGAGCTCAGCGGCGTCGATCTCCACAAGCAGCGGGCGCTCGTCAAGCAGCACCGCGAGCTTGCCGACCAAGAGGCGCCGCTCACCGCCGAGCAGCGGAAAGCGTTCGCCGATGCCTACTGCTGGGTCGGCGTGAGCCTGTACGAGCGCGGCAAGCACCCCGAGTCGGAGCCGTATTTCCGCCAGGCGCTGCGGCTGCGGCCCAAGCACGCGCGCGCCACCATGGGCCTGGGCGACCTGTGTGCGGCGCGTTGCCGGTTCCGAGACGCTTTCGACGCGTACGAGCACGCGGCGAAGCTCGACGCCGCGCTGGGCGACGCGCTCCGGAAGCGCCTCACGCGGTTGGCCCAGCTCGCGTTGGCCGACGCCGAGCGGCAGATCGCCGACTCCGAGATCGTGCGGGCCAAAGAGGTGCTCGAGTTCGTTCGCGATTACCTCGACGAGTTCGACGGCTCCACGGCGCGCACGCGGCTCGCGCAGATCGAGCCGCTGTTCCAGCCCGAGCAGCTCGTGGCGCGTCACCAGGCGCTCGTCCGCGAGGGCAGAGATATCACGCCGGCCGAGCGCGAGCTCTTTGCCAACGCCTACTACTACGTCGGCGCGCGCTTGTGGCGGCAGGGCAAGCGCGCCGAGTCGGAGCCGTACTTCCGAGCGGTGCTGGGCCTGCGGCCCGATGATGCCCGCGCCATCGTGCGGCTCGGCGACCTGTTCGCCCTCCGGCGCCAGTTCCGCCCGGCTGCCGAGGCGTACGAGCGGGCACGCACGCTCGACACGGGGCTCACGGATGCCATCGAGAAGCGCCGCACGCGGCTGACCAAGGTCGCCTTGGCCATCGCCGCCCAGCGGGCTGCCGACTCGCAGATCGCCGCCGCCATCGAGGCGATCGAGTTCGTCGAGGAATACTTCGACGACATCGGCGGCGACGAGGCGCGCAAGCAGCTCGAACAGGTCAAGCCGCTGCTTCGGGCCGAGCAGCTCCTGGCCGAGGCATGCGACGCCATCGCCCACTACCGGACCGACGAGGGCTACAAGCAACTGCGCGAGATCGCTGCCAAGTACCCGCGCACCTACTTCGCCCAAGAGGCCAACCGCCTGCTCGAGGAGCACGGCCAGAAAATCGTCCTGTGCGACACCGCCACCGGCTACAAGCTGCCGACCCACTGGCGACGCACCTCGACCGAGCACTTCGAGATTTACTACGAGCGGGCCACCGGACTGACCGGCTCGAAGCGGTACGCCGAGGAGGCGTTCGCCCGCATCGTCAGCGACTTCGGCATGGACGACGCCGCCTGGACGACCCGGGTGACGATGTACCTGTTCAGCGACGACGAGTCGTGGCGCGAGTTCCTCGAAATGAACCAGGACAAGACGATGGAATGGGCCGGCGGGTTCGCGCTCCCGTGGGCGAACGAGATCTACCTGTACGTGACCGAGAGGAGATCGCACCTCTACAAGCACGTCCTGCCGCACGAGCTCACGCACGTGCTGCACCACCGCTACGTGGGCGGTATCGAGCAGCCGCTCTGGCTCATGGAGGGGCTCGCCGTCTCGCAGGAAAAGGGCGGCGTGAAGCAGGCGCGCAGATCGATCGACGACCTCGTCAAGAACAGCGCCGCATTCCGGCTCGCCAAGCTGTTCAGCTTGGCCTACTACCCGTCCGAGGCGATCCACCTGTTCTACGCGCAATCGGCCACGGTCGTCGGCTTCATGATCGACGAGTACGGGCTCGACGCGTTCAAGGAGTTCATGTTCGCCTTCGCCGATACCCATGACACGGCCGAGGTCATCGAATCGATCTACGGCATCTCGCTTGACACCTTTGAGGAGAAGTGGGAGAAATACGTCCGGTAGCGACGGCGAGACACACAACGGGCGCACTCCGATGGATTGGCGGATACAGGCGCGGTCGAAAACCTGCACCGGCTGCGGCAGCCGGTTCAACGAAGGCGACGCCACCCACTGCGTGCTCACCGAGGCCGAGGACGGGCTCGAGCGGCGCGACTACTGCGCCTCGTGTTGGGAGGGCGGCTCCGACGAGGTACGCACCGCGCCGGGCACGATCTCGACGTGGCGCTCGACCGTCCCGCCGAAGCTCGTGCCGCCGGACGAGCCGATCAAGCGCACCACGGCCGAGACGCTGCTGCGCAAGTACCTCCACTCGACCAGCCCGTCCGAGAAGAACTTCTGCTTCATACTTGCGCTCATTCTCGAACGGAAAAAGCTCCTGCGCCAGCGCGAGCTGCTGCGTGACGAGCACCGAGGCGCCAGGCTCGTCGTCTACGAGCACGCGCGGACCGGCGAGAGCTACGTCATCGAGGACCCCGGCCTCAGCCTGAGCGAGCTGGAGCAGGTGTACGGCCAGGTCGCCGCCATCCTTGAGCGCGAGAAGGTCTCCGCCGTGTAGCTGGCCCAGGCGGAACACGGGCGCCGGCCAAGGCGTCGAAGACTCAGAGCCGGCGCGCCCCCTCTGA
>CAZCQN010000127.1:0-6781 GCA_964500825.1 uncultured Verrucomicrobiota bacterium | reverse complement strand
GAACACGGGCGCCGGCCAAGGCGTCGAAGACTCAGAGCCGGCGCGCCCCCTCTGAGGAGCGACGATGAGCACGATCTCCGACGCCATGAAGAAGAAACGCGACGAGGGCGACCAGCCCTCGCCTGAGGCTGAGGGCCCGCGCGTCGTTCAGGTCGAGGTGCCGAAGGATCACACGCTCCGCAACGTCTTTCTCGGGACCGTGCTTGCGGTCATCGTGCTGGCCGGCGTCGTGGTCGGCGGCTACCTGCTTATCCAAGAGCTCCGTACGAGGCGGGGACGCACGACGGAACCCGACGTGGGCCACACGCTCTCGCCGGGCGCCGTTGTGGAGCCCGGGCAGAAGCCCGACGTCGTCGAAGGGCCCGAGACGACCGAGCCCGGCGAGCCGGCACTGCCCGAGCTCCAGGGCATCTTCGCCGACCCGATTCAGCCGATCGCCTTGCTCAACGGCCGGCGGCTGAAACTTGGTGGGGTGGTGGACGGCTTCACGCTCGTCGCTATCGAGGAGGACCGAGTCGTCGTCGAGCGTGAGGGCACGCGATACGAGATCGTTCTCGAATGAACTGCTTCGGCCGAGGCCGACCATGACTGCGCGCATCCTGATCGTCATCGTTGCCGTCGTTCTCGCCTCGGGGTGTGGCACACCGTCGCAGAAGCCGGCGGCGCCCGTCCGCGGCCCGGCCGAGACCGTCGAGTTCTACCTCCGCAACTTCTACCATTCGCGCATGGCGAGGCAGCTCTACCAGACGCTCGCGCCCGCGGCACGAGCCAGGCTTCGCTACAAGGCCTTCGCCCTTCAGCGCGAGCGCGAGATTCAGGTGCCCGACGTGGATGCCGAGACCGGCGTCGCCCGCGTTGAGGCGGCCGTGCTCGGCGGGTACCGGGTCAACGAGCGGCACCAGGTGCTCTATGCGCTCCAGAAGGTGCGCTTCCCCTATACGGCGGGCCGGCAGAACCACTACCGGCTCGTGCGCCTCCACGTGGTAAACGAGCACGACCACTGGTACGTCGAGCCGTTCGTCGACGAGCGCACGTTCACGACCCGCCTCCTCCCCGCGCTCAAGCGCGACGCGCTGCGCAAGCTGTACGATCAGCGCGAGGCGGTCATGCAGATCATCGCCGACGATATCGACGCGATGCGGGTGGGCGAGGTCCGGCCCGTCGAGGAAGTGGCCACCGACACGGACACGCTCGAGATCCAGGACCTCGCCGGGACGGCACGCACCATCCCCGACGAGGGGCAGGCGCCTGCCCGGGAGCGGCTCGCCGTCGCCCTCGAAGTCGGCACGCTGTACCTGCGCGCCGGCCAGCTCGATCTGGCGGAGGAAGCCTTCAAGAGCGCGCTCGCAATCGACCCGCTCAACGCCGAGGCACGCGACGCCCTCGATCGGATCCGCAAAGCCCGGCAGCTCGAGAAGGAGAAGCGCGAGCTGATCGAGTTGATCGAGCGCGTGCTCGAGGCGGAATCAGGCGGCGAATCCGAGTAGCTCGCGGCGGGCGCTTGCGCACCGCCCCATCACGCGTGCCGCCCGAGCCGTTGCTACTCCTGCTCGGTGACGAAGATGATGTGGTGCTTGTACACCGCGAGAAACGGCTTGTTCATGACGGGCGTGTCGCCGTCGAACGGGTAGACGACGACGTCCTTCAGCGGGAGAAAGCTGGGGGCTTGGTTGATCGCGTCGCTCACGCGCAGGTTTGGTAGGCGGAACATCTTCCCCTCGACGCGGAACTTCTCCAGGTAGACGACCACCTGTGCCGGTTCGCTCTTGGCGCCCCACTTCTCTTCGTATTTGGTCATCACATCCCCTCCAACGCAGTTCGCGCAGGCACGATAGCACGCCGCGCCGCGCCGTGTCATGAGGAAAGGTGCGCCAGCCTGGGTGGAGAGGGGAAAGGTATCTCTCGCAGAGGCGCAGAGCTCGCAGAGGCGGAGTTCTCTCTGCGAGCTCGCGTGCGAAGCACGCACGGCGCCTCTGCGAGAGATCTCCTAGACCTTCTCGGGCGGGGCGGCGCCGAGCGAGGCGTACAGCTTATCGGTCGTCGTCTTGAGGCGGGTGCCGAGGATGTTGGTCAGGTTGCGGTAGAGCTTGGTCGCCAGGCGCGGGAAGCGGCCGCGGATGCGGCGCAGGGTTCTGTCGTTGAAGCGCAGCAGCTCGGTCTCCTCGGCGGTGATGACAGTCGCCGTGCGCGGCTCCTTGAGCACGAGCGCCATCTCCCCGAAAATCTGGCCCCGTTCGAGCCGGGCGAGCGTCTGGGCTGCCGCGCCCTCGCCCCGCACGACGTTGACCGAGCCGCTGATGATCGCGTACATCGTGTCGCCGACCTCACTCTCTTTGACGATCGTCGTGCCCCTCGGATATTCCTGGAGCCCCGCGGCGGCCATCACCTTGCGCACCTGCCAGCGGCTCATGTCGCGGAACAGGTCAATGAATTGGCGCGGCGCCTCACCGACGCGCAGCGACACGACGTCCCACAGCGTCACCAGCTCGAGGCGCAGCATGAGCACGGGCAGGATCACGAGGCTGCCGAAGAGCGCGGTCACCATCGTGATCATCATCAGCAGGCCGAAGTACATCGTCGGCTGGAACTTGCTCACAAGCAGCACGGCGAACGCGATGCCGAGCGTAATCGAGGTGAACACGATCGGCTGCCCCGCCGTGAGCAGCGACGTCTTCATCGCCCGCTTCTTGTCGAAGTCCTTCTTGAACTCGCCGTTGTAGCGGGCCAGGTAGTGGATCGTGTCGTCCACGGCGATCCCGAGCGCGATCGACGCGATCAGGCTCGTCGCGCTCGAGAGCGCGATCCCCGTCCACCCCATGATCCCGTAGTTGATCAGGATCGGGAACACGTTCGGGATCATGGCGACGAAGCCGACTTTGAACGACATGAACAGCCCGGCCATGATGATGAAAATGCAGATGAAGGCGAGCGACAGGCTTGAGACCTGCCCCTTGGTGATCGCGTTGGCCGACTCGCTCACCACGAGCGGCAGGCCGGTGACGTTGATGTCGAGGTCCTTCGAGAACGGGATCGCCTCCTGCGGCGGCTTCTTCAAGGCGAGGCCTTCGGGGTTGCGGCCACAGAGCCGGAGGATTTCGTTCTTGGCGAGGACAAACTCGCGCGCCCCCTCGAAGTGGGCGCGGAAGATGATGTTGACCGCCCGGTAGTCCTCGGTGACCACCTGGCGGATCTCGGTCTGCTCCTGGCCGAAGATGAGCGGGAGCTGCCCCACGAGGCCCTCGACGCCTTCGCGCGTCTCGGGCAGCGACTGCCGGCCGTAGTCGAAACCCGAGACGAACGCGTTGGCCATCTTGAGGTACTCAACGATCGAGATCGCCATGTCGATGCCGGGATCCTCCGCCACGACGCGCTGCTGCAGCTCGTCGACCTGGCGCAGAACAGACGGCTCCTGGAAGTAGGGGATGTCCTGCGGCCCCCTGTATTCCATGACGACGTTGACCGTGTAGCAGCCGGCCATCACCTCCTGGATGTCCTCGAAGTTGGTGCGCACCGGCGCGTCGCTCTTGAAGAAGCTGATGACGGCGTTCTCGACCTTGAGCTGCAGGAGGCCGGCGATCGAAAGCGCGATCACGGCGACCGCGGCGATGTAGACGAAGACCTGGCCCTTCACGTCGAGCCGGTGGAGACCTCGTAAGAACCACAGCACGGGCGAGCGCTTCGTCTCGAGGTCTTCGGCGGGGGCGTCGCCCTCGCGCTTCTTCTGCCTCGGCAGCGGCAGGACGGCGAGCAGCGCCGGCAGCAGCGTGAGCGACAGCACGATCAGCACCAACAGGCCGAAACACGAGAAGAACGCGAACTCGCGGATCATGTCGATCCGGTTCAGCGCCAGCGAGCCGAAGCCGATGAGCGTCGTCGCGCCCGCGAGGAACACCGGCAGGCTCACCTTGAACAAGGTTGAGGTAACAACCTCTTTTTTGAGCCGGCGGCCGCCGGCGGCCTCCTCGAAGAACTCGCTCACCACGTGCAGGGCGTATGCGTTGCCGATCGCGATGAGCAGCGTCGGGATCACCACCGTGATCATATTGAGGTCGGCGCCCATGAGCGACATGAGACCGAACGTCCAGACGTACGCGGCGCCGGCCGAGACGAGTGGCAAGACCACGCCGCGCACGCTCCGGAAGCACACGGCCAGAATGATGACGATGAGGCCGAGCGTGAATCCCGACAGCGTCTTGAGGTCGGCCTTCAGGTACTGCACAACCTCGTCGGCGATCACGGGGCTGCCGATCTGGTAGACGAGCTGCGCCTCCCCCTTGCCGACCGGGAGCTGCTTGTTGGCCGCGTCGACGATCTCGCGGACGTAGCCGACGACGTCCTCGGCGTTCGAGCCGATGATGAGCGTGATGGTCGTCGCGTCGAGGCGGGTGCTGATCAGGTTGTTCCTGAAGAAGTTGACGCCCCGCACGAACTCGGCGAAGAACGCCTGCCGCTCCTCCTCGGTGTCGACGTCCTTGATCCGGTTGTAGATCACGTGCACCATGCCGCGGCGCATGAAGCTCGGCGTCTTGCGGATATCCCTGATCTGCTTGTACAAGTCCTGCCGGGCGTCCATCAGGCCGACGGCTTTGCGGACGGGCCTCATCTCGGCCGCTTTCGCCTTGGCGGCCTCCTGGCTCAGGCCCTGCTTCATCAGCCGCCGCTGGTGATCCAGCCGGAAGCGGGCGTTGATGCCTTTCTCAGCTTGCGCGGCGGCTTCCTGCTCGCTCAGCCCTTCGTCAATGAGGGCCTGCTTGAGCTTGGCGCGCGCTTGGGCAGCCGTGCTGTCGGGGGTTTCGTCCCGGCTCTTCGGGATGCCGTTGATGCGGCGGGTGATGTCCTCGATGACGCCGAAGACCTCGGGATCGAGCACTGTCTTGCCTTCGGGCGCCTTGACGACGATCAGGATCAGCTCGTCCTTGCCGAACGTCTCGATGAACCTGTTGTAAAACTGCGTCGAGGGGAGGTCCTTGATGAGAACCTTCTCGGTGGGGTTCCGCGTCTCCGGCGCGCCCTTGACCAGGATGACCGCGCCGAAGAAGGCCGTGATGAGCCCGAGGATGACGAGGACGACTACGGCGTGCCCAACGATCCAGGCCAGCAGGGCGCGGAGGCGCTTCATACGCAGGTCCTCTGGTGCGCGGTCAGCTCCGGTACGATCCTAGTAACGGCCTGACGTGGCGCAAGTCAAACGAATTCTCGCCGGAGGCCGTGCGAAGAGGCGTCTTGGAGCGAGCACCCGCCCCACCCGGGCACCGAAAAAGCAGTAAAGCCTGCCTCAGACCTACCGATACCGGTAAGGCAGAACAGGTCCCCTTCTTTCCAGCATCCGGCCACGGGCCCAAGACGGCCTTATGGCCGAATGAAAGCGCCGGGGGCGAGCGGTGGGTTTTGAAGGATAGCCTCACTTTCGAGAGCAAAAACACTGCCTAGGATCCCACGACTGTTCTCGCCCCCGCGCTGGTCTTATCCTGGCAGGCACCGCTTGTTGCGGTGCCTGCCTTTCTGTTGCCCAGAAGCCAGGTGCCGAGCTGACTTGAAGCCGGGGGCCAAGTCCCTGTAACATCCCGCCACAAAGCGCACTGGACCGATCCACGCAGGAGGGGACGATGGCGGAGCTGAGCCGGACGCTCGAGATGAGCGGCCACCTGATCGACTCGGGCCTGATGGCGGCGATCATGGACGCCGTCGTCTTCGCCGGCGGCGAGTTCGAGATCGTCGAGTTCGACGTCGGCCGCACCAACCAGGACCCCTCGCGCCTCGTCATCACGGTGAGCGCGCCGACCGGACAGCGGCTCGAGTCGCTGCTCGGCGAGCTGCACCAGCTCGGCTGCTTCTCGGCCGAGCCGCCCGACGCGACCCTGAAGGCCGCAGACAAGGACGGCACGGTCCCGCCTGACTTCTACTCGACGACGAACGCGCGGACCTTCGTCCGGCTCGGCGGCGAGTGGGTGCCCGTGGCCAACCAGCGGATGGACGCCGTCATCGTCGTCGAGGACAGCCGGCCCGCGTGCCGACTCCTGCGCGAGGTGACGCGCGGCGACCGCGTCGTCTGCGGCTACGAGGGGGTGCGCGTCGTGCCCGAGTTCCGGGCGCGCGACCGGGGCGAGTTCAGCTTCATGTCGAGCGAGATCAGCTCGGAGCGCCGCGTCGAGCTCGCCGCGCGCGACCTGGCGAAGATGATGCGCGACCTCGTCGCCCGGGAGAGCAAGATCGTCGTCGTGGGCGGTCCGGTCGTCGTGCACACGGGCGCGTCCGAACACCTCGCGTCGATCATTCGCGGCGGCTACGTCCACGCGCTGCTCGGCGGCAACGCGATCGCCGTGCACGACATCGAGCACGCGCTGTACCGCACCTCGCTGGGCGTCGACCTGAGCACGGGCCGCGCCGTCGACGCCGGCCACCGCAACCACGTCGCCGCCATCAACGCCGTCCGCAGCGCCGGCGGCATCGCGGCGGCCGTCCACAGCGGCCAGATCAAGTCGGGCATCATGTACGAGTGCGTCGTGAACGACGTGCCGTTCGTGCTCGCCGGCAGCCTGCGCGACGACGGGCCCCTGCCCGAAACGATCATGGACCTCTACGAGGCGCAGGCAGCGACCGCGGACGCGCTCACGGGGGCCGGCCTCGTGCTCATGCTCTCGTCGATGCTGCACTCGATCGGCGTCGGCAACATGCTGCCGGCGTCGGTCACCACCGTCTGCGTCGACATCAACCCGGCGGTCGTCACCAAGCTCAACGACCGCGGCAGCGGCCAGGCGATCGGCATCGTCACCGACGTGGG
>CAZCQN010000126.1:0-9694 GCA_964500825.1 uncultured Verrucomicrobiota bacterium | reverse complement strand
CGCAGGACGACGTCGGCGAGCGAGCCGACCATCTCGTGGCGGCAGGCGTGGACGACCTCGGCGCGTGTCACGTCGGAGCCGGCCAGCGGCTCGCCGAGCGACGGGTCGTGCGTGATGTACTCAACGATTTCACCGAGCCGCGACCCGTAGTTCGTGACGAGGTGGCGCACTACTGCCTCTGACAGCGCAGCGGGTTTCGCGCGGAGTTGCCTGGCGACAAACTCGTCGAAGCGCTCGATCTCGCCACCCCAGAGCCGTGCCGTGCGGGTCGGGCATTTCGGTGGCTGTCTGTCCATCTTGCGGAAGATGCGGTCAACGGCCTGCTCGGCGACGCCGCGCGCAGTCGTGTACTTGACCCCGATCGCGCTGATGAAGTTCGATACGCCGTCGCGACGCGCGTGGTCGACGATTTCGAACTTCCGCGCCGTCCGCGACACGTTTGGGTCGATGTTCTTCTCGCCGACGGGCCGCATGCCGGCGAACCAGTACGGCACGTCGTCGCGCTTTAGCTTCGCGGCGGGGTAGGCCGCGTTGATCTCCCCAACGAACTCGGCGATGTCGCGCTCGGTGACGACGAAGTCGTCCGGGTCGCCCTCGTAAACCGTGTCCGTCGTGCCGATGAGCGAGCAACCCCGCCACGGCGTGATGAAGTAAAGGCGATTGCCCCGGCTGATCACCGCGTCGGGATCGCGCTGCGTCCCCTCGACGGCGAACGCGCAGTTCGCGTTGTAGAGCGGCGTGACGATCTGGATCCCCTTCGAGCGCAGGACACGCCGGTCGGGCGTCGCGCCGCGCAGATGGGCGACCACGACGTCCGACCATGGGCCCGTCGTGTTGGCGACCATCTTTCCGCGAACGTCGAACGTGTCGCCCGTGTGCAGGTCCCTGGCTGCGACGCTCGTCACCCGGCCGTCGCGCGTCGAGAGGCCGGTGACCTCGACGTAGTTGGCGAGATCGGCGCCCGCTCCGGCCGCCGAGAGCGCGAAGCTCAGCGTCAGCCGGTCCGAGTTGACCATCTGCGCGTCGTAGTAGACGGCCGCGCCCGTCAGCCCTTTCGGATCGATCTCCGGCAGGATCTCGAGGCATTCCTTTCGGCCGATCACGCGGCCGTTCGGGATTCGCTTTGACGGGTCGTCGAGCCGGTTGCGGTCGAAGCCGATGAGATCGGTGATCGCCATCGCCACGGCCAGGACCTCCTTGCCCCGCAGGAGGTGCCCGTAGGCCGGCACGACGAACGGCATCGCGCGCACCAGGTGGGGCGCGATCCGCATCATGATCATCCGCTCGCGGATCGACTCGCGCATCCGGCGCACGTCGGCATGCTGGAGGTAGCGGAGGCCGCCGTGGATGATCTTGTGCGTCGCCGACGAGGTGGCCGCGCCGAAGTCGCCCTTCTCGAGCAGCGCGACCGACAGCCCCCGCAGCGCAGCATCCCACGCCGTGCACAGCCCGTAGATGCCGCCGCCGATCACGAGCAGGTCGTACTCGCTCCCGGCAATTCTCTTGAGGTCGCGTTCCACTTCCGGTCCTTCCGCCGCCTCCTGAGCCCGCGGCACGATACAGCGTCGGGGCGACCGGCGTCAAAGCCTTGCACGCGCCGCCTTGGAGAACCTGTTCTGAGAACGCCCCATTAGCATCATCCGTACATGAGCTAGCGATTCATGGGCAAGAACCCGTATTCGCTGTTGATCTTGACTATCCGCGCAGCCCGGTCTGCGCTCCGCAGCAGGTCGATGCGAGCCAGTCAGTCTGGCGGCTTCAGCCGCCAACCCCGCCACAGGCGGGACGGGCGGGTTGCGACCGGCTTCAGGGCCTGTTGAAAAACCCCAGGCACCGTCGGCACGGTGCTTGCCCTAAAGGGGCTTCATAGAACAGCCCAGGGTTCCCGCGCCTCCGAAGAGGCGCACAAACACCCTGGGTCTGGTGGGCACGAAAGGCAGGTCGTAGCCTGAAAGGCTTCCATAGAACGCCTTTTTTCAACAGGCCCTTCAGCCGGTAGTGGCGAGGCGCTTCCCGTTTTCCCCACCCCCTCTCCTTGCCCTGCCCGTTCCGGGCAGGGCAAGGAGAGGGGGTGGGCCTGTTGTGCTGCTGCCCAGCCCACCGGCTGAAGCCGGTGGCAAATGGCTCTCCAGCGCAAGAGCGCTGGAAAGCTTGGCGCCGGCCAAAGCCGGCGGCACTCAAGAGCTGGGAGAGTGCCGCTCCCGAGCACAAGTTTCGCCTTGAAAACGGCGGCATGACCTCGTATACGGAGCGCCTACTGAGGCGACGAGCAGCACCAGGGAGAGGCTTTGATGGCCAACGCCAGCGACAAGAAGAAACGCCTGATGCCGGAGGAAACAAACCGGCTGCTGCTGCACGCGGTCGATGAGCCGCCGACCGCGCACGCCTACCACCACTTCGACCACGAGCGCCGGACGCTTGTCTACACCTACAACAACCGCAAGATCCTCTCGATCCATATCCCTGAAGAAGGCGGCCGGGTGAGCTTCCGCCACGGCTCGGACGGCACGCTCCAGAGCTGGCCGCTGCTGCAGCAGATCTACGTGATCCTGGAGGCACCGGCGACGTGCCGCGTCACGTTTCAGATGAGCGCCGACACAATCAACTGCCGCCCGAACCGCGCGCGCTCGGAGCAGGCGATCGTCGGCCAGGTCGGCCGCCCGTGCCTGCCGGGCGTCAACGGCCTCTACGACGTCGAGCAGGATCTTCTCGTCGGCTGGCACGGCTGCGACTGGCGCTGGATATCCGACCGGCTCGCGTCCGACGCTGGCGGCAACCTGGCCGCCGAGCTCGACGCCGAGCTCGGCCCGTCCGTGTGGGTCGTCGAGGTCAAGCCGCAGTACTACCGCACGCACCTCAACTATCAGTACCACAAACCGTGGGAGCGCCGGCCGAACCTGCAGCCGATCGTCGGCTGGTGCACGTGGGAAGCGTACCGCCGCAACGTGACCGAGCAGGACGTGCTCGATGCAACCGAGCTCTTCGCCAAGCACCTTCGGCCCTACGGCATGGAGTACATCCAGATCGACGACGGGTTCGAAAAACTCCCGCTGCCCGTCAACCCGAAGGGCACACTCGCCGAGGCCTGGCTCGAGACCAAGGACGAGTTCCCGTCCGGCCACGAGGGCGTCGTCAGGAAGATCAAGGCGCACGGGATGAAGGCCGGCATCTGGACCACCGCCTCGATCTACAACGACGAGTTCGCCGACGAGCAGCCCGACGTGCTCATCCGTGACCGCGACGGCACGCCACTGCTCGGCGATTGGGTCAAGTACATCCTCGACTGCCTGCCCGAGACGATCGACAAACACATCCGGCCCTACTTCGTCGGCCTCAAGAAGGCCGGCTACGAGTACTTCAAGATCGACGGCATCCGCCACCTGATCTACGACGGCCTGCACGAGGCCGTCCTGCTCGGCCTGATGAGCAACGACGAGGCCGAAAAACGCTTCCGTGCCTTCCTCCAGGCCGGCCGCGACGGCATCGGGCCCGACACGTACTGGCTCTCGTCCTGGGGCATCCTGATGCAGATGGTCGGTCTGTGCGACGCGTGCCGCATCTCGCAGGACGCGATGCCGAACTGGTCGGGCATGCAGATGCAGCTCGTCGAGTCGGCCCGCTGGTTCTTCACCCAGCGGATCCTGTTCCTCAACGACCCCGACCACGTCTGCGTCCGCGCCCCGTTCGAGTGGTCGCGCAGCGTGCTCTCGATGGTCTCGCTCACGGGCGGGCTGTTCATGCTGAGCGACGCGTTGGCCGACTACGACGAGAAGCGCCTTGACCTCGTCAAGAAATGCATCCCGCCGCTCACAACCGTCACCGCCGAGACGGGGCCGCTCCAGACCGACTACGCCGCGTTCACCTGGACCAAGCTCCACAGCTTCCAGGTGCTCGACGAAAAGCCGTTCGGCGCCGAGCACATGTCCGACGACGACGCGCGCAACATCGCCGGCCGCTGGCCGACGGTCAACGACCACCACCCGTTCTCGTCGCTCTGGTCCATCCACCTTGACTTGCCGACCGGCCGCTGGACGATCATGGCCCGGTTCGCCACGCTGCCGCTCGAGGCGTCAACGGTCGATCTCGATGCCCTCGCGCTCGACCGGGAGACCGACTACCTTGCCTTCGACTTCTGGAAGCAGCGGTACATGGGCCTCGTCCGGAGCCGGCTTGACGTGCCGAGGCTCGATCTCGGCCACTGCCAGATCCTCGCCCTGCGCGAGGCCCTTGACCAGCCGCAGTTCCTCGCTTCATCGCGCCACGTCAGCATGGACGCCATCAGCCTCAAGTCGCAGGACTGGGCCGACAGCACGCTCACGCTCGGCATCGAGGGCGTCTGCGGCACGACCGAGACGTACTGGGTCCACGTCCCGAAGCGGTATGCGCTCGCCGAGGCCAGCGGCGACGGCCTCCAGGCCAAGGCTGGCCGGGAGGTCACTGACCAAGCCGGAGGCAAGGCGGCCGCGATCGAAGTGATCCTTCTCCCTGCGGCTCAGGATACTACGAAGGCAACCCTCAGGCTCCGGTTCAAGCAATAGCACCCGCCAGAAAAGCGTGATTCGGCGCCGGTTGGACAAAATTGGCCGCATTTAGGGCTTGCAATCCGCGCTCAGGTCCGCTACTAGGGAGCCGATCTATTGAGGGGTTGCGGCGCTGACCTGGTCGCCGCAGCCCCTTTCGGGCCATGCGGCCCCGGCAAGATCGTCGCGCACGGCAGAATCGAGGATTGCCTGCACTGCAGAACGCGCGATTCCGCTAAGGAATCGCGGACATTCTGCTAACGCGCACTGCAGAACCGAAGGTTCTGCTAACGCGTTTGTGCGGTTCCAACGGAACCGCACAAACGCACGGCCAGCGTAGCTCAGTTGGTAGAGCCCGGCATTCGTAATGCCGTTGTCGTCGGTTCGAGTCCGACCGCTGGCTCTCTCCCCTTCAGCCACGTACGCTTCCTCGTCGAGAGTCTCCTTCGCCTGCGTTTGCCAACCTATTGCCAGCGAATCCCAAGAAACCTTCTCACGATCAGCGTTCTTGCCGGCGTCACGCCGAGGCACGTCGGTGCGTGTGCCGTTCTTCAGGTCGAGGCGCGTCGGCTCGTCCGCGGCGTTGTACGCGTACACGCCGACCCGGTCGTTGGCGAAGTCGTCGACGGGGTCGGTCTCTTGTGTCGTATTGCCGTTCTTGTCGTAGGCGTACTGCTCGACGAAGCCGGCGGGGCCTTCGACTTTTGTCAGGCAGCTGTCGACGGAGTACGAGTAGGTCCAGAGGACGGAGCCGCCTTCTTCGGACTTGAGGATGAGGTCACCATTGGCGTTGTAGGTGTACGAGACGTTTAGAGAGGTGTCGAGGGCGACGTCGGTGACGGTGTCGGACGAGGGGCTGTTGCCGGCGAGGGTGGTGGCGGATGTGGCGGCCTGGATCGAGTTGGTGCCGTTGCTCAGCGGGACGTTGCGGGCGGCAGGAAGCAGTCGATCCGAGTCAACAGAGCGCCTGGCTCAGCATGCCGACCGCCAGTATACCCCCTTAATCCGCCACCGTCAATGCCCCGTTTGGACATGGCACTAGGCAGCCCCAGACCGCCCCGCAAGCAGGCCGACCGCCAGACACGCATTGCGCGTCACGCGCGATGCGTATGGCGATCCGTCGATTCGCGTCTCTGATTCCGCCCCTTCGACTTCGGGTCAAGGGATCCTTCAAGAACCCTTCAGAGTGGGTCATCTCCCTTGGTGTGGATTCCCGGGACAACTTGGACGAGAATGCTCTTCAGTTCCTTCGCCAACCGGACGTGCGGCCGAGACAGAAGACCTCCATAGATATAGAAGAAAAAGACGTCGTCGCGTTCCCCCGCGGCCGGCTCCCACAGTATATCCACTCGGGCCTTCTTCGCCTGTACAACGAAGTGGTCTCCCCCTCCGGGTAGCACACCCCCTTCTCGCACGCGCTCCATGAGAACCTCAAGGGGCAGGGGCGCGTCGCCATCTGCCTCCCACAGCAGAAAACCCATCGACACGAGACATCTGATATAGACGGCGAACTCGTCTCGTCCGCAAATGTATGTCGGCAGTGAGCCCATGTCGCTCAAAGCCCCCATCCGGAAAGGAATGCTCGAAGTGCCGCCGTAACGCATGACCAGGCCTTCGCCCCTTCTCTGCTGACGACAGCAGATGCGTTCAGCACCGGCACCGAAAAACTACACACCGCCACTCTGGTGGCGTAGTATTCCGCTGCTCTACCTGCAACAACCCTCATGCCGAAGAAAGAGCCTGTGGCGTGAAGCCATTGTCCTCCCGCACCGAATGCGACATGGGGGAGGCTTCCTGTTCCTCTTCCAATGGCAATGGTCATTGTGGGAAGCTCTGCCAGCAGTTCGGCGCCAGTGTAGAGTGTTGCACATACAACGGCGACTTTCATGCCCGTGCGCCCTTGCTGGACGCACTTCCGAGCGCTGGGCGGCAACGCGGGTTCGATGTCGGGGGCCGTAGGGAACAGCACACTCAGCTCGCCGTACAACCCGAGGAAGTAACCCTCCCAGAATCCCCGAGAACCCGCGCAAAGGTCCCGCTTTGAAGCGTCCCACTTCCCCGTGAGAATCCAGTTGATTGGACCTCTTCCATCAGGATCGATGCCGCCGTTAGGATTCGAGGACAAGTAGCTGTAGATGTTTGCACCCCCGCCGATCCCGATGGGGTCGCGTTGGGTCCAGCGGGCGGTGGTGAGGTCGTAGTGGCGGTAGCCGAAGTCGATGAGGCCCGTGCCAAGGCTGGCTTGTTTCGTCGAGAACCTGAACTCGTTGGCGAGGTCGCCGCAGGCGGTGAGGATGTTGCCCCAGGCATCGTACTCGTAGTACGCGACCTCGGTTCGGGACTCGTCGGTCACGGAGACGACGTTTCCCTGGCCGTCGTAGTGGAAATAGCCGACAGACTCGTCGGCGTCACGGACGTACAGCAACCCGCCTATCCCGCCTCCGAGCGACAAGCCCCTGACGAACTCCCGGCTCAACTCCTCATCCTCGTCCAGTTCGAGAATAACGCTGCCCGCATCATACACGAAGTACCGGGTCGTTGTCTCCTGGTCTCGCGTGGTCTGGACCATGTACTTCCGGCCTGTCGGATCGTACTCGTACTCCTCAATGAAGCCGCTCGGCCCCTCTACCTTCTCCAGCCAGCCTTCGACGGTGTACGAGTAGGTCCAGAGGACGGAGCCGCCTTCCTCAGACTTGCCGATGAGGTCGCCGTTCGCGTTGTAGGTGTACGAGACGTTTAGAGAGGTGTCGAGGGCGACGTCGGTGACGGTGTCGGACGAGGGCGAGTTGCCGGCGAGGGTGGTGGCCGAGGTGGCGGCTTCGAGCGAGTTGGTGCCGCTGCTGAGCGGGACGTTGCGGGCGATGAAGAAGCGGCCGTGCACTTCGGCACCCACGGCGTTGGCCGACGTGCTGTTCGGGGTGACGGTGACGTCGCCATAGCCGAGGGTCCAGGCGGTCGGGATCGTGCCGGTGACGTTGACCTTGGTGCCTCGACCCGGGCTGCCGTGTGCTTATCCGAGTATTCTCTGGAGGGCCTTCGCCGCTTGCTTTCGGAGCTCTTTGTTCGTTGGATGAGCGGTCAGTTCCTGCAAGCGCTCGACGGCTTGGGCCGCCTTCCGCCGACGGAGCGCCCACACGGCCTGCATCACGACGGCCTTGCTCGGATCGTATGTCGCATCAAGGAGCGCTTCGTTCATGCGCGGGTCCTTGAAACGCGCAAGAGCTCTCGGCAGCATGCCGCGCGCGTCGCCGTGGCTGGTGTCTCGCAGAAGCGCGAGGATTTCATCGGCGTACTTCTCGGTGGCCACGTACGCCAACGTATTCCCGATCGCCCACTTCGCACTTCGTTCCTGAGGGTTGTCGGTCGGGCTCCGCTTGAACTCAGCAATAAGCTCCTCTACGATTCTTCCGCGCGCCTCCCGCACGGTCAGAGCTCTGGCGATGGTTGCCTTTACTGCCGGGTGATGATCCTGTTGAATGTGGGCAAGAAGAACCGGGATGGCCTCCGGGTAGCTATCGCGGGTCATGACGAAGTCCGACACGGAATCCACGCTTAGACCAACTCTCTCTGAATCACGCAGGATCCCCTTCTGATCTTCCGCCACTGCTTTCCGAAACTGCGCCGTTGTCCTCGTCTTCCGGGCGAACTCCGGTGTTCGCTCCATCTCCTTGAGTAGGTCTGCCAGTGGCGGCAGTGTGAGTCTGCGCATAGAACGCTTCCTCCCATGCTTTCGGCGAGAGGAGCTCCTCGATGATTCCTGGGCCATCAACAGCCTCTCGGAGTCGCCGCCAACTTCGTACCCTGACGGGTCATCAGCATGAAGTCAAAGCCTTGGGCTTCGGTGTACGTGGTGTTCCCGGCCGCAGCCGGTTTCTGTGCTGCAATTTCCGCCTCACCGCAGTATCTTCTGGAGAGCCTTCGCTGCTTGCTTTCGGAGCTCTTTGTTTGTTGGATGAGCGGTCAGTTCGCGCAATCGTTCGACCGCTTGGGCCGCCTTTCGTCGGCCCAGAGCCCATACGGCCTGCATCACGACCGCCCTGCTTGGATCGTGCGTTGCCTCAAGCAGCACCCCGTCCAGGTGCGGATCTTTGAAGCGTGCAAGAGCTCGCGGCAACATGCCGCGCGCGTCGCCGTGGCTCGTGTTTCGCAGGAGCGCGAGTATGTCATTGACGTACTTCTCGGTAGCAACGTACGCCAAGGCGTTGCCGATCGCCCACTTCGCGCTTCGCTGCCGAGACGTGTCGGTGGGGCTCCGCCTGAACTCGGCAAGGAGCTCTTCCACGATCTTTCCGCGCGCCTCCCGCACTGTCAGAGCTCGCGCAATTCCTTCCTTCACTTCGGGAAGATGATCTTGGTGGAGGTGTAGCAGGAGAACCGGGATGGCCTCGGGATAGCTATCACGGGTGTGGACGAAATCCCACACGGAGTCGACACTGAGGGCGACGTCCTCTAGATCCTGCAGGATTGGCCGCTGGTCCTGGGCTATCGCCCTCACAAACTCTGGTGTTCTCTTCGTCTTGCGAAGATACTCCGGCTTTCGCTCCATCTCCTTGAGTAGGTCCACCAGTGGCGGCAGTGTGAGCCTGCGCATCAGGATGCCCCTAACATCGGCATGCTTGTTGTTGCTGTCACCATGGGAGAAACTCCTGGATTATCCGCCCGATGTCGATCTCAGTCTGGAGTGGCCCCGACAACTCCGTATTCTGACGAGTCACCAGCACGAAATCAAGGCCCTCAGCTTCAGCGTACTTGGCGTAGTCATGGAGTTGCCGCGTGAAGTTGAGCTGACAGCAATTCTTCACCTCGACGAGCCTCTTGCTTGCTGTGTTCAGCAAGTCCGGGAATCTCGTTCCTCCGGTGCTGGGGATTGTTATCGGTGTCTTTGGACCCGCTGGGATGCCGTAGGCGGTCTCGCCTGCCGCGCCTATCTGGTTCGCAAGCCGTCCGCCCCTCGATGCAGTTGACGATGCGCCCTGTGAGGACACAGCGGTTGAGCCTGCCACGTATCCGGCCGTGTAGTACGCGTAGGCTGTTGAGACTGTGGCATACGCATAGCCGCCCAGGTATCCGCCAACCGCGCCATAGCAGAAGTCCATGACGAGGGTGCTGGCGGCCTCGGCCGGCGACATGTCCTCGATGTAGTCTTCGTGGTCGGTGGCGAACTGCTGCAAAGC
>CAZCQN010000125.1:0-9789 GCA_964500825.1 uncultured Verrucomicrobiota bacterium | reverse complement strand
AGGGGACGGCATCCTGTAGCCACAGGCGTCAGCCTGTGGTGTGGGGAGGCGACAAGGAGCGAGCCCCCGCAGGGGGCGGCATCTGCTCCTTTCTTGCCGACAAACAGCGCCTGTATCTCATCTGTCGCCCCCTGCGGGGGCTCAATCCTTCGTGCGCCCGTGGTCCACGGGCTCACGCCCGAGGCTACATCATGTCGCCCGCTGCGCGGGCTTGGGATTCCAGATATCATCGTTTTGCCACCGGCGGCTAGCCGAACGTCTCGCAGGAAACCAAGTACTTCTCACACGTCGTTTCGTCAAGGTCCACGCCGAGCCCGGGCGCGCTCGGGACCGGGACGGTCGAGTCGCGATTCAAGCGCGGGAAGCCCTTGTAGATGCTGTGGACCAGCGGGTTGTCCCACGTCTCGTACTCCTGGATAAGCGCGTGCTCGGTGATCGTCCGCAGGTGCAGGCCGGCGACGAACCCGGCCGTATCGCCGCACGCGTGCGGCGTCAACGGCACGCCCAGGCTCACGGCCATCTCGTTAAGCGAGAGCATCGTGAGCACGCCGAGGTAGCCGGCGTCGGGCTGATACACGTCGAAGCACCCGGCCCCGAGCAGCCGGGCGATGAGATGGTGGTCGCGGAACCCCTCGCCGCCGGCGATCTGGACCGTGGTCGCCTCACGGAGCTGCCGGTACTGCTCGATGCCCCAGTCGTCGACACGCGTGCAGTCCCACGGGTCGCGTTCCCCCTCCGGCATGGCGTATGGAAACGGCTCCTCGAACCAGTCGGCTCCATGCTCCTCCAATCCCTTCGCGAGCCGGAGCGCGTCGGCGAGGTTGTAGGCGCGGTTCGCGTCGACCACGATGAAGATGTCGGGCCCGATCGCCTCGCGGACGCGGGCGACGATCTCGAGGTCCTCGTCGGGGCCGTGGCCGATCTTGATCTTCATGCCCGCGAACCCTTGCGCCGTGTAACGCTGCGCTTCCTCGACGAGCAGATCGAGCGCGTTCCAGCACATGCTCGCGCCGCCGGCATAGACCTTCGCCGGCGGCGGATCGTCGCGCCCGCCCAGCAGCGTGTGGAGCGGCACCCCGCGCTGCTTGCCGACGATGTCCCAGAGGCCGACCTCGATGTGCGTGGCGATCTTCGGGTCGAACGGCTCGCACGCCCGCAGCTCGATGACGCGCTCCCAGATGGCCGTCGGGTCCTTGCCGACGAGGACGGGGGCGATCGTGTTCGCCAGGCACTCGGCCGTCCGCTCGCCACGGCTCACCATGATTGCGAGGCCCGTGATGCCCGCATCGGTGTCGAGCTCGACGACGGCGAGGCGCGCGTGCTCAGTCCCCGTGTGCGGGCATTCCTTATACCCCAGGTCGCCGCGCGGCCGCATCAGCTCCCTGAGCCGCGCATAGAGGTGCCGCACTCGCATCCGGGTGATCTTCATGGTCAGTCTTGTTCAGAAAACTCAGTTCCAGTGAGTCCAGATAGCTTCTGCCACCGGCTTCAGCCGGTGGTACGCGCCGGTTCGGTGCATCGGCAGCAGCGCGTTTCAGCGTGCTTCTGGACAGTCGGCTTCAGCCATGCGTCTCGACCCAAGGCGGATGTCTGAAGACACTCGTCGAGAAGCCGGCTGAAGCCGGCTACATGAGCTATCAGCGCTCGCAAACCACCGGCTGAAGCCGGTGGCAATACCTACCTGGAATCGCCATCCGTGCCGGTTGCAGGAAAGCGGTTCCACCCCGACCGCTCGTCAATGAGTCAAGAGGTCATGGGCACCTGCGCGTTCCCTGCGATCACGCTGAGCTATGACGCACGCGGGCCGGTGGTTGTTCCCCGCGTAATGGATGGAGGTCGGCCGCTGAACTCCGGGCGATGCCTCGCGACGAGAGCCCGGCGCGGGTTAGCCCTTCGCGTCCGGCGCCTGGTCGCCCTCGCCTGGATCAGGCGTGCTGGCGGGTGCTGCCTGCTCTTCGCTTCGCTTCAGCTCGTCGACGTAGTTGAGCTGGAGGTTGGACAGGTTGGCGTCGAGGACCTGCTCCTCGTCTGCCAACAGGTTGCCCCGGGTCTTGGCCTTGAGCATCTTGATCATGTCGATGGTGGCCTTCGCCCCGTCGAGGTTGCGCTCGACTTTGCCCGTGAGCGGGTTGGCCAGCTTGCCAAGCTGCTGCATGGCCGAGTTGGCCAGCAGCGAAACGAACCCGATGAACTGGCGCTTCTGGATTTCTTCCTGGCTCATGTCCTCGACCATGTGTGCCCCTCCACGGCGGCCGGCTTACGGCTCGAACGGCGCCTCGAACGCCTCGCGGAACCCGTAGCCGCCGGCGAAATTCTCGATGGTATCTTCGTCCGTCTTCCTGAGCAGGTTGTGCTCGACGAGGTTGAACACGATGCGGCCGACGTCCTCGCCGCGCTCGATGCCCCACTCGCTCAAGGTCACCCGCGCCATCGGGCCGAACTCCTTGAGCACGTACCTACGGAAGCCCTTGAGCAGCTCCTGGCCGCTGACGTGGCCCTCGCGCTCGAGGTGCTGGCAGGTGAACGCGAGCGCCTCCATCACCAGCGCGTAGGCCTCGCGCGCGTAGCGGGGATCTTCGCGCAGGATCTCGTCGACACCATCGGCAAACGACCGGTGCTGGCTCGTCGGCTCTGTCGGCGTCTCGTTCGGCATGGGCCCTTGTCCAACCTGAGTTCCCCGCTACGATAACACACAAGACCGCGCCGCGACAAGGCGCTCGCGCCTGGCAACCCGTGGCGGAAGTCAAAACCCTCATAGGAGTGTGAAGTGTGGCGACAAGCCAGTCCCCGCAGGGGACGACATGCTGTAGCCACGGGCGCAAGCCCGTGGATCGTGCGCACCACGAGAATCAAGCCCCCGCAGGGGGCGACATCTGACGACCAGGAATTGCAGATGTCGCCCCCTGCGGGGGCTCCCAGGCCAGCGAAGGACCCTGGTCCACGGGCTTGCGCCCGAGGCTACAAAATGCCGCCCGCTGCGCGGGCTCGCGCGGAGCCGAGAAACACGAAGACAGGGGTTTTGCACGCGATGCTAGCCCAGCTCGAGGCACTGCGCGGCGTACTGCCGCTCGCGTGGGTTGTGGGTCAGGACGATGAACTGATGCTCGCGCGCGAGCTGGCCGAGCACGTCGTAGACGGCAGCGAGCCGCGCATCGTCGAGGGTGGCGAACGGATCGTCGAGCACGAACGGCAGCCGGACCTGGCCGCTCAATTCCTGCGCCACGGCCACCCGCACGGCGAAGTAGAGCTGGTCGCGCGTGCCCTGGCTGATCTGCTTCACGTCGAGGCCCTGCCGGCCAAGACCGTCGAGCGACGGCGCGAACCGCTCGTCGAGCCGGACCCGCTCGTACCGCCCGCCGGTGAGCCGCGCAAAGAGCTCGCCGATCGCCTCGGCGAGCGAGTCGCGGTGGACGGCCTGGTACTCGGTGATCGTTTCGCCGAGCACGTCGATGGCGAGGCCGAGCGCAACGCGTCGCCGTTCGAGCGCGTCGCGCCGTTCCTCGAGGGCGGCGATCTCGTCGGTCAGCGCCGATTCGTTCGTCACCTGGCGGCGCGTGAGCGCACGCAGATCGGCCGCGACCTGCGTGCGCTGCGTCGTGATCTCGTCGATCGTGCGGGCGCGGGTGTCGATCTCCTCGCGGAGTCGCGCACGCTCGCGGAGCGGATCAGCCTCGTCGAGATATCGCCTGAGCGCCGGATTCGCGTTGGTGAGCTCCTTGAGTTTCTGCTCGGCCCGGCCAAGCGCGGCGTTCTTCTCGTGGTACTCGTGCTCGATGTCGCCAAGTTCGCGCGAGCTCTCGAGCGCGCTCCGCACACGCCCCAGCCGCTCGGCGAGCTGCCGATACTGGTCGTAGCGTTTCTGTTCGGCGTCGGGATCGTCGCTCGACATGAAGGACTGCAACTGCGACGACAACGCCTTGAGCGTCGCCTGGTTCTCCTCGTAGCGTTCCGTGGCCGCCGCCAGCTCGCGCGCGTGTCTCGCGTGCCGCTTGGCGCGAGCGATCTGCACGACGAGCAGCGCGACGAGGAGCGCGGCTGCCGCGGCTCCGCCGCCAATAACAAGGAGCAACAACTGGCCGACCTGCTGGCCGACAAAGTACGCCGCGGCCAGAACCACGAGCGGCACAAGCAGCCACGCCCACCGCCCACCGCCTCCGGAGGCCCGCGCCTCGCGTTCGAGGCGTTCAACCTCGTCGCGCGTGCGGCCCACGTCGTGGCGGCGGCGGGCCAGCTCGAGCAGCTTGCTGCCGTAGTCGTCGGGCACGGCGTCCCAGCCGGGATAGCTCTCGGCGATGTCGGCCGACAGACGCTTCTCCTCGTCGCCGTGGGCGCGGAGGCGCTCACGTTCGCCGTCGAGCTCGGGGACTTCACGGGCAAGGCGCGCCTGCTGCTCGTGCGCCTCGGCGAGGGCGTCGATGTCAGCGAACACGCGCCGGTCATTCGCGTGTTCCGTTTCAAGCGCCTTGAGACGCTCCTCGAGCCCGCCCTCCTGCTCGCGCAGGCCGCGCAGTTCATCGAAGTACCCGCGTGTCGCCTCGATCTGCGCCTTGGCCTCGGCGATCTCTTCGTCGACGAGCTCAAGCTGCCGCGGTTTGGCGCCCTTCCGCAGGCGGTCGTTCGAGACCTCCTCGTAGCGGTCGACGAGCCGGTGCTTGATTTCCTCGGCATCCGCTTCCGACGGGCCGGTCAGCCGCTTGCGCACCTCCTGGCTCACGTCGGTCTCGAGCCCGAGCTGCCGCACGCAGAGGGTGTGGAGGAAAAGCTCCTCATCGTCGAAGCCGATCAGGCGGCGCAGCCGTTCACGGTATGCGTCGAGATCGGCGCCGCGACCGGCCTGTTTCGCCTCGCCCCGCCACGTGCTCGAGCCACCGTCGGCCGTCTCGGTCACCTCGACCAGGTCGGAGTCGAACTCGCGCCGGATGCGGATAGTCCCTTCGTCGCTGACGAGCTCGATGCTGCCCGCGTAGGCACCGCCATCCCATGGCATGCTCTCGCGCCGGGCATCGGCCTGCTGGCCGAAGAGGATGGCGCCGATCGCGCGGACGAACGTCGTCTTGCCGGCCTCGTTCGGCCCGACGACGAGCGTGAGCCCTTCGCCGAACTCGAACGCGCGGTCGCCCAGGCAACCAAAGCCTTCAATGTGAACGCGGCGAATGCGCATCGCTAGGGTGCTCCGTGCCGCAGAAACTCGTCGAGGCCGTACTTGACGCCGAGCTCGGCCGCCTCACGTTCAGCGCCCTCCGCTGAGGCCGCGCGCTCCAGCATCTTGCGCACGAACAGGCCGCGCATCGTCCGCTCCTCGCGCAGGGAGCCGACGAGCGCGCCGTCGATCAGGCGCGTCTCGTCACGCACCTCGACGTAGAAGAACGCGCCCTCGAGCCGCGCGCGGATCGCGTCGGGATCGGGGACGAACTCGGCCGGGCCCGTGAGCCGCACGCGCACCAGCATCGCCTTGTCGCGCTGCTCGAGCAGACGATTGGCGATCTCGGCATCCGAGCCGGCCGGCGTCGCGCCGAGGTCGAGGACGACTTCCCCGAGCTGGCGCGTGTGGCACTCGCGCCGCTCGAGCTGCGCGCCGTGCTCGCCCACCTCGGCGATCACGGCGAAGCGCGGCCCGCACTCGCCGAAGTCGCGCCCCTCGGTCGAACCCGGATAGACCGCGAGCACGCCGCCGTCACGAAACTCGCGGTAGTTGTGGTGGTGGCCGAGGGCGACGTAGTGCATGCCGCTCTGGGCGATCACCTCGGGCCGGACCGGGAAGTCGTCGGCCGTGAGCTGCCACGCCGGGTTCTCCCAGACGGTGGCGTGCAGCGCGGCGACGTGGATGCCCGGTTCGTCGGTCCGCTGGAGGTGCTCGATCGGCTCGACGCCGCGTGACAGATCCTGGGCCACGCTGTAGAGGTGGACCGTCTCGTCGCGCACCGCGAGCTGGGCGACCTGCTCGACCTGAGGATTCGTCACGAGTGTGACGCCTGGGAAACGCTCGCGCCGGTAGACCGAATCGCTGTAGCTGATCCCGTCGTGGTTGCCGGGCACGAGCAGGACGGGCAGGTGGCGGGCGGCGAGCCGCTCGAACTGGCGGCGTGCGGCGGCAATGGTGCGCTCGTCGGGAGCGTGCTGCTCGAACAGGTCGCCGGCGATCACGACGAGGTCGATCGCGTTGGTCTCATCGCAGGCGATGTCAACGATGCGGGTGAACGTGCGGCGGAAGTCGTCGGCCCGCTGCTCGGCGAGCGCCCCGAGCCACATCGGGACAGTGCCGAGATGACAATCTGCGAAATGAAGGATCCTGATCGCCATGCCGTGTGTCCAACCTCCTACCAGAGACTGGAATGATATGCCCCTATCGCACGGGGGCGCAACGCTGTTTTGGGTTGACGAAAACGCGGAATCGGGCCACTCTCTGTGGGAGGCGACACGACGAGGTCAACGAGCGTGGCGAAGAAGCCCGTCATCGGTATTACGTGCAGAACGCATACCGCGCCGCCGCGAGTGGAAGGCGGCAGCTCCTCGCTTGGCTTCCTGGGCCAGAAGGCGTGCGCCGATTGCGTCGTTCGGGCCGGCGGCACGCCCGTGTTCCTGCCGTCCTTCGTCGAGGGCGAATTCACTGACGAGGTGCTCGGCGTGCTCGATGGGGTGCTGGTGGCCGGCGGCGATGACGACGATCCGCGCCGGTACGGTCAGGAACCGCACCCGAAGCTGGGGCGCGTCGACCAGCTCAAGGGCGATTTCGAATCCCGCCTTGTGCGCGCGGTCCTTGAGGCCGGGCTGCCCCTACTTGGGATCTGCGGCGGGCTCCAGATGCTCAACGTCGTGTGCGGTGGCACGCTGCACCAGGACATCGGCGCCTGCACAAGCTCGACGATTCAGCACGACGTGACGCCGGCCGAACCGCGGCCATCTCATTCAATCCGCATCGTGCCAGGCACGCGGCTGCACGCCATCGTCGACGCGCACGAGCTCCGCGTCAACAGCACCCACCACCAAGCCATCGACGCGCTCGGCGCCGGCCTGGTCGCCACGGCCCACGCGCCGGACGGCCTCATCGAGGCAATCGAACGGCCGGGCGAGCCATTCGCCCTTGGGGTGCAGTGGCACCCGGAGCAGCTCGCGCCGGAAGATCCGAAGTCGCAGCGGCTCTTTGATGCGTTTATCGAGGCATGCGCCGCGCGCAGGCTCGTCGAGACTTCGGGAAGATAGCGCATGGAGTGGTTTTTCAACACATCGTATCCGCTCTGGTCGGTCGTCGTCGTTGCGGCCGCCTATCTTGCCGTCGTCGTGCTCGTCTCGCGCCACCCCGCCCTGCGCAAGCGCAAGCGGCTGCACGTGCTTCTTCTTGTGTTGCGCACCGTCGTCATCGTCTTCATCGTGCTCTGTTTGCTCAACCCGTCGAGCGTGCTGCCGAAGCCGACGCGGCACACTAAGCGGATCGTGCTCCTCGTCGATGCCTCGCAAAGCATGCTGCTGGCCGACGCCACAGAACCGGTGTCGCGCTTCGAGCAGGCGCTTGAACTGATCCGCAGCGCACAGCTCGTCGAGCGGCTCGGCGAGGACGCCGACGTCCAGCTCGTCGCCTTCGGCCGCGACGCCCAGAAGGTCGAGACGCTGGAGGCGCTCGCCGACCGCGGCGCCACTGAGCCCTCGACCCACCTGCTGTCCGCGTTGAGCGAGACGATCCGGCAGGCGGCCGGTTCGAGACTCGAGGCCGCGATCGTTTTCACCGACGGGATCGACACCTCGCGCGAGAGCCTCGACGAGACCGTGTGGCTGCTCAACCGCTACGCGGTGCCCGTCTACACGGTCGGGCTCGGCAGCCCCGACGCGCAGCGCGATATCGCGATCGACAACATCGCCGTCAAGAAGAACGTCATCGCCAAGACCGAGGTCGAGCTCGAGCTGTTCCTAAGCCAGCAGATGTGCGCGGGCCGCACGGTGCCGATCACGATCACGCACGGCGACCGGACCGTCGCGACCTCAGGCGTAACCTTCACGGGCGATCGCGCGAAGGTCGCCGTCCGGTTCACGCCCGACGAGGAAGGCCTGCTCAGCTACGACGTCCACGTCGGCGAGCAGGAAGGCGAATTTCTTCTGGCGAACAACCACGCCTCGTTCGCCGTCAACTCGGCGAAAAAGACGATCCGCGTCCTGTACATGGAAGGCTCGATGTACAAACGCGACGACCAGGACCTGTGGGAGTACCAGTTCCTCGGACAGGCGCTCAAGAGCGACGGCAATATCGAGGTCAAGTCGCTGTTCCGCGATCGGAACATCGACGCGCTCCGCGCCGGCGTCTCATGGGTGCGCGACCCGATCGACGGCTTCCCGACGAGCAAGCGGGCGCTGTTCGAGTACGACGTCATTATCTCGAGCGACATCGACATCGTCTATTTCACCGAGAAGCAGCTCGAGTGGCTCGTCGATTTCGTCGCCAAGCACGGCGGCGGGTACGCGATGGTCGGCGGGTGGACGAGCTTCGGCAGCGGCGGCTACGACGAGTCGGTCATCGACAAGATGCTGCCCGTCGACATGCGCGGCCGCATGGACGGCTACTTCGAGGGCTCGCTGTTCAAGTGGTCGTACACGCCCGAGGGCCGCGGGCACCCGATCCTGCAGATCGACGACGACAATAACGACGCCGCGCTCGACAAGGTTCCCTACTTCCGCGGCTGCAGCCGCGTCGTCCGCGCCAAGCCGGGCGCCACGACGCTCGCCGTGCACCCGTACACGCGAAGCCAGTATGGGCCGATGCCTCTGCTCGCCGTGCAGGAGTTCGGCAAGGGCCGCGCGTTGGCGTTCGTACCCGACACGACGGCCGGCTGGGGAGCGGATTTCGAGACCACGTGGGGCCTCGACGACAATCGCCACTTCCAGCGCTTCTGGATCAACGCCGTCCGCTGGCTGGCCGAGCACCGGCTTGCGATGCCCGTCAAGAGCGTCGTCGTCGAGACGCCGCGCGCCTCGTTCGGCGCCGACGAGGAGGTGCCCATCGTCGCCACCGTCCTCGACGAGGAGTTCGAGTCGACCGCCGACGCCGACGTGATGGCCGTGATCACGCCGCCCGACGGCACAACCGCTTCGGTGCACCTCGTGCCCGACCACGACGAGCCCGGCACGTACAGGGCGACCTACGCGCCGGCAGCCGAAGGCGACTACACGGTCAAGACGGCGGCGACCCTCAACGGCGCGAAGCTCGACGAGGACATCGTGAAGTTCCGCGTCACCAAGCCGAACATCGAGTTCCGCGAATACCGCCGCAACGACGAGCTGCTCGACACACTCGCCTCGCTCACCGGCGGCCGGCGGCTCGACGCCGACTCGCTCAGCGCGCTGCCCGACCACCTCGCCGCCCCGGCCGAGGAGCAAAAGGGCGCCTCGATCACGCGCCCGATTTGGGACCATCTCGGCCTGCTCGCCGTCCTGCTCTTGCTCCTGTGCGTCGAGTGGAGCATCCGCCGCCGCTCCGGCCTGGCGTAGCGAGGCAAGTCCGGACCTGTCAGCTTGCTGGAGAACCCCGCGGGCCCAACATACCGGCGTCCGGCTGGACGCGTCGTGCAGACGGGTGCTACAATCTTGATGAGTGCTGAACAGGCACAAGGCCAGGATCCCAGGAAACCTACTGCGTATCGGGGAGTCTAAGCGTACAGGCGCTCTAAGCGCCCTGTGGCAAGGCGCTTGCTCACAAAAGCAAGGGGCGGGGCACCGGGCCTTCCTGGTACGTGAACCGACAAGGACCCATGGCCAAGACGCTGGAACGGACAGACAAGACGCGGTTCCTCGATCCGCAGGTGC
>CAZCQN010000124.1:0-9802 GCA_964500825.1 uncultured Verrucomicrobiota bacterium | reverse complement strand
ATCCACCCGGCCTCGACGACGCACCAGCAGATGACCGACGAGGAACGGCTGGCCTCGGGCGTGACCGACGACTTCGTCCGGCTCAGCATCGGCATCGAGGACGTCGACGACATCATCGCCGACCTCGACCAGGCCCTGGCGCAGGTCTAGCCTCTCGCGGCAAGGGCTGAGTCTCTCGCAGAAGCACTGAGAGTGCGGGATAGGCGAGTCCCCGCAGGGGACGACATGATGTAGCCACGGGCGTGAGCCCGTGGAGCGTGAGCGAGACGAGAGCTGAGCCCCCGCAGGGGGCGACATCTGCAGCGGCTCGTTCGCGGATGTCGCCCGCTGCGCGGGCTCGCGCAGAGGCAGACCACATGAGCATGGGGGTTTCGCCACGGGCGGCTCGCTGCTCGCCGGCGCTTGACAACCAACCGACGCAGCGAAGAGAATGGCGGCATGAAGGAGACGAATCTCCAGACAGGCACGTATACGTTCGGCGAGCCGCCAGACGAGATCGAGCTCGAGAGCGGCCGCCGCTTCGGCCCGATCAGGCTCTATTACGAGACGTACGGCAAGCTGAACGCGGCGAAGTCGAACGTCATCTACGTGTGCCACGCGCTGACGGGCAACGCGCACCTGACCGGCCGTTACCCCGGCGAGGAGACGTCGTCGGGCTGGTGGGTTGAGGCGATCGGGCCCGGCAAGCCGTTCGACACGGACAAGTACTTCATCGTCGCGTCGAACTGCCTGGGCGGTTGTTCCGGCTCGACGGGCCCGAACTCGATCAACCCGGCAACGGATAAACCGTACGGGCCCGACTTCCCGGCTATCACGATTCGCGACATCGTCAACGCCAAGTACCGGCTGCTGCGCGACCACCTCGGGATCGAGAAGGTGTCGTGCATCACGGGTGGCTCGATCGGCGGGATGCAGGTGCTGCAGTGGGCGGTGGACTACCCCGACTTCGTGGCGGCCATCATGCCGATCGCCGCGACCGACGCGTTGACCGCGCAGGCGATCGCCTTCAACAAGGTGGGCCGGCAAGCGATCATGGCCGACCCGAATTGGAGCGGGGGCGACTACTACGACACGATGCCTGAGCTGCAGGGGCTGGCGCTCGCGCGGATGGTGGCGCACATCACGTACCTGAGCGAAGAGGGGATGCACCACAAGTTCGGCCGCGAGCACACGAACATCGACAAGTGGCACGAGTTCGACGAGCAGTTCCAGGTCGAGAGCTATCTCGATCACCAGGGCGAGAAGTTCATCAAGGTTCGCAAGTTCGACGCGAACTCGTACATCTACCTGAGCCGGGCGATGGATTGGTACGACCTGTCGCGCGGCTACGGCACGCTCGAGGACGCGCTCGCGCGGATCAAGGCGCGGGTGTTCATGATGAGCTTCACGTCCGACTGGCTTTTCCCGGCCGAGCGCATGGCGCAGATGGCGCAGATTCTCGAGGCGCAGGGCAAGAACGTCGTCTACCACGAGATCCGGTCGGCGTACGGGCACGACGCGTTTCTGGTCGAGTACGATAAGATCAACCCCTACTTCCGCGCGTTCCTGAACAGCCTCGAGCTGTGAGCCTGTTCGTCGGCTGCGGACGCGCTTCGTGTGCTGCGATGATTGCGCTGCTGGCCGCACTCTCGATATTCCGCGATGCCCGGCCCGATCAGGCCGGCTTTCAGCCGTCGTGGCTCTACGTCGTGCTGTGTCTCGTTGCGCCCGTTGTGCTCGGCGTGCTCATGACGGCGATCACGATGGGCGTTGAGCGGCTCGTGGTCCGAAGGAAGGGGTAGGGGCCACCATGCTGGGCGTCGAGCTGCCGGTTGCCGGTCAGTCGATCGACCTCATCGCGCTCGTCGCGCTTGGGGTTGCGACGGGCTTCGTTGCCGGGTTCTTCGGCATCGGCGGTGGCATCATCGCCGTGCCGATGCTGCACATCGTCTTTGGCGTCCACTACAACTACGCCGTCGGCTCGAGCCTCGCCGTCATCTTCGGGACCGCGATCGCCGGCACGCTGCGCCACCGCAAGCTCCAGCAGGTGGACGCCAAGCTCGGCCTGCTCATGTTCGTCGGCGGCTTCGGCGGTGCGTTGCTCGGCACGTGGATTGTCCAACTGCTCAAGCACTGGGGCGAGGTGCACTTCGCGCTGCGGCCGATCCTGGCCGTGAACTTCGTGCTGCCGCTCGTCTATGCCGCGTACCTCGTCTTCGTCGGCCGCCTCTTCCAGCGCGAAAGCGCGCGCCGCAAACGCGAGCTGCGCATCGATCCCGAAGCGCCCTTCCAAGCGTCGGCGAAGAACCTGCTCCAGCGCTTTCGATGGCGGCCGCGCGTGTCATTAGCGGCGTCGGGCATCGAGGACGTCTCAGTGTGGGTCCTCGTTTTGATCGGTTTCCTGGCGGGGCTGACGGCCGGCTTGCTGGGCGTCGGCGGCGGTATTGTCATGGTGCCGGCCATGATCTACATCCTCGGTATGCCCACGCGCGTTGCCATCGGCACCAGCCTGTTCATGATCATCCTGAACACGGGCGTGGGCACCTACTTCCACGCGACGGGCCTTGGGCTCTTCTCGCGCGCCGAGGGCGCCAACTGCGATATCGTCCTTGCCGCGTGCATCCTGATCGGCAGCACGGTCGGGGCGCAACTCGGCGCCGCCACGACCAGGAAGGTCCGTGGGGTGCAGATCCGACACAGCCTCGCCTATCTGGCTTACGCGGTTGCCGTCGTGACCGTACTGAGGCTTGCGCATGAGTTGGGGCTACTCGGGGGCAGGTAGACTTGTCAGCGTCAGACGATGCGGAAGGCGTCGACGAGCGTGCAGCGGCGGTGGCGCACGAAGTGGCGCGCGCAGGTCAGGCCTTCGCCGGTCGGTGACGCGATCGTGAAGCTGCAAAAGCCCTCGCCGCCGAGGCCGAGTCCGGCGTAGCTCGGCCCGTTCTTGACGAAGATCGACGTGTCCATCGTGCGCGCCATCGCATGAAGCTTCTCGATGTTGCGCGACCACATCGCGGCGGTGTGGCGGCATCCGGCCTCGACGTCCTTGGCGAGCGCGATCGCCTCGTCGACGGTGCCGACGCGCACGACGGGCAGCACGGGCATGAGCTGCTCGGTCCGGACAAGCGGGTCGTCGGCGTCGACGTCCGTGATGACGAGCCGGATCGCGTCGTCCACCTTGATGCCGAGCTCGGCGAGTATCTTTGGGGCGTCCTTGCCGATCCAGTCCTTGTTCGGCTCGCCGCGTTCGGTCGCCGTTGGCGGTGTGGCGATCACGAGCTCGTTGAGCTGCTTGGCCTGATCGCGGTTCAGCTCGTAGGCGCTGTTCTGGCGCATGGCGGCCTTGAGCTGATCGGCGACACCGTCGACGCAGACGACGACCTTCTCGTCGGTGCAGACGATGTTGTTGTCGAGCGAGGCGCCGAGGACGACGTCGCGGCCGGCTTTCGCGATGTCGGCGGTCTCGTCGACGACGACGGGCGGATTGCCCGGCCCGGCGGCGATCACCTTCTTGCCGCACGCCATCGCGGCTGCGACGACGCCCGGCCCGCCGGTGACGACCAGCAGCGGCAGCCGGGGGTGCTTCATGAACGTCGTGGCGGTCTCGACGGTCGGCTCGGCGAGCGTCGTGAGCAGGTTGGGCGGGCCGCCGGCCTTGACGATCGCGCGGTTGAGGAGCTGGATGCAGTGCTGTGACGTGCGCTTGGCGAGCGGGTGCGGGTTGAAGATGACCGCGTTGCCAGCGGCGACCATGCCGATCGCGTTGCAGATGATCGTCTCGGTCGGGTTCGTGCACGGCGTGATCGAGCAGATCACCCCGTAGGGCGCCCACTCGGTCAGCGTCATGCCGCAGTCGCCGGTGAACACTTCGGGCTTGAGCGCTTCGGTGCCCGGCGTCTTTGTGGCGACGAGGATGTTCTTCTTGAGCTTGTCGTCGGCGCGGCCAAAGCCTGTTTCCTCGACGGCGAGACGCGACAACCGGGGCGCGGCATCAACGGCGGCCTGGCGCATGGCACCGATAATGGCGCAGCGCATATCGAGCGTGCCGCCCTCGAGCGCGCGGTAAGCGTCCCAGGCGGCATCGAAGCAGCGGTCGACGTCGTCGAAGACGCCGTCTTCGAGCGCGACGTGCTGTGTCAGCACGTCGGCCTGTTGCTCAGGCGCCGGCTTCTCGGCTGCGAGGCGGTCGGAGACCTTGCGGACCACGGCGGCGATTTGCTCGTCGGTGAGCTTCATGCCCAGTCAACCTCCTCTCGAAGCCCCATGCGTACAATAGCACAGTCACGGAAATCAGCCACAGATTTCACGCATTGGCGGTGCTGATAGCTGTGGCACAGGACGGCGGGCCGAGGGCGACCCGCCCTACATCCCGGAAGCTGCCCGCGCGTTAGGGGTGTAGGGCGGGTCGCCCGCGGCCCGCCGTCCGAACGCGCGCGGAACGCGCGACGCCCGCCGTTCTTACGCGCGCCAGGCGACGAGGAAGGCTTCGCCGACGTCGCGGTAGCCCATCCTGAGGTAGAGCTCGTGCGGGCCGCGGTCCTTTCTGGCGACGTGAAGGCAGGCCTTCTTCGCGCGTGTGAGGACATCCTGCGTGACGAGGTGCGAGACGAGCGTGCCGTATCCGCGCCGACGATACCGCGGCAGGACACTGACCAGGCCAACCTCGCCGAGCCAGTCGGTCACGTAGTACGAACCCGCACACGCGACCAACTTCTCGTCCTTGACGATGCCGTAGAACGGGCCGCGCTTGAGCGCGTCGGGTGTCCAGTGCTCGGTGGCGATCTCGTCGTAGAAGCGCCGCATGAGGCCGAGGTCGGCGACGGTGAGCTTGCGGGCGAGCGTTTCGGGGAGCGACGGCTGAACCGGGCCGAGGATCGGGTCGTAGAGCATCTCGCGCATCGGCTCGGTCCGCTCGATGGCGGCTTGCGAGTCGATGTGCGCGAGCTCCTCGGCCGCGACCGTGCTCCAGAGCACGCGGCCGGTGAGCGCGCCGCCGTGCGCGCCGAGGAGCTTGCGGAAGACGTTTTGGCTCGTGCAGCGCATGCCGACGAAGCGGCCGACCTGCGCCATCACGCCGAGAATTGTGCCCGCCTTTTCGGCGACGAAGACGCGCGCCTCGTCGCGCAGGACCGTGCAATCGGCGATAAGCGCCCCGTTGCGGACAAGCTCCGGCAGCAGGAAGCTCAGGACGGCCTCGTGGTCGGCCTCATCGAGCGGCAGGACGATCATGGATCAACGAGTCTGTTTCTTTGCAGTCGGTTCTATGCGACCAGATAGGTCTTGCCACCGGCTTCAGCCGGTGGGGCAAATCATAGTCTAACCTTCTTTGGAGCCGGATTCAGCCGGCTTCTCGACGCCCGCCTTCAGGCGATGTGTGCGGCACTGACGAAGATGGCTAAAGCCGTTTGTCGAGAAGCCCGCTGAAGCGGGCTCAATACCGTTGCGGGGAGCGCCTACCACCGGCTGAAGCCGGTGGCAAAACGCCTTGCTGCGCTGGCGCTCCGCAGGGCGAATGCCGGCTGAAGCCGGCAGGTATACGGGATCGCTGCACGACCGCGTTTTGGGGAAGCGTCCAGGCGTCTACGGCTGTCTGTGAAGATCCGTGTGATCTGTGGCTGGTTCTAATAAGCATCCTTCGACTTGTCGTAGCGGAGTTGGCCGCCGATCTCCCACGAGTCGATGATGGCCATGATGACGGCGTCGGCGGGGCGATTGTCGGTAAGCGGCGTCTGACGCGCGGAGCTGCCCGTGGCGTAGAGCACGACGTCGCCCAGGCCGGCGCCGACCGCGTCGGCGGCGACGACGTAGCCGTCGGTCTCTTCGGCATCGACCGTCATCCTGCGCACGACGAGGAATTTGAGCCCTTCGAGCGACTCGGTCTTCTGCGACGCGACGACGTTGCCAACCACGCGCCCTATGAGCATTGCTCGGTCCCCTTCGACATCGATTGAGCCACAGATTGCGCCGATGGACACAGATCAGAATGGGTTCCGATCCGTGCCATCCGTGAAATCTGCCGCTACTTTTTCTGCCCGGCTTGCCATTCGGGGCCGCGACCCAGCGGCAGCGCGCGATCGACGTTCTCGTGCGGGCGCGGGATCACGTGGACGCTGACGACCTCGCCGACGCGCTCGGCGCCTCGCGCACCGGCATCGACGGCTGCCTTGACCGCCGCGACGTCGCCGCGCACGATGGCCGTCACGTAGCCGCCGCCGGTTCTCTCGTAGCCGACGAGCTCGACCTTGGCGGCCTTGACCATCGCGTCGCTCGCCTCGACCATGGCCGCAAAGCCCTTCGCCTCGATCATTCCCAGCGCTTCAGTCATCCGAACCTTCCTCCTGGCGGATGCATGCAACCGTTCACGAGCCGTCAGACTCTACAGAGTTCGCCTTAGGTTACTCAAGCCCTTCTTTCGGGCCGATCTTGAAGTGCGTCGCCTCGGCGGTGGCCGCGAGGCCGGTGCCTTTCAGGGCGATGTTGATTGCATCGAGAAACGGCACAAAACGAACGTCGACGGGGCCGACGGTCTTGCCCAATTCGACCGCCTGCTTGTACGCGGCCTCATCGATGGAGAACGTCTGCTGCGAGACGGCAGTGATCCATCTGATGAACTCATTGACCTTCGCTGTGCCGGGCACGACGAGGTCGCAGCGGATCGACGTGGCGATCTGCATGACTTTCTTCATGTCCTCGTCCGACGGTTCTTCGCCGCTGATGCCGTCGGGGAATGCCTTCCTGAACAGGGCGGTGTAGTTGGCGCGCCAGCGGAACTCGGGCCGCGGCGGGGCCGCGACGAGGTTCTTGAACTCGTTGCCCTCGCCCGGCCCGACGACGACGAGGCCGAACGGCATGACGACCGTCTTGTCGACACCGGCGAGCCGGGCGATGATGACGACGGCCTTGCGCACGCTGTCCGAGATGGTGAACAGGCGCTTCTGGGTGCCCGCCGCTTGGAGCGCCTTGATCGCGCCCGGCGTGAAGTAGACGGGCAGGCCGGCCTCGCTGCACACCTGCGAGATCGCCGGCGCGAGCCCGGCCACCTGGCCCGAGACGTTGACCGGCCAATCGGCGATCAGCGTCCAGAACTTCAAATCCCTCGCCTTCTCTTCGTCGGTCGGCTTGTCGTCGTTATCGAAGCGCAGCCCATCGGGGAACTCCTCGAGCACCCACTTGGTGAGCTTCGCGTGATCGAGAACGATGGTCAGTTTCGACTCGTTCGGCTGCTCGCCTGCGAAGGCGCTGACGGAGCAGGCGGCCATGACGAGGAGTACTGCGAAAACGGCGGGCGATCTCATCGTATCCCTCCTGCGGCGCAGCGGCCGAGTTCTACATGCTCTTGGCGCCTTCGGCGCCGGTGAGCGATTCGATCGCGCGGACGGCGGCCTCGCTGGCGACCATCACGTCGCGCTCCTCGCCGCCCAGATAGAGGCGGCCGAACGCGCCGAACGGGCGGACCTCGAGGAGCGTGACGTGGCTCGCCTTCTCGGCCTCGTTCGCGGCGTAGACGATGTAGCCGGCGGGCACGGTCTCCATGACGAACAACGTCTGCTCGCTCAGCAGCATCGAGCCGTAACGGATCCGGTTGATGAGCTGTGCATGGTAGGGGCTGACGCGCCGGATGACCTGCTGCGAGACGGCGCGCGGCTTGAGCCGGTCGCCTTCTTCGTGGCCGAGCGCGTCGAGGACGGCCTGGCCCGATTGGCGGACGGCGCCCTGGTCGTCGCTGTGGACTTCGAGCAGGCCGTAGGCGCGCTCGATCACGAGGATGGCGGGCTGGACGTCGGTCGCCTTGAGCGCGATGTCGAGCATTTGGTTGATGACCATGCCGGGCGCGGTTTCGACCCACAGCGACGCCTGGCCCGGCACGGGCAGGAAGCCGCGCGACGTGGTGCCGATGTGCGCGGCAAGCTGGGACTGGAGCTGGTCGAGGACGATGTAGGTGCGGAGCTCGACGTCGGCCATGGCGCCTTCCTCTTCTCCGTGCGGGCCTCGTTCCTACCCTGGCGTGGCGCCGTCAGACGTCGCGGCGCTGCGCAGCGAATCGTACTGTCGCCCCGGCTGCGCCGCAAGTGGAAAGCCCGGTGCGCATCGAGACGGTGACCGCGCCAAGATCAACGGGTTCTGTCGTGACCGGTTCCGTGGTGATCCGTGCAGATTCTGTTCTGCTGGTGGCTGTTCTGCTGGAGCGGCCACAGGACAGAATCCGGAGCCCCCGCAGGGGGCGGTCTGTTGGCAGCCACGGGCGTGAGCCCGTGGAAACCATGCACGGCACAATCCCAAGCCCCCGCAGGGGGCGACATCTGGACACGAGGCAACCCGGATGTCGCCCCCTGCGGGGGCTCGACGGTTTTGTTCGGACCGTTCTCCACGGGCTCACGCCCGTGGCTACAGAATGCTGCCCGCTGCGCGGGCTTGGAGCGCGGTTCGAACTGTCTTGAGAATCGACGCGATGCAGCGTGCTCCGTTTCCGTGCCTTGCGGTGGATCTGAAAACCGATACAGACGGGTGGTTGGCTGGACGAAACGAAGGCGGGGGCATCGCCTGCGCGGGTGGAAAGGCTGGTTGCCCCCGCCCTGTTGCCCTGAGCGATACGGAGAATACGGTGCAGAAGTATCGGTCAGGGCCTGGAGAGAGAACGTTGGGTCCTGTCAGTTCCTATCGCCGTGATCGGCCCGGTCAGAGTGCCTCGGCCCGCATCTCGGTGTGCCGGATCACGATCGCTTTGTTCCTCCAGATTCGCTCGAACGCTTCGTCGGACGTCTTGAACTGGCCGCAAAACGGGTCGGCCACGATCGGCGAGGCGCCGTCCCAGCCGACGATGGTGACAAAATGGTCCATCCAGAAGTTGGACTTAACCTCGGCGATCGCCACGCCGCCGAGCTCGCGCAGCTCATCGAGCGAGCCGATGTAGCGGTAGCTCGCCGTGATGCCCCGCATGCCGTAGGCGCGGTTGACGTAGTCGACGATGTCCTTCGAGCGCGTGCCGCTGTACGAGTTGCAGAGCGTCTCGATCGCGGCCCGCGATTCGGTTTCCTCGATGCCGAACGCGCGGAGCGCGGTCACCAGCGCCGCCGGCCCGCACGTGTAGTTAGTCGTCTGGAGGCAGACGTTGTTTTCGTCAAAGACGGTCGGGAGGTTCTCCAGTTGCCCGCGGTCGAGCAGCGGCCCCGCCAACGGCAGCAGCGAGCTCCGGAGCAGGAGCACGCCTATGAACACGCCGAGCAAGAGGCGTGTCCGCGCCGGACGGACCTTGTGCAGGCACGGCACGATACCGATGATGGCCGCCATACCGACCAGGTAGATGTCCTTCTGCCCGGCCATGAGCCACTGGGCCGCCGCGGTGTTGAGTACGCTCGGCACGTAGCGGGTGATGTTCAGCACAGCGACGATCGCCATGCTGACGCCGTAGCCGACGAGCCACCAGCGGTGCCGCAGCCGCCCGATCTTCCATCCAAGAAGCCCGCTCACCCCAAAGATGAGCAGAGCGCCGATAAGCGCTTCCATCTATCCCCCGATCTCCTGTCAGCAGGAGTATACACCGAAACGGGCCATTTTTCAAGGTGGAAAATCTAGAGTGATTTCTGGGGCAGCATGCCTAACCGCCTTCCGATCAGGCTCTTCCGAGATGGCAGCATCTGGGGCAGCGTGAGGGCACGCGTGTGACTGGCGGTGACGCCCTAGCCCGGGTTTCTCACAGCCTTTGGGCGCGCGCCCCTGCCCAGTGAGCCGCGCCGCGGCGATTGGCAGTAGCCTCGGGCGCCAGCCCGTGGACTGGGGAGCCCGAGAAGGAACGGAGCCCCGTCAGGGGCGATTGAGGACGCGT
>CAZCQN010000123.1:0-9842 GCA_964500825.1 uncultured Verrucomicrobiota bacterium | reverse complement strand
GCGACGAGCAGGGCGATCTGGTGATCGATCGGCACCGGGTCGAGGCGCGGCTGCTTGAGCACCTCCCGGATGCGGCGGCCGCGCTCGATCTTGGCCGCGGTCTCCTTCTCGACGCTGGCGCCGAACCGGGTGAAGAGCTCGAGCTCGGCGAACTGCGCGTACTCGAGCTTCAGGCTGCCCGCCACCTCGCGCATACTCTTGAGCTGCGTTCTGCCGCCGACGCGCGAGACCGACCGGCCGATGTCGATCGCCGGCTTCAGGTCCATGTCGAACAGGTCCGCGTCGAGCACGATCTGCCCGTCGGTGATCGAGATGAGGTTCGTCGGGATATACGCCGAGATGTTCTTGGCCTGCGTCTCGACGATCGGCAGCGCCGTCAAGCTCCCGCCGCCCTTCTCGTCGACGAGGCGCGTCGCCCGCTCGAGCAAGCGCGAGTGGATGTAGAAGATGTCGCCCGGATACGCCTCACGGCCCGGCGGCCGGCGCAGCAGCAGCGAGATCTCACGGTACGCGTACGCCTGCTTCGTCAGATCGTCGTAGACGACGAGCACGTCGCGGCCGCTCTCGGCAAAAAACTCGCCCATCGTGCAGCCCGCATACGGCGCGATGAACTGCAGGCCCGCCGCCTCGTCGGCCGACGCGACCACGACGATCGTGTACGCCATCGCCTCGTGGCGCTCCAGGTGCTGGACGAGGCGGGCGACAGACGAGGTCTTTTGGCCAATCGCCACGTAGATGCAGAGCACGCCGGTGTCGCGCTGGTTGAGGATCGCGTCGACGGCGATCGCCGTCTTGCCGATCGCGCGGTCGCCGAGGATCAGCTCGCGCTGTCCGCGGCCGAGCGGGATCATCGCGTCGATGCTCTTGATGCCCGTGAGCAGCGGCACCTCGACGGGGCGGCGGTCGAGGATCGCCGGCGCCTCGCGCTCGATCGGGTCGCGGCGCGCCGCGTTCACGGGCCCTTTGCCGTCGAGCGGATCGCCCAGCGGCGTCACCACGCGCCCGATGAGCTCGTCGCCGACAACCGTGCGAATCACCTCGCCCGTGGCGTGTACCTCGTCGCCGGCACCCAGCTCTTGGCTCTCGCCCAGCAGCAGCGAGCCGATCCGGTCCTCGTCGAGGTTGAACACCAGGCCGCGCACGCCGCCGGGGAACTCCAGCAGCTCGTTAAGCTTCGCCTGCGGCAGGCCGCTCACGATCGCGATGCCGTCGCCGACGCGCTCGATGAGGCCGACGTGATCGACCGTCGCGCCCGCGTCGGCGCGCACGCGCTCCGGCACGGCCCGCAGCAGCCCCGTCATCCGGTCGGCCAGCGTACCTGCAAACGGCTTTGTCTCATCGCCCGTCGTCATGATTCGCCGCTGTCTTTTGCCTCAGCTTCGGGCTTGTTTTCAGGCCCTTCTCTCTTCTTCGGCGCGGCCGCCGGCGCCGCTTCGGCAAGCTCCTTCCGCGACGCGTCGAGCGCCTCGTCGAGCCGCTGACGCCAGTGCGACCGCACGCGCAGCGTGCCGAGCGCCACCTCGACGCCGGCGACGAGCGAGGCATCCTCCTCGACGTCGAGCTCGACGGCTTTGTCGCCAAGCTTCTCACCGAGAGCCTTGGCGAGCTGTTGCCTCGCCTTGTCGGAGAGCGCCGCGGCCGTGCGCACGGTCATGCGTCCCTCCTTCGCGCCGCGCTTGGCCTCGTCGAGGTCGGCGCCCTCAAGCCTGCCGATCCGCTCGATCACCTCGGCCACGGCGCGGTCGGTCAGCGAGTCGCCGCCCGACTCGAGCACTTTTCCGCATAAGGCGACGACCGTCCGGCTCAGCGCCTCGCCGAGGCCGTCGGCCGCGTGCGTCCACTCGCGGCGGATCGCGTCGCGCGCCCGCTCGACGAGGCGATCGGCCTCGCCGCGCGCCTCATCGAGCATCGCCGTGCGGCGTTCCTCGGCCGCGTGCTTCGCCTCGTCCAGGAGCTGGTCGCGCTGCCCGTCGATCTCGTGTTGCTTCGCCTCGGCCGCCTGGCGCCCCTTGTCTGCCTCCTGCGCCTTGCGCTCGGCCGCGTCATAGCGCGCCTTGATCTGGTCCTCCCGCTGCTGCATCGTCCGCCGCACCGGCTTGTACAGCACGAGATAAAGAATCACGACGAGCGCGAAGAAATTGAGCGCCTGAAACGCTAGGGTGGCCCAGAAGCTCACAGCAGTAGCCCTCCGTCTCCTACAGGACAAACAGAAGTATCAGCGCAACGACCAGGCAGTAGATGGCCGTCGACTCGATCATGGCGAGGCTGACGAACAGCGTCCGCGTCAGCGTGTTGCGCTCATCGGGCTGACGCGCGATCGCGTCGAGGGCCGCCGCGGCGGCCCGCCCCTCGGCGAGTGCAGGCCCGATCGACCCGATGGCGACGGTGAACCCGGCCACGATGATAGCGATGATTTCCTTGTCCATCTATGTGCTCTCCTTTGCGAGTTTCATTGCGCGCTTCTGCTCCAGCCGCACGGCGCCGCCGATGTAGACCATCGCCAGCACGGGGAAGATGTAGGCCTGCACGACGGACGTGATCAGGCCGAGAAACATCATGAACAGCGGCACGACGAGCGGCACGATCGAGACAAGCACGCCGACGATGAGCCCGCCGCTCATGATGTTGCCGAACAGCCGAACCGCCAGCGAGAGCGTCCGCGATATCTCGCCGATGATGTTGAGCGGCAGCATGAACGGCGTCGGCCGCAGGTAGTTCATGAAGTAGCCGCCGACGCCCTTGACGACGATCCCATAGAACGGCACCGAGAGGAAGACGATGAGCGCGAGCGCCACCGTCGTCGCCGGATCGCCCGTCGGTGACTCGACGACGGGGATGTTCGACACGAGGTTGAGCGCAAGCACGAACAGGAAAAGCGTGGCGATCAGCGGGAAGTAACGTCCGGGCCGGTCGCCGACGATGTTCCGAATCTCGTTGTCGAGCCACGTCACGAGGCCTTCGAGCGCAAGCTGGAGGCCGCTCGGGCGTTTGGCGCTGAGCCGGCTGCGGATGTACAGGGCGACGACGGTCAGCAACGCGATGAGCCACCACGTGACCCACACGGTCTCCGTGATCGGCACGGGCCCGATCTCGAATACCGTCGGCGCCTTGAACAGGTTCTTTGCCGCCGCGATCATCGAAGCCTCGACCTCCATACTGCGCACCACCGCGCCGCGACGAAACCGGCCACATAGCCGACAAGACCGGCGAGCGACAGCATCGCCGCCGCTACGGCGCCGGGCGCAAACAGCAGGACTCGCAGGCCGGCCGCGCCGATGGCCCCGCCGACGCGTACCTCACCTGATGCGAGCAGCGTGGCCGTCCGGCGGACGAGCGCGAAGTACACGCAGCCGACGGCGAAGCCGCCAAGAGCGCACAGCGCACTCATCACGGCCTCGATCATCGCTCCCTCCGGATGTGCTGCCACGCGCCGATACACCCGATCGCCAGCCCGACGACGACCAGCGTGAGCGCCCACGAGATTGTGCTCTCGGCCTTGCTGTCGATCCACCGGCCCAGAAAGCCGCCGCCGACGGCGGGCAGCACGACCATCCAGCCGACGCTGCCGATCAGGCCGAGGTTCTGCCAGAAACCGCGGTCGCCTTCTTTGCGCGCGCGCTTGATGCGCTCGGCGCGGTCGGCCGTGCGCTTCGACGAGAGCGGCCCAAACGCCTCGTCGTCACGATCGGACGTGTCGTTCTTCATATTTCATCATCTTGCGCCAGGCGCTCAGCTCCATGTCGGCGAAGCTCGTGAGCGCCTCGCGGTGCACGTCGCGCTCGCGTTCGAACTGCTGCTCGACGACGCGTTCGAGCTCGTCGAGGTCGCCCGACGCTACGGCCTGACGCGTGGCGAGCTGCACGCGGTCGGGCGTCACACGCAGCGCGCCGCGATCGACGGCCGCGTACTGCTCGCCGCCCGTGCTGGGCCGGTACATAAGGATGCCCGGCACGGTCGTCGTCAGGAAGTGCTCGTGCCCGGGCTCGATGCCGAACCGCCCGCTCGCGTCCTCGGCCTGCACGCTGCGGACCGGCTCGTCGACGATCACGCGCGTCGGCGTCGTCACGATGAGCTGCATCTCGCGCCGCCCGTCAGGCATCTTTTCCCTCTGCGCTCTCCACGCGCTCCGCGGTGAGTTCTTCTTCCTTCTCAGCCGGCGCCTTGACTGCACGGCCTTGCGCCTCGCTGATCGGCCCGATCATGTACAGCGCCGACTCGTTTGCCTCGTCGAGCTCGCCCTTGAGGATGGCGCTGCAGCCGGCGATCGTCTCGGCGAGCGGCACGCTCTTGCCCGGCTTGCCCGTGAACTGCTCGGTCACGAAAAACGGCTGGGTGAGGAACCGCTGGAGGCGCCGCGCGCGCAGCACGACGCGGCGGTCGTCCTCGCTCAACTCCTCCATGCCGAGCATCGAGATAATGTCCTTGAGGTCGTTGTAGTGCGCGATCGTGCGGCGCACGGCCTGCGCGACCTCGTAGTGCTCGTCGCCCACTGTGCGCGGGTCGAGCAGCTTCGACGACGACTCAAGCGAGTTGACGGCCGGGTACAGGCCCTGCGCCGCCATGTCGCGCGAGAGCACGATGGCCGAGTCGAGGTGCGTGAACGTGTGCACGCAGGCGGGGTCGGTCAGGTCGTCGGCCGGCACGTAGACGGCCTGCACCGACGTGATCGCCCCGCGTCCGCGCGAGCCGATGCGCTGCTCGAGGTCGCCGATCTCGCTCGCGAGCGTCGGCTGGTACCCGACGCGCGACGGCATCCGCCCCAAGAGACCCGAGACCTCCATCCCCGCCTGGACGAAGCGGAACACGTTGTCGATGAACAGCAGCACGTCCTGGCCCATCTCGTCGCGGAAGTGCTCGCTGATCGTCAGCGCCGTCAGGCCCGTGCGGAACCGCGCGCCGGGCGGCTCGTTCATCTGGCCGAAGACGAGCACGGAGCGCTCGAGCACGCCGCTTGCGCGCATCTCGTCCCACAGATCGAGCCCCTCGCGCGAGCGCTCGCCGATGCCGCCGAAGACGGCGACGCCCTTGTGCTTCTCGAGCGTCGTGTGGATCAGCTCCATGATGAGGACCGTCTTGCCGACGCCCGCGCCGCCAAACATGCCCGCCTTGCCGCCGATCGGCATGGGGGTCAAGAGGTCGATCACCTTGATGCCGGTCTCGTAGATCTCGTCGGAGGCACGCTCCTCGGTGAGCGACGGCGCGGGCTGGTGGATCGGACGGCGCGCAACGTCGGCGGCGAACGGCTCGCCGTTGTCGATCGCCTCGCCGAGCACGTTGAGCAGCCGGCCAAGGACCGGCTTGCCGACGGGCACGCTGATCGGCGCGCCCGTCCGACGCACCGGCCGACCACGCTCCAGGCCGGCCGTGAACGACATGGCGATCGTCCGCACGCGGTCCAGCCCGGCGTGCTGCTGCACCTCGAGAACGACCGGCCGGCCATCGCCGCTCGCCTCACCGTGAGGCGCCTCGACGACGAGCGCCTCGAACAGCGCCGGCAGCTCGCCATCAAACACCACGTCGACGACCGAACCGCGCACACGCGCGATCCGGCCCGTCGCGACGCCATGTGTTGCGCTCTGAGAGCCCGTGCGCATACGCCCCTCTCGACAGCTTGCCGCGGGAGGATAACACAGGCCACCGTGCCCGCGCGAGAGCGGCCTGGCAAGCAAAGCGCGTGGCCCCTACGTGAGCGCGCGAATGCTATACTGCGCGCGACGATGCCATGACGACGCCAAGGAACAACCCAGGGAAGCCGAAGCTCGGCGTGAGCACGTGCCTGCTCGGCGAGCGGGTGCGCTACGACGGCGGGCATAAGCGCGACCGGTTCATCACCGACGAGCTAGGGCGCTTCGTCGAGTTCGTGCCCGTCTGCCCCGAGGTCGAGGTTGGGTTGCCCACGCCGCGGCCGCCGCTGCGGCTCGTCGGCCGGCCCGACTCGGCCCGGCTCGTGTTCGCCCAGTCAGGCGAGGACGTCACCGACCGCATGGAGGCCTGGGCACGACAGCGCTGCGCCGAGCTCGAGAAGGAGAACCTCTGCGGCTACATCTTCAAGAGCAAGTCGCCCAGCAGCGGCATGGCGCGTGTGAAGGTCTACGACGAAAACGGCGTCCCCGTGAACAAGGGCGTCGGCGTCTTCGCCCGCGTCTTCATGGAGCACTTCCCCCTGCTGCCGGTCGAGGACGAGGGCCGGCTCCACGACCTGCCGCTCCGCGAGAATTTTCTCGAGCGCATGTTCGCGGTGAAGCGGTGGCAAGAGCTCGTGGAAGCCGGCAGGCGGCGCGGCGCCCTCGTCGAGTTCCACGCGCGCCACAAGCTCCTCATGATGTCGCACAGCCCGAAACACCTTAGAGAACTCGGCCGCCTCGTCGCCGAGGCGAAGAAGCACTCACCGGCGGAGCTGTACGGCGGGTACTTCGAGGGCTTCATGCACGCGCTCGGGCTCATGGCGACCGTGTCGAAGCAGTGCAACGTGCTCCAGCACGTCATGGGGTACTTCAAGAAACACCTGACGCCCGACGAGAAACAGGAGCTGCTCGAAGTCATCGACCAGTACCGCCGCCGCACAATCCCCCTCATCGTGCCGATCACGCTGCTCAACCACTACGTGCGCAAGTACCGATCAGCCCTCGGCGACAGCGGCGCCTACCTCGCCCAGCAGCACTACCTCCACCCCCACCCCGCCGAGCTCAGCCTCCGCAGCGCCATCTGAGCGACACCGCTACGGCGTCCCGTCGCCCCCCCCAGCTCGACCGGGAGCCCGACATCCCCGTTGACGTCGATGCCGAGCGCCTGTATAAGAGGCCCACTTCGCAAGGGATGCCGCGATGGAACTGATCGACCTGCACACGCACACGATGCTGAGCGACGGGGAGCTGATCGCCTCGGAGCTGGTGAACCGCGCCCAGGTGCGCGGCTACACGGCGATCGGCCTGACCGACCACGTCGACGCGTCGAACCTGGAACATGTTGCCGAGGCGGCGCTTCGGGTGGCCGAGGCGCTGAACAAGCACCAGCCTGTGACCGTGATCCCTGGGGTCGAGCTGACGCACGTGCCGCCGAGCCAGATCGCCGAGCTGGCCCAACGCGCCCGCGAACTGGGCGTTCCCCTGGTGTGCGTCCACGGCGAGACGACGGCCGAACCGGTCGCCCCTGGCACGAACCGTGCTGCCCTGGAAGCCCCGATTGACATCCTGGTGCATCCGGGGCTCATCAGGGAGGCCGACGCCCGGCTGGCGGCCGAACGCGGCATCTACCTGGAGCTCAGCGCCCGCAAGGGCCACTGCATCACCAACGGGCACGTGGCCCGCACGGCGCTCGCGGCCGGGGCGAAGCTCGTCGTCAACACCGACGCGCACGCGCCCGACGACCTGCTGACGCCGGCCTCGTGGGAGGCCGTCGCCCGCGGCGCGGGGCTGAGCGCCGAGCAAGCCGAGGAGGTCGCCCAGAACAGCCGGACGCTCGTCGACAAAATCACTACCACGCGTGCGCGCCCGCGATAAGCGGGCGGGGAGCAAACCCGAGATGGCCAAGAAAACCGCCGCCGCCAGACGTCAGGCCAAACAGGGGAGAGGCGGCGCTGCCGACGAGCAACAGCCGGGCGCTGCAGGGCAGGCTCCGACGACCGAGGAGCGGTTCGCCGCGTTCTCGGCCCGCTACCAGTGGCACTTCATCGTCCCGCTGGTGGCTGCGATCGTCGTCGTGATCGTGCTCGCGGTCGGCTCGAGCCAGCGCTCCAAACGTCGTCGCGCCTCGCTGGCGGCCTTCGAGAGCGCCGGCAGCATCGAGGAGTACGACGCCGTGGCCGGCAAGTACGGCGGCAGCTTCGTGGCCGCTCGTGCGCTGGTGGAAGCCGGCGACCTACTCTACGAGCAGGGCGACTACGCCGAGGCGCGCCGCCGATACGAGGCCTACCTCGAGACCGACCCCGACCCGGCGCTCGCCATACTGGCGTGGACGGCCATCGTGCAGACCTACATCGCCGACAAGGACTACGCCGCCGGCATCAAAGCATGCGAGGAAGCTCTGGGCAGCGAGGAGATCGGCCCCGAGGCGCGCAAGATCGCTCAACGACAGATCTTCTACTACACCGCCTACTGCTACGAGCTCAGCGGCGATCTCGGGACCGCCAGGGAATGGTACCAGAAGCTCACCGAGAGCCAAGAGCGCGGTGGTCCGTGGACGATGCTTGCCGACCGGCGTCTCGATGGCGTGCAGCACCGGCTGGATACGCAGCCCGACAACGCGCCAAAAAACCCCGAGAAAGATATTGACACGCCGAGCAATGATTGATAGCACACCGACGGTGTAATGCCGCTACGCGACCGCACCCATGGCCGCTCTACACTGTGGTCAGAAGGGAGGGATGAGTACACGGAAGACCACGAGGCCGGAGCCGGGGTGTCTGCATACCATAGACCGAGACAGCTTACCGTCCTTGCCGAGTGCGCACGCCTCGTCGAGCACGACGAGGTCGCTTCGGCAGAGACGGCGCAGATAGCATCACGTGGCGGGCTGATGGCCCGCACCAGGAGAAGTTTATGAGACTGCTTGTGGTCTTTTGCGCAGCGCTCGCGGCGTTGATGGGTGCCACCGACAGCCCGGCCCAGGAGGCCGGCGTCATCCCCGGTGTGAGCAACCTGTTCATCGGCGCAGAGTTGCGGACCCGGGCCTTCTGGATGGAGAACCTCTCTGACCTCGAGGACAGCGGAACAACCCAGACGACCGACGACGGCGTCGCCGAGTTGGTCGACGATGATTTCGGGTATATCGAGACACGCGTCCGCCTGACGACCGAAGCCGAGTTCACCGACGGTGGCGTGTGGCTCAAGCTGACCTTCGAAGGCCTCGGCCGGTGGGGCCAGAATGACGAGGGCTGGGACTCGAACGTAGTCGAAGCGCTCGTCAGCATCCACAACATCGGCGACAGCGCCTGGTCGGCGCTGCTCGGCCGCCAGTACCTCCACTGCGGCCGCGGCCTCCTGATCAGCGCGAACGAGCTGGAAATCGAGCACGACGCGATCCTCATCATCGGCGAGTACCTGCCTTGGACCATCTCGGTCGCCGGCATCAAAGCCGTCGAAGGGGACGCGGACGACCTGAACATCTACCTGCTCGACGTCGACTGGGCCCCGACCGAGTCGACGCTGTCGGGCGGCGGATACGTGATCCTGCTCGATGACAGCCGCGACGACTCGGATCGCGAGCCGATCGTCATCGGCGTGCGCGGCGGGTACGACCCCGACAACGGGCTGGCGCTGTGGGGCGAGTTCGTCTACGAGACGGGCGACAACGAGGCGCTCGACAAGAAAGCGTGGGCGCTCGACCTCGGGGCGACCTACATGATCGACACCTCGTGGAACCCCACGGTCAAGGTCAACTACCTCTACGCCACCGGCGACGAGGACGCCGCCGACGGCGATGACGCGACCTTCGACCCGTTGTTCAACTACACCCGCTACGGCGAGGCGTTCTCGCCCGATCTGAGCAATATCCAAATCATCAACGCGGGCGTGGCGATCCAGCCGAGCGACCGCACAACGGTCAGCCTCGACTGGTTCCACTACACCCAAAATGAGGCAGCCGCCATGTCGATGGCCAACCCGCGCATCACGGACGCCGGCGTCACAGCGATGACCACGGGCGCCGACGACGAGCTGGGCTACGAGCTCGACCTCGGTGTGCGGCACAACTACACCGACAAGGTGACCGCCTCGTTGGTGGTGGCGCTGTTCGTCCCAGGAGACGCCTACGTTTCTGACGCGGACGACGCTCTCGAGATCAAGGGCACGATCCTCGTCAGCTTCTAAGGCCCGGTTCACCAGAGAGAAAGAGTGCGGCCCCCT
>CAZCQN010000122.1:0-9851 GCA_964500825.1 uncultured Verrucomicrobiota bacterium | reverse complement strand
GGTGTTTGGACAAGCCCGCACGGTGCGCGCCCCAGAAGGGCTTCTCGTACAGGCGCCTCCGTTGCGGCGAGCAGCCTGGCGCGCTCCACCTGTGAGAAATGCGGGCTAAGCAGGGTTCGCTCCCCCCGACTTGCTTTGCCGTGCCGACCTCGAGTAGGGTCGCGGCTCAGGAGGAAGCTGCGGCATGAGTGAACTCGCCAGGATCGCCATCTTCGCCGGCCTGGGGTTGGCGAGCGGGTTTGTGTTCTTCGGCCTGCTCGACCGGCTCAACGCGCGGCTGGCCGAACAGGCCGAGCAGAGCGGCACGCCCCGAACGCGGGCGATCGCGGCGACGCTCGTGCTGCGCTTCGTCCTGCTCGGGGCGATCATCTTCATCTCGATCCGGACAGGGATCGGCTACCTGTTCGTCACCTTCGCCGGCTTCCTGCTGGCCCGCGCGCTGTCCTTGCGCCTGCTCGCGCGGAAGGAAGAGGAATAGCCTCACGCAAAGGCGCAAAGCCGCAAAGGGGAAGCGGCCAGCGGCCTGTGGCCTCTGGCCGGATCAACAACTCGCCGTCACTCGCGCAGGCGGTTCACGACGCGCGTGATGCCATGCTTGATCAGTTCAGCACCGAAGTTGATGAGCAGGCCGAGCCGTTTGTCAGCCAGGCGCAGGTAAGTCAGGAGTTGCTTCTTGTGGACGGGCGCTACTTCCTCAACGGACTTGAGCTCGATGATTACCTTGCCCTCCACGACCAGGTCGGCGCGAAAGCCCTCGTCCAACTCAATGCCGTCGTACACAACGGGCAAGGCTTGCTGGCGAGATACCGTCAGACCTCGCTTGCGGAGTTCATGCTCGAGCGCGGCCTCGTACACCGTTTCGAGCAATCCCGGCCCAAGAGCCGTGTGGACCGTGTAGGCCGCATCGACGATCTCCCGGGCAACCTCGTTCTCGGTCATGTCAACACCCCTCTACGGTCACGGAAAGGGCTCCCGCCCTTTCCGTGCCTCCCCCTTCGCGCCTTTGCGCCTTTGCGTGAGGCTATTCCCGTCCTCGGGCGGCGAGGGCGGCGTGGATCTCTTCGTGGCGCTTCTTGGTGATCGGGTAGAAGACGGCGGCGACCATGCCGGCAATCACCATGCACGCCGGGATCGGGCCGAACAGGAGGCGGATGGCCCAGATGACCGTCCGGCTCGGGTGCACGTCGGGGCTGAACTCGGTCAGGCCCAGAACGGTGCCGGCGATGAAGATGCCCAGCGCAGCCGCGAGCTTCTGCGCGAACGTGACGAAGCCGTAGAAGATCCCCTCGCGCCGCATGCCGGTCTTGAGCTCGTCGTACTCGACGCAGTCGGGGATAATGGCCCACGGGATCACATAGATAGCCGAGATCCCGATCCCGCCGGCCACCGCGAAGATCCACACGTAGTGCGTGGTCCCGGGCGCGAGCGCGAACGTTCCGAAACCGACAGCCGCGTACACGCACATCCCAGCCGCGTAGGCGATCCGCTTGCCGAAACGCGCGCTCACCAGCACCCAGACCGGCAGCATGGCCGCCGCTGTGAGGAAGGTTCCTCCGAGCACGTACAAGAGCTGGCTGCCGTAATGAAGCCAGTAGCCGAAGAAGAAGATGAACATGCCGGTCGTCATCGACAGCGCCACCCACGCCGCCAGGTACATCGAGAGGGCAAGGGAGAACGGCCGGTTGTGCAGCACGAGGCGGAAGCCCTCGAGGATCGAGATGCGCCGCACGACACGCTCGGGATGGCGCTCCCGACACCCGAAGAACACGACGAGCGGCCCGCTCATCATCAGCACGCCGCAGATGGCGCCCACACGAACGAAGCTTGCCTGCGTCCACTGCTCGTGCTCGGCGCCGGCGATCAGCAACGGCAGCGTCGAGCCGACCAGCACGCCGAGGATCGAGAACGCCATGCGGTACGACGTCAGGCCCGTGCGCGCATCGTAGTCGCGCGTCAGCTCGGGCGTCAGCGCCGCGTGCGGCACGGCCACGCACGTGTAGGCGGTCGCATGCAGCAAGTAGACGACGGCGACGTAGGCGAACCCGTCCCACCTGCCGAACTCGGCCGGCAGCAGCCAGATGGCGACAAACGTCACGCCGAACGGCACCGCGCACAGCAGCAGCCACGGCCGGCGCCGGCCCCAGCGGGTGTCGGTCCGGTCGCTCAGTGAGCCGACAAGCGGGTCGGTGATCGCGTCCCACACCTTGCCGGCCAGGATCACCGTCGCGGCCAGCCCCACACCGACGGCCGTCTTCGTCGCCAGGTACGGGAACAGGTACAGGCCGATGACCGAGAACGCGATCCCGTAGCCGAAATCGGCGTACCCGTACGCGAGCTTCTCGCGCAGCCGTAGCTCGTCGCGACCCATACGCCCCCCGTCGAGGAACCCCCTTACACGCATCGCCAGTATAGCCCGGCCGACCGTCCACCGCAATCACCTCGCCGAGGAGAAGCTCTGGCAAAGCCGCGCGCAGACGCGCGGCGGGACTTGTTTTCGCGTTTGCCACAAGTCGGAACGGGAGCTATCCTCTTGCACACTAGCTCATGCAACGCAAGGCGCTGCTTCGACAACGTAGCGCGCACGGAATGCGAGGAGGTGACTGCAATGGCCGAGCCCAGTGAGCACGAGAAGAGAATACGAGACTTCCGAGAAACAGCGCAGAACGTCCTGGAGTGGACCGAGGAGTCCTTGGTGAGAAGGGGCGACCTTGGGTCAACCGGGTGCTTCGAGGAACTGCGCCCCCGGTTTGGTCGGATCCTCGGGCGCTTCGGTCGACTGAAGGCGTGTCTACTTGACAACGTGCCTTACGGGGTGCTTCAGAAGCTGAACGCTCTGGGCAACAGAGCCTTGTCGGTTTTCGAGCGAATCAACCTCTATAGCACCGAAGACCCAAATGCCCGTCAAGTGCGCCGCCAACTGGGCAGCGACGTAGACGGTTTCGACTTGGAGTCCTATGAGCTCGCGGCCAAAGTGTTCGCCACCGAAGAGTCGAGGGACGAGGAGCTTGAGCAGCTTCGCCAGGGCTTACGGGAAGAGTCGAACGCTCTGTCTAACGTAAAGCAGAGAGCCGAAGACGTGCTGCAGGAGACGCACGACGTCCTCGCCCAAGCACGCGCGGTGGTCGCCGAGGCCGGTGTGTCCCAGCACGCCATGCACTTCAAGGAAGCAGCCAACGAGTACAGCAAGAACGGCAAGAGATGGTTGACGGCAACCGTGATCTCTGCTGTCCTCGCAGTAGGCTACACGGTCTTCCTCTTTTGGTTGTACATGGAGTATGGCAACCCCGACGTGAAAACCGGCCATTCGATACAACTCGCTATCCTCAAGTTGCTGCCCTTGTCGATTCTCTACTCCGGTCTGCTTTGGTGCGCGAAGAACTACCGAAGTCAGAGACACAACTACGTCATCAGCAAGCATAGGCACGATGCGCTCAGCACGTTTGAGGCCTTTGTGAAAGCAGCGGGTGACGAACAGACCAAGAACGCCGTCCTTATCCAGGCTACCCAGGCAGTCTTCTCCCCTCAGGCTTCTGGCTTCGTGTCCCAAGACTTGGAGGGTGTTCAAGGCCCGCAGGTGATCGAACTCTTCAGACACGCGACGGGTGCAGGCAAGGACAGCGGTTGATCCGCGCAGCAAAGACAGCATCCCCCTGCGTGCCACCGGATGACTGCCCTCTCTGCGTCTCTGCGAGATACCTCTTTCCTCACGAGCGGCCTCGCGTGGTATCGTCGACGCGTACAGGCCCGAAGCAGCGCAATGGCCGACGGAGGCGAACCGGATGAAGATCGGGGTGATGAGCGACTCGCACGGCGAGCTCGACAACGTGCGCGAGGCGGGGCGGTTCCTGACCGAGGAGCTCGGGGTGGACCTGATCGTCCACCTCGGCGACGACATCGAGGACGCCGAGGCGCTGCGCGATCTCGGCCCCGAGGTGATCGCCATCCCCGGCGTCTTCAGCGAGCTCTACAAGGACCCGGCGGTGACAAACCGGGTCCGGACCGACTGGGGCGCCTGGCGCGTCCTGCTGAGCCACACGCCGGACGCCCACAAGTACGATCTTCCGGAAGATCCTGACCCACAGGCACTTGTGAGGGCAGGCGAGGTCGACCTGCTGCTCCACGGCCACACGCACACGCCGTTCGTGAGCGAGAAGGCGGGCGCCGTCATCGTCAACCCCGGCCACCTCAAGTCGAGCGACAAGAAGGGCCACGGCGCCTCGTTCGCCTGCCTCGAGGTGCGCGGCCGCGAGCTCGAGGTGACCGTTTACTCGCTGGCGAGCAAGAGCGTGCTCCACAGCGAGGTGTTCACCAGGAGCTGAAAGGCTTGGCCTTGGCCCCGGCCCCGTGGTATAGGATGCCTTTCTCTACGGCATAGGGGAGAACGAGCGCCATCGGCGCGCTGTCCATGGTTGCACGTTTGCACATCGGCAACCGTCCACAACGAACCCGTCCTTGCGCCGCGCCCACGAACGGCCTGTGTCTTTCTCCGCGCATCGCCCGCTTTCGAAAGCCCGGCTCAACCGCCATGCCACGCACCATTCTATCCAGGGAGAACAGCAGATGATCCGCAAGGAAGACGCACTCGACTACCACAGCCGCGATCGCCGAGGGAAACTGGAGGTCATTGCCTCCAAACCGTGCCTGACGCAGCGCGACCTGTCGCTCGCCTACACGCCCGGCGTGGCCGAGCCGTGCCGCGTCATCGAGAAGAACCCCGACGAGGTCTACACCTACACGGCGAAGGCGAACCTGGTGGCCGTCGTCTCGAACGGCACGGCCGTGCTCGGGCTCGGCGACATCGGCCCGCTCGCCGCCAAGCCGGTGATGGAAGGCAAGGCCGTGCTGTTCAAGCGGTTCGCCGATATCGACGTGTTCGACATCGAGCTCGACACGCACGATCCCGAGGAAGTGATCCGCGCCTGCGAGCTGCTCGAGCCGACGTTCGGCGGCATCAACCTCGAGGACATCAAGGCGCCCGAGTGCTTCCACATCGAAGAGACGCTCGTCGAGCGGCTCAACATCCCCGTCTTCCACGACGATCAGCACGGCACGGCCATCATCAGTGGCGCCGCGGTGCTCAACGCGCTCGAGCTCGTCGGCAAGAAGGTCGGCGAGACGAAGGTCGTCTTCAACGGCGCGGGCGCCGCCGGGATCGCCTGCGCCACGCTCTATGAGACCCTCGGCGTCAAGCGCGAGAACATGATCCTGTGCGACAGCAAGGGCGTCATCTACGCCGGGCGCGCTGAGCGGATGAACAAGTACAAGGAATACTTCGCCTCCGACACGAAGGCGCGCACGCTGGCCGAGGCGATGGTGGGCGCCGACGTGTTCGTGGGCGTGTCGGTCGCCGACTGCGTCTCGCAAGACATGGTGCGCTCAATGGCCGACAACCCGGTCGTGTTCGCGATGGCAAACCCGGACCCGGAGATCACCTACAGCGACGCGAAGGCCGCGCGCGATGACGTCATCATGGCCACCGGCCGCTCCGACTACCCGAACCAGGTCAACAACGTGCTCGGCTTCCCGTTCATCTTCCGCGGCGCGCTCGACGTGCGCGCCACCGCGATTAACCAGGAAATGAAGATCGCGGCCTCGCACGCGCTCGCCAACCTGGCCAAGGAGAACGTCTCGGACTGGCTCGGCGCCGCCTACGGCGGCCAGCAGTTCGAGTTCGGCCGCGACTACATTATCCCCAAGCCGTTCGACCCGCGCGTACTGCTCTGGGTGGCGCCCGCGGTCGCCAAGGCGGCGATGGACACCGGCGTGGCCCGCCTCACAGTTGACCTCGACGAGTACAGCGACCAGCTCGAGGCGCGGCTCGGGCGCGCGCGCCAGATCATGAGGCCGATCGCGCGCCGGGCCAAGCAGCACCTCAAACGCATCGTCTACCCGGAGGGCGAGTGCGACAAGGTGCTCTACGCGGCCGAGAACGTGATCGACGAAGGGATCGCCCGGCCCGTGCTGCTCGGCAACCAGGCGCGGATCGAGCAGCGGATGCGTGAGCTGCGCGTGAGCCTGCCCGGCGTCGAGATCGTCGACATCGACACCTCGCCGGAACGCGCGCGCTACGCCGACGAGCTCTACAAGCTCCGCTATCGGCGCGGCGTCAACAAAGCCGACGCCGACACGCTGCTCCAGAACTCCGACTACTACGCGGCCATGATGCTGCACCTGGGCGACGTCGACGGCGTGATCTCGGGGCTGACCAAGCACTACCCGACCACCATTCGCCCCTACCTCGAGATCGTCAAAACCGCGCCCGGCATCAAGACGCCGGCCGGCATGTACATCGTGATCTCGCGCGGGCGCGTGACGTTCTTCGCCGACACGACGGTCAACATCGACCCGACGGCCGAGGACCTGGCGCACATCGCCATCGCGTGCGCCGACAGGGTGAAGCAGTTCTTCAATATCGAGCCGCGCATCGCCATGCTCAGCTTCAGCAACTTCGGCTCGGTCCGGCACCCGCTCACCGATAAGATGCGGCGCGCGGCCGAGCTCGTCCAGGAGCTCCGGCCCGACCTCGTGGTCGACGGCGAGATGCAGGCCGACACGGCGGTCGATCCGGCGATCGTCGCCTCGACCTACCCATTCTCGAGAGTCAAGGGCGACGCGAACCTGCTGATCTTCCCCGGCCTGTCGAGCGGCAACATCGCCTTCAAGCTGATGCAGCGGCTCGGCGGCGCCTCGACGATTGGGCCGATCCTGACCGGCATGCGCCGGCCCGTGCACCTGCTCATGATCGGCGCCTACGAGGTGCGCGACATCGTCCACATGACCGCCGTGGCCGCCGTGGCGGCCGAGTACAGCGCCGGCCTTGCCGCATCCGAAACGAAGTAGGGAGCCCACACATGAACGAACGAAACCCAATCACCGAGTACGCGCCGGTCCAGAAGGGCAAGCTCGACCCGGGCGCGGTGGCCACTGCGTTCGAGTCGGCCAACTACTACTTCGACGTGGCCGCCCAGCGGCTCGAGCTGCCCGACGATATGCAGACCCTGCTCAAGACGCCGTTCCGTGAGGTGCGCGTCGAGGTGCCGGTGCGCATGGATGACGGAACGATCGAGACATTCCTCGGCTGGCGCATCCAGCACAACCGGGCGCGCGGCCCCATGAAGGGCGGCCTGCGCTACCACCCTGATGTGGATGTCGAGGTAATTCGTGCCCTTGCAGCATTGATGACGTGGAAGACGGCGCTGATCGACGCGCCGTTCGGCGGGGCCAAGGGCGGGATTGCGTGTAACCCCAAGCTCATGTCGTCCGGCGAGATTGAGCGGATGACGCGCGTCTTCATCGAGCAGATCGACTGCGTCATCGGCCCGTACGAGGACATCCCCGCGCCCGACGTGAACACGAACCCGCAGATCATGGCGTGGATCATGGACGCCTACAGCCGCAAGCACGGCCATACGCCCGGCGTGGTGACCGGTAAGCCCCTCGAGGTCGGTGGTATCCTGGGTCGCGAGTTCGCCACCGGCCGCGGCGTCGGTTTCGCGATTCTCGAGGCGACCAAAGGACTCGGCCTCGAACTTCACAAGTGCTCAGTTGTTCTCCAGGGCTTCGGCAACGTCGGCTCATCGACGGCGCGTTTTCTGAGCGATCACGGCTGTAGGATCATCGCCCTGAGCGACCTGAGCGGCGGCGTCTACAACCCGAAGGGGCTCGACATCGAAGAGGCCTTCAAATACAGCCGAGACCATCACCGGCTGAGAGGGTGGCCCGAGGCTGAGCAAATCACCAATGAGGAGCTGTTCGAAATCGAGTGCGATATCCTTGTCCCCGCGGCACTTGAAAGCGTGATCAACCGCCACAACTGCGGCAAGATCAAGACGAAGATCATCGCCGAAGCCGCCAACAACCCGACGACGCCCGAGGCGGACCGCTGTCTGCACGAGAACGGCGTGGCCATCATTCCCGACATCCTGGCCAACAGCGGCGGTGTCTGTGTCAGCTACTTCGAGTGGGTCCACAACATCCAGCGCTTCGCCTGGACCGAGACGCAGGCCCTCCAGGAACTGCAGAAGCGGATGAAGGAGGCCTACCACGCGACCTCCCAGCGCTCTCAACGCGAAGGCGTGAGCCAGCGAGAGGCCGCGTTCATGATCGCTATCGAACGCGTCGCGGCGGCAACCAACCTACGCGGCGTTGGCGACCCGTGAAATCGCAGAAGACCAAAATCGTCTGCACGATCGGGCCCGCGACGCGCTCGGCCGCGACGATCCGCGCGCTCGTGCGCGCCGGCATGGACGTGGCCCGCCTCAACTTCAGCCACGGCACGCCCGACGAGCACGCCGAGGTGCTCGACCGTGTCCGGGCCGCCTCGAAGCGGCTCGGCGTTCCCGTCGCCGTGCTCCAGGACCTCTCGGGCCCGAAGGTCCGGCTCGGCGAGGTGCGCGACGGCGCGTGCGTGCTCAAGCCGCGGCGCACGGTCGTGCTCACCACCGAGAACGTCGTCGGCGACGAGCAGTGCCTCAGCGTCTCGTACAAACGGCTCGCCGCCGAGGTGCGCCCGCGCCAGCCGATCCTGATCAACGACGGCGCCGTGCGCCTGAGCGTCGTCGAGACCGATGGCACGCGAGTGACCTGCCGCGTCGTTGCCGGCGGCACCGTCTCGTCACGCAAAGGCGTCAACCTGCCGCGCACGACCCTCAGCGTCGGCTCGCTCACGACGAAGGATCGCGGCGACGCCGCGTGGGGCCTCGAGCACGACGTTGACTTCTTCGCGCTCTCGTTCGTCCGGACCGCCGACGACGTCAAGGCGCTGCGCTCGATCATCACCAAGGCGGACAAGGCGACGCCCATCATCGCCAAGATCGAGAAGCGCGAGGCGCTCCGCAATCTCGACGAGATCCTGGAGGCGGCCGACGGCCTCATGGTCGCACGCGGCGACCTCGGCGTCGAGATCAACCTGGCCGACGTGCCCGCGGCACAACAACGCATCATCGCCGCGTGCAACCGCCGGGGCAAACCGGTGATCACGGCGACGCAGATGCTCGAGTCGATGGTCACCAACGCGCGCCCGACGCGGGCCGAGGTGACCGACGTGTCGCACGCCATTCTCGAAGGGACCGACGCCGTGATGTTGAGCCAGGAGACGGCGGTCGGCGAGCACCCGAAGGCGGCCGTGCAGATGATGGCCGCGATCGCCGACCGGACCGAACGGCGCTTCGCGCCCCTCGTCGATGAGCCGATCCGCACCGGCTCGGACAAGGACGCAGTGGCCGATGGCCTGTGCCACGCCGTCGCCATGATCGCCCACACGACGCGGCTCGACGCGATCGTCGCCTGCACCACATCCGGCGCCACGGCGCGTTTCATCGCCCGATACCGGCCGCGCATCCCGGTCTACGCAGTGAGCCCGGACCCGACCACCGTGCGCGAGCTCTGCCTGGCCTGGGGCGTCCAGCCCATCGAGACGGTCCGCTACAAGACGGTCGAAACGATGGTCGCGAAGACCATCGACCTGCTGCGCGCCCGGCGATGCCTCAAGGCGGGCGACCGCGTCGCGCTGCTGGCCGGTCTGCCGATCGCCGAGGCGGGCGTGACGAACCTGCTGCGCATCATCGACGTGTAGTGCCCTGCGGATGACTCGTGGAGAGACGATGCGAACACGGACTCCGAGCCCGCGCAGCGGGCGGCATTCTGTAGCCTCGCGCGTGAGCCCGTGGGGAGTGGGGCCGCGCAAGAACAAGCCCCCGCAGGGGGCGACATATGAATCGCAACGCGCATCCCACAACACGGGAAGAGCACATGCCGCCCCCTGCGGGGGCTTCATTCTCGTTCGCCTCGTATTCCACAGGCTTACGCCTGTGGCTACATCATCGGACTCTTGTCCGCGTCGTCCCCTGCGG
>CAZCQN010000121.1:0-9872 GCA_964500825.1 uncultured Verrucomicrobiota bacterium | reverse complement strand
CGGTCCGCTACAAGACGGTCGAGACGATGGTCGAAAAAACGATCGACCTGCTGCGCGGCAGGCGGTGCATCAAGGCGGGCGACCGCGTCGCGCTGCTCGCGGGCCTGCCGATCGCCGAGGCCGGCGTGACGAACCTGCTGCGCATCATCGACGTGTAAGGCGCGGCGAAATGGCGGCGCTCAGGGCGATCCGCAACTACTTCGGCCTGGTGCGGTTCTCGCACACGCTGTTCGCGCTGCCGTTTGCGCTCGCCGCCATGCTCATCGCCGCGAAGGGGCTGCCGCGCTGGGAGACGATCCTGCTGATCCTGGCCGCGATGGTCGCGGCCCGCAGTTGCGCGATGGCCGTCAACCGCCTCGCCGATGCCGAGATCGACGCGCGCAACCCGCGCACCGCGCTGCGCCACATCCCCGCCGGCGCGCTGAGCCGCCACAGCGTCATCGTCTTCGCGGTTGGCTGCGGCCTCGTCTTCGTCGGTATCACGTTTCTCATCAATCCCCTCGCGTTCGCCCTGTCGCCCGTCGTGATCGCCGTGATCGTCTTCTATCCGTTCACGAAACGCTTCACCAGCCTGACACACGGCGTGCTCGGGCTCGCGCTCGGCCTGGCGCCCGTCGGCGCGTGGATTGCGGTCACCGGCGCGTTCGCGCTCACGCCGATCGTGCTCGGCGCGGCCGTGCTGCTCTGGGTGGCCGGGTTCGACGTGATCTATGCCACGCTCGACGAGGCGTTCGACCGCGAAGCCGGGCTCCACTCCCTCGTCGTCAGCCTCGGCCGGCGCAGAAGCCTCGTCGTCGCCCGGTTGCTCCACGCGGCGACGTTTGTGCTCCTCGTGCTCTTCGGGCTCATCGAGCCGTCGCTACGCCGCTTCTACTACGCCGGCCTCGTCCTGATCGCCGGGCTACTCGTCTACGAGCACATGATCATCCGGCGTTATCCCGACGATCCCCGGCGGATCAACCTCGCGTTCTTCCACGCCAACGCCGTCGTCAGCGTCGTCGTGCTCGTCGTCGCCGCCTTCGACGTCTTCCTCGCCTGAGCTCCAACGCTTGAGCGCCGCCGCGCCCGCGTGCTATACAGGCACACGCAACCGGGGGGATGCACGAACCGGAGGCCGCGCCTCGCCCGATGAGACTCTGCGCGCTCATTCCCGCGTACAACGAAACGGACAACATCGCCCGCGTCGTGCGCGGCTGTGCCGCCCACGTCGACGAGGTGCTCGTCATCGACGACGGCTCCGACGATGAGACTGCCGGGGTCGCCGAGGCCGCCGGCGCGACGGTCATCGTCCACAAGCGCAACGCGGGCAAAGGGGCGGCGATCCGCACGGGCTTTGGCTACGTGCGCGGCCACGAGTTCGACGCCATCGTCCTGCTCGACGGCGACGGCCAACACGACTGGAACGAGATCCCCCGGTTCGTCGAGGCGAGCGAACGCACCGGCGCGCCCGTCGTGCTTGGCGACCGGATGCGCGAGGCCGGCGAGATGCCGGCACACCGACGCTGGACGAACCGGACCACGTCGCGCATCATCAGCCGGCTCGCGCGCCAGCGGATCCCCGACAGCCAGTGCGGTTTCCGCCTGCTGCGCACCGAGGTGCTCGCCGACCTCGACCTGAAAACCGCCAACTACGAGACCGAGAGCGAGATGCTGCTGCAGGCCGCCGCCGCCGGCCACCGGATCGAGAGCATCCCGGTCAAGACGATCTACAACGCCGCGCCGAGCCGCATTCATCCCGTGCGCGATACCTGGCGATTCCTGAAGCTTGCTGTGCGAGCCCTCGCCCGGCAAGGCATCGTCCGGCGAAAACGGAAGCGAAGACGATGATCTTCCACCGCCGCAACCCGAGCGGCTCCTTCGAGGAGCAGCGCCGCGACATGGTTGAGCTGCAACTACGCCGCGGCGGCATCCGCGACGCGCGCGTTCTTGCAGCGATGGGCACGGTCCCGCGCGAGGTGTTCGTGCCCGAGCATGAGCAGTCGAACGCCTATGCCGACGGCGCGCTCCCGATCGAGCACGGCCAGAGCATTTCGCAGCCATACATGGTGGCGCTTATGACCGAAGCGCTCGAGCTCGAGGGGCCCGAGCGCGTCCTTGAGATCGGGACCGGTACGGGCTACCAGGCCGTCGTGCTCGCCGTCCTCTGCGCGCAGGTCTGGTCAATCGAGCGGATCGCCGAGCTCGCCGACGATGCCCGCCAACGGCTCGCCGACTTCGGCGTCGAGAATGTCGAGATCGCCGTCGGCGACGGCACACTCGGCTGGCCCGAGCACGCGCCGTACGACGCCATCATCGTCACGGCCGGCGCGCCGCGCCCACCGGCGCCGCTGCTCGAGCAACTGGCCGACGGCGGCCGGCTTGTCATCCCCGTCGGCGACCGCCATACGCAGATGCTTGAAGTGCACACGCGGCAAGGCGAGAGCCACCGGACGCGCAACGTGTGCGCCTGCAAGTTCGTCCCCCTCGTCGGCGCGCACGGCTGGGCCGAGCGCTGACGGCTGGGTGGGAGCACGTTCAAGAACATGGGGACGGCTTTTCAAGCCGCGCAGCGCCACGCAAATGAGCCGCGCAGCGGCGATTGGGAGTAGCCACGGGCGCAAGCCCGTGGGCGCCGGGCTCCCGACGAGAACAGAGCCCCTTCAGGGGCGACTGAGAGGCCGACGTGCTCGATTGAATCGCCCCTGAAGGGGCTCTGTTTTTCTTGGGGCCTCTTCGCCCACGGGCTTGCGCCCGTGGCTACTCTCACACGCCCCTGGCGGGGCTTCAACCGTCGGCGGAAGCAGCTTACGCGTCGGCTCGATCTGCACCCGCCGATCCGGGCCCGAGCGAAGTGCTTGATCGCCCCGCGCCGGCCCCTATAATGCACGCCACGTTCCAGTTGGAGCAAAGAGTCGACACAAGCACGGGGGCGCTGGGCCGACGCGCATGCTGTTGAAGACCATCCTCATCCTGATCGGCGTTACGTTCGTGCCCGCGCTCGAGCTGCGCGCCAGCATTCCGCTCGGCATCTTCGCCTACAGGGATTCGCTGCACTGGACCGCCACGGTCGCCATCTGCGTCGCGGCCAACATCGCGCTCGCGTTCGTCTTCTACTGGCTGCTCGACACGGTCATCAAGTGGCTGCGGCATCGGTGGGCGTGGTTCCAGCGCATCTACGAGCGCGTCGTGGCGCGCGCCCAGCGCAAGATCCACAAGAGCGTCGAGCGCTACGGCGAGTGGGGCGTCGCCGTCTTCATCGGCATCCCGCTGCCCGGCACGGGCGTCATCACCGGCGCGATCGCCAGCTACGCGCTCGGCCTCGACCGCAGGAAGTACTACATCGCCAGCATCCTCGGCGTGGCGATCGCGGCCACCGCCGTCACCCTCGTCTGCCTCCTCGGCAGGCACGCGGCTCCGTGGCTGCTCAGGCTGTTCATCAAGGAGGTCTAGCCGGCCCGCTCTAGAAGATGCTGCGAAGCATCAGGAGCAGGCCGAGGATCGCGAGCGGGATGCCCAACGGCAGGCCGACGCCGGTGAAACACAGGACGAGGCCGACGGTCATGAGGGCCAACCCGATCACGGCCCCCACCACCCGGCCCGTCAGCTTGAGCAGAGCGGCCAGCAACCTCCACGGCGCCACAAGAGGCCACAGTAGCGGAGAGACTCGCCTCGGCTGTCCATTTCGCACAGCGTTCTCCTTTCAGCACCAGCGACCGGGCGCGATTGTCACCTCGTTCCGTCGCCACGTCAAGATGCCGCGGCGCGTCCAGGTGGCATGGGCATCCTGCCCATGATTCACGGGCGGGACGCCCGTGCCACGTGGCCCGGGACGAGGGCGTTGACGGATCGCGGGGACGGTGGTAGGGTGCGCGCCACCTGACAGCCCGGGGAGCAGGCATTCATGACAACCGTTCGCGTTGAGCTGGCCGAGCGCAGCTACGACATCGTGATCGCCCCAGGCGCACGCGCCCGGGTGGGCGAGCTCTGCAGAGAACTCGGCCTCGGGTCGCGCTGCCTGGTGGTGACGGACACGACGGTCGGGCCGCTTTACGCCCGGGCCGTCATCGAGGGCCTTCAGGCGGCCGGCTTCACGGCCGAGCGGGTCGAGCTCGAGCCCGGCGAGCAGACCAAGAGCCTTGAGACCGCCGGCCGGCTCTACGACGAGATGCTCGCAAGAAACCTCGACCGCAAGTCGTTCGTCGTCGCGCTCGGCGGCGGCGTGGTCGGCGACGTGGCCGGCTACGCAGCGGCTACCTACATGCGCGGCATCCCATACGTGCAGGTGCCGACGACGGTCGTGGCGCAGGTCGATTCGAGCATCGGCGGCAAGACGGGCGTCAACCTGCCGCAGGGCAAGAACCTGGTCGGGGCGTTCCACCAGCCGCGCCTGGTCGTCATTGACCCCGAGATGCTCTACACGCTCGAGGAACGCGACCTGCGCGCCGGCTTCGCCGAGATGGTCAAGCACGGCGTCATCCGCCACGCGGTCCATTTCGCCTGGCTCGAGATACACGTGGCTGCCTTCATGGGGCTCGATCTAGCCGCGCTCGAGCACGGGATCGCCGAGTCGTGCCGGATCAAGGCAGCCGTCGTCGCGGCCGATGAGCGCGAGGCCGGGCTCCGGGCGATCCTCAACTTCGGCCACACGGTCGGGCACGCGCTCGAAGCGCTTACCGCCTACGACGCGTTCCGCCACGGCGAGGCGATCGCCATCGGCATGGCGTGCGCGGCGGCGCTGTCAATCGCCGTGAACGACGCGCCCGCCGACGACGCACGGCGCCTCATCGCCCTGCTCGAACGGGCCGGCCTGCCAACTGCGTTCAGCGGGATCGAGACCGCTGCCATCCTCGAACAGATCCAGCGCGACAAGAAGGTCGAGGAGCAGCGCCGGCGCATGGTGCTCGTGGACCACCTCGGCAAGGTGTCGATCGTGCCGGACGTCGATCCGGACGCGCTCGCCGCCGCGATCGAGTCGCGCCGCGCCGACAGATCAGGCCAGGGGGCCGGCCAGTGACGCCGCTCGAGAGCCTTATCATATTGAACGCGCTCCCGAACGTCGGCTCGGTCAAGATCCGCCTGCTGATCGAGCGGTTCGGCTCGGCCGACGCGGCCCTCAGCGCTTCGGAGGCGGCCCTGGGCCGCGTGCCGGGCATCGGCGAGCAGATCGCGCGCGACATCGCCCACTGGCGTGAGCACCTGGCCGATCCGGCCAAGGAGCTCGAGGCCGTCGCCGCGGCCCGCCTGCAGCTCGTCTCGTATTACGACCACGCCTACCCCGCAAACCTCAAGCAGATCTACGACCCGCCGATGCTGCTCTACGTGAAGGGCACGCTCGAAGAACGCGACAAGCACGCGATCGCCATCGTCGGCTCGCGCCGCGCGACCAACTACGGGCGGACCACCGCGTCGCGCCTCGCGCGCGATCTCGCCGCAAACGGGTTCACGGTCGTCAGCGGCCTGGCGCTGGGCATTGACACGGCCGCGCACCTCGGCGCGCTCGACGGCGGCGGCCGGACGATCGGCGTGCTTGGCAGCGGATTTGCTAGCTTTTACCCGCCCGAGAACCGGGAGCTGGCCGAGCAGGTCGCCGAGTCCGGCGCCGTTGTAAGCGAGTTCTATATGGAATGCCGTCCAACGAAGACGAACTTCCCCATCCGCAACAGGGTCATCAGCGGCCTGACGCTCGGCACGGTCGTTGCCGAAGCGCCCGCGAACAGCGGCGCGATCATTACCGCCATGCACGCGCTCAACCAGAACCGCCAGGTGTTCGCCGTGCCGGGACGTGTCGATGCGCCGACGTTCAAGGGGAATCATCGACTCATCAAAGAGGGCGCTAAGCTCGTTGAGAGTACCGAGGATGTGCTCTCCGAATTCGACTACCTGTTTCCTCAAGGTGAGCCGCGCGCGACGAAGGCGCAGCCTTCGTCCAACGCCGCCGCCGGCCCGCGACCGCGCCTGGAAGGGCACGAGACCACCGTCTACGACGCGCTGGGGCGCGAAGAGCAACACATCGAGCAGATCGTGCAGGACTGCGGCTTGCCGCCCGGCGAAGTCTCGGTCGCACTTCTATCGTTGGAGATGAAGCACTTAGTCAAGCAACTGCCGGGCAAGTACTACGTGAGGCTCGGCGCGTAATGGAACACGCGCCGCGCACGCGCCGTTAGAAGCGAGCGGAAGGAACGCAGCCGGCTGTTGCCTAGCAGCAGCTAAGGCGACGCTTCAGCGTCGCCCGGAGGGCATGGATGGGCACATCGTTGGTGGTCGTTGAGTCGCCGGCCAAGGCGCGCACGATCAACAAGTTCCTCGGCACCAAGTTCGAGGTCGTCTCGAGCGTCGGGCACGTCAAGGATCTGCCCAAGAAAGGGCTCGGCGTCGAGGTCGACAACGGCTTCGAGCCGACCTACGTCGTCATCGAGGGCAAGGAGGAGTTCCTCAAGTCGCTCAAGTCGAAGGCGCGGAAGGCCGACGCCGTCTACCTCGCGCCCGACCCCGACCGCGAAGGCGAGGCGATCGCCTGGCACATCGCCGAGGAGGTCAAGGGCAAGACGCCCGTCCGGCGCGTCACGTTCAACGAGATCACCAAGGGGGCCGTCCGCGCCGCGTTCGAGCATCCGCGCGACATCAACCTCAACCTGGTCAACGCGCAGCAGACGCGCCGCATCCTCGACCGCCTTGTCGGCTACCAGATCAGCCCGCTGCTGTGGAAAGCCGTCAAGGGCGGCCTGAGCGCCGGGCGCGTCCAGTCGGTGACGCTGCGGCTGATCTGCGAGCGCGAGCGCGCGATCGAGGCGTTCAAGCGCGAGGAGTACTGGTCGGTCACCGCGCACCTGCGCGGCAAGAAGCCGCCGGCGTTCGAGGCCGTGCTGCGCAAGCTCGATGGCAAAGAGGCGAAGCTCTCGAAGGAGCCCGAAGCGGCCAAGGTCGTCGCGGAGCTCAAGGGCGAGAAGTTCACCGTCTCGAAGGTCGAGAAAAAGGAGAAGGTGCGGCGCCCGGTCCCGCCGTTTATCACAAGCACGCTCCAGCAGGAAGCGTTCCGCCACCTGCACTTCAGCACGAAGAGAACCATGGTGCTCGCCCAGCAGCTCTACGAGGGCGTCGCCCTCGGCGAGATGGGGCACATCGGCCTCATCACGTACATGCGCACCGACTCGACGCGCGTCGCCGCCGAGGCGATCCGGGCGGTCCGCACGCTCATCCCCGCCGAGTATGGGCCCGAGTACCTGCCCGACAACCCGAACGTCTACACCTCGCGCAAGGGCGCCCAGGAAGCGCACGAAGCGATCCGCCCGACGATGCTCGAGCTGAGCCCGGCGAAAGCCGAGGCCTACCTCAACAAGGACCAGCTCAAGCTCTACACCTTGATCTGGCGCCGCTTCGTCGCGAGCCAGATGAAGCCCGGCGTGTTCGACACGACAACGCTCGACATCACGGCCGGCCGCGCCGAGTTCCGCGCGACCGGGTCGGTCATGAAGTTCGCCGGGTGGCTGCGCGCCTACATCGAGCTTTCCGACGAGGAGCTCGAAACGAAGACGGCCGCCAAGCTCGAGAAGGGGCCGCAGGACGTGCTGCTCCCGCTGCTCACGGAGGGCGAACGGCTTCGCCTGCTCACGCTCGATCCCGAGCAGCATTTCACGAAGCCGCCGGCACGCTACACCGAGGCGACGCTCGTGCGCGAGCTCGAGCGCCTCGGCATCGGCCGCCCGAGCACGTACGCGGCGATCATGAGCAAGATCGAATCGCGCACCTACACGCGGCGCGAGACGCGCCACTTCGTGCCGACCGAGCTCGGGTTCGTCGTCACCGACATGCTCGTCGAGAGTTTCCCCGAGATCCTCAACGTCTCGTTCACGGCCGAGATGGAGGACCGGCTCGACAGAATCGAGGAGGGCGAGGCCGACTGGGTCCAGACCCTCAAGGAGTTCTATGGGCCGTTCGCCGCGGCGCTCAAGCAGGCGCCGAAGAAGATGCAGATGAAGGTCGACGAGAAGTGCCCCGCGTGCGGCGCGCCGATGATCAAGCGCTTCGGCCGCCGCGGGTTTTTCCTCGCGTGCTCGAACTACCCGAAGTGCAAGGAAACCAAGAGCCTCAATGACGACGAGGAGGAGCGCAAGCCGCCGGAAGAGACGAACATCATGTGCGACAAGTGCGGCAGCCCGATGGTCGTGCGCCACGGCCGCTACGGCGAGTTCCTCGCCTGCTCGGCCTACCCGAAGTGCCGCAACGTCAAGTCGTTCACCCGACAGCCCGACGGCACGGTCGCCGTCGTCAAGGAGACCGAAACGGACGAGACGTGCGAGAAGTGCGGCAAGCCGCTCACGATCAAGGTCGGCCGTTACGGCCGCTTCCTCGCCTGCACCGGCTACCCGAAATGCCGGTTCACCAAACCGATCGCCACCGACGTGAGCTGCCCGCGCGAGGGCTGCGACGGCAAGCTCGTGCCACGACGCGGCAAGCGGAACTCGTTCTACGGCTGCTCGAACTACCCCGAATGCGACTTCACCACCACCAACCTCGACACCCTCGAGACGCCGGAAACGACCGAGGCGGCGCCGAAACACAAGGCCAAGCCGTCAACAACGACCAAGACGGCCAAAGCCGCCAAGTCGAAGAAAGCCGCCAAGAAGAGCTCGCGGCCCAACGAGTCGAAAGAATAGCGCCCGGCTGCACGATTTCCCGCACACTCCCTCAGAGCCCTGAAGCCCGAGGCAAAAGCGCCTGTTCGAGAAACCCCTTATTCCTGTGCCCCGCAGGGGCGCAGGATGAGTAGCTCCGGGTGAAACCCGGAGAACGGGAAGACATCCGGCAACACCAGGACTCTGAAGGGGTCCAACAACAGCCAACCTGTCCGGCCCCTTCAGGGCCGGTGATTAGAATGGCTCGACCTGCTTCCGTCGGTTTCACCCACGGCTATTCACGTTGCGCCCCTTCGGGGCAAACCTGGGGAACCCGTTGCGCAAGTCCCCTCTGTCCCTGCGCGGAACCGCGAAGCGGCGATGGAGCCTAGCAGGCTGCTGAAAAACCCTGCCGGTGCCGGAGAATCTCCATCTGTTGCGGAATGCTTCTGTCGCCCCTCCGGGGCTCAAGGGTCTCTTTTCTCGTCGAGAACCTGGGGCTTACCCACCTTCGCCAAGGCTTCGGCGGGCAGGCGCCCCGGGCTAGGCTCTACCGGGCCTCCGGGCCTTGACCTGCACAAGTCGGGTCAAACGCCTTTTTCAGCACCCTGCTAGTGCACCGTCAACCTCATTTGGGTGGGTCAAGATGCCTTTCTATTCGAGAAGCCCGGCTGAAGCCGGCTTCTGGAGTCTCTCACCAGCCCCGCTACCACCAGCTCAAGCTGGTGGCAACCCTGCTCCGCTGGCGCTACGCAGGGCAGGCCGGCTAAAGCCCGGCCCCAAGGAACCATCAACATCGCGTTGACGCAACACCAGCCTGGGGCGTCAGGGCCTGTTGAAAAAGCGGGATGCCGGTCTCTCGCCTGTTGCCCCGAAGGGGCTTGATCGCATAGCCCAGGGCAACGCCCTGGGTTCGAGAGGAACAAGACATCACCGCATAGCCCAAAGGGCTTACATAGAGCGCCCTTTCCAACAGGCCCGTCAGCCCCAGGATCGCGGCGCGAGCACAACAACCGCCTGAGCGCCGAAGGCGCGATAGGAATCGCGAAGGCGCGATAGGAATCGCGAAGGCGCGATAGGAATCGCGAGGGCGCGACAGACGCTCGCCATGCGCTATACTACGGCTCTGGCAGCCACACGCCACTGGCCCGGCACAACGCACTGCTGCCGCGCGGAGACCAACGATGGAAGCGCTGCTCGATCAGTTCCGCCGCCACCTGGACGACGAGCGCCACCTGTCGCCGCACACGGTGCGCAACTACATGAGCGACCTCGCCGCGT
>CAZCQN010000120.1:0-10011 GCA_964500825.1 uncultured Verrucomicrobiota bacterium | reverse complement strand
GCCGTCGTGCATTGTGAGAGCCGTTTTCGGCCGCAGGCCCGGTCGTCGGCCGGGGCGCGCGGGCTGATGCAGTTGATGCCAGCGACGGCGGAGGAGGCGGCCGGCAAGCTCGGCATGACGGGCTACGGCGAAGCGCTGCTTGACGAACCCGTGGTGAATCTGCGGCTCGGCTGCGCGCACCTGCGGGAGTTGGTCGACCGGTTCGACGGCGACACGCAGGGGGCGCTGGCGGCCTACAATGCGGGGTCTCGTCATGTCGCCACGTGGCTCGAGGCCGCGCAGGGGGACGCGGAACGGATGCTCAACGAGCACGCGTTCCCCGAGACGAGGAAGTACGTGCGGGACGTGTTCCGCACACGATCTGTTCTGAGGTATCTTGACGCGATAGACGGGTTCTAGACGAGATGGGCATCGCGGCGCTCAACAACGGCGTGCTCGTGTTGAACCGCTTGTGGCAGGCGGTCAACGTCTGCACGGTCAAGCGGGCGGTCGGCTTGCTCTACCAAGGGCAGGCCCAGGTCGTGTTCGAGGACGGCGGTCAGCTCATCACCTACACGTTCCGCGACTGGCGCGACTTCTCGCTCGAGACCGACGAGGACGGCACCGAGTACCTGCACACGATCAGCTACCGGCTCCTGGTGCCGAAGATCATCCTGCTGCAGCACTACGACAAGCTGCCGATCAAGGACGTCAAGTTCACCCGGCACAACATCTTCGAGCGCGACCGCAACACGTGCCAGTACTGCGGCAAGGCGTTCGACCGGCGCGAGCTCAACCTCGACCACGTGATCCCGAAGGATCAGGGCGGCCACACGACGTGGACCAACATCGTCTGCTCCTGCAAGGCGTGCAACACGAAGAAGGGCAGTCGGACGCCGCGCCAGGCCGGCATCCACCTGATCCGCAAGCCGAAGAAGCCGAGCTGGCACCCCTTCCTCACCATGAGCATCCCCGGCCCGCCGGACGCGACGTGGCGCCGGTTCATCGACCTCGCCTACTGGAACGTCGAGCTCGGCCAAGACTGAGCTGATTTCTAAGGCGCTGCGAGCGCGCTGCGCCGGACTCCTTTCAGCAGCCTACGAGCAGTGGACGAGGCTTGGCCCGACATGACGCTCGAGAGGAAAGAGCTGGGCGCGCGAGGCGAACGGGCCGCCCTGCGCTTGCTGCGGCAGCACGGCATGCGGCTGCGCACGCGCAACTGGCGGTCCCGAAGCGGTGAAGTCGATCTCGTGATGCAGCACGGCGAGACGATCGTCTTCGTCGAGGTTCGCGCCCGCTCGGGCGAGCCGCCCGACCACCCACTTGAGACGCTCGGTGCACGAAAGCAGGAACGGATGGTGCGCGTCGCCGACGACTACCTTCACCGCTACCGACTGCGCGACCGGCCGTGGCGGATCGACTGCGTCTTCGTTACATTCGACGGGCGCGGCAAGCCGCAGTGCGAGCACGTCGAGAACGCCGTCTGACACCGCGCGCTCACGCGCCGGCCGGCACGAGCAGCAAGCTCACCGTGGTGCCCGCGCCGGGCCGGCTTCGCACGTCGAGTCCCCCACCCCAGGCACACACACACGAGCACGCGACGGCCAAGCCAAGGCCGTGCTGATCGGTCGCGCGCTTTGTCGTGTAGAACGGCATGACGCAGCGCTCGGCGCTCTGCTCGTCCATCCCGGCGCCGTGGTCTTCGACGTCGATGCGCACGAAGGCGCTGGTCGTCGCGCTCGGGGGCACGAGCACGTCGGCAGGCGCGGGTGCCGCGGCGGACCTGACCGTCACGCGAGCCGGGCGCTCGGCCGTGGCCTCGAAGGCGTTCAGGAGCAGATGCTCGACGGCCTCCCGGAGCGAACCGGCGTGCGCGGCCACGCGCAGGACCGCCTGGTCGAGTTCGAGCCGTGGTTCGAGCGCCGTACGGGTCGATTCGACGACGCGGCGCGCCGCTTCCTTGACGGCCGCGTTGGCGTCAACGGGCGCGGCGGCCGGCGCCGGCGGATCGGCGACATCGGCAAGCAGCTTGAGCAGGGCGGCCATCCGCTGGCCCGAGCGTTCCATGTATTCGAAGAAACGGGCGCAGTCGGGTTCGTTCGGAAGCCGGTTCCGGATCAGCCCGAGGTAGCCCAGCAGACCGCCGAGGTAGTTATTGAGGTCGTGCGCGGCCCGGCCGAAGGCGTAACGCAGCATCGGCAGATTGTCGGGCTCGAGCGTTTCGGGAGGCAGCTCTCGTGACGGCATCGGTCCCCTTCCTCGCCCGCGGGGAGCGTACCACAGTCCAGGCCGCTCGACAAGGCGCGGGAGCCCGGCCAAGTCCCCGGATAAGGAGTCTTCCTCGTCAAGGGGCCGTTCACTCATGAGGTGATATTGGCAGGCGTCCTCAGTACACGGGCCAACCAACGGCAGCGCCGTAGGCGCGCCAGGTGGTAGCCTGGGCCGTCAGGCCCAGGTGAGAAGTCGCCCTCAGCGGAGAGAGCCCCGTAGGGGCGACAGATGCTTGTCGAGAACAGGCCACCAGCGTGCTCATGCGACTCCTGCCGCGCCGATGGCGCTCATCATCATCTGTTGCGCCTCAGAGTCCCTGGGCCTGACGGCCCAGGCTACCGCTGTCGGACCTCTGGTCCGCCGCCGCTCCGCGGCTGCGGGCAAGCATGGCCAACCTTCATCCGCCGATTTGGGACCCCAGCCAAATCACACACAACTATGGACACCACCTTCAGCCGATTCCGCTTGCAGACATGGGGCCGGCGCGAATAGACTGCGATACGTCTGCGAGTGGGTGGAGAGCTCACCCGCTTGAGTTCCGGCGCTTGCTTAGGACTTCCAGCATGACGCAGCAGAACAAGATCGCACTGGTGCTCGGCTCCGGCGGGGTGAAGGGGATCTCCCACGTCGGCATCCTGCAAAGACTCCGTGAAGAGGCGATCCGCGTCGACGCGATCGTCGGGTGCAGCGTTGGCAGCCTGATCGCGGGCTTCTACGCCGGGCTCGGGCTCGATCCGCACGAAATCCTCGAGCTGGGCAAAGGCCTCAACTGGTCCAACCTGTTCCACCACAGCCTGAGCCTGCGCCGGTTCGGCGCGCTGAGCCGCTACGCGGCGCGCAAGGGCAAGTACGTGGCCGACACGCTCGACCGGCTTGCGCAGGCGAGCTTCGACAAGCTCCGGTACGACATCCGGGAGCTCGGTATCGTCGCCTACGACAAGCTGAGCGGGCACGAGATCTTCTTCTGCACCGGATTGCCGAACATCGGCTTCACGCTGCGCGACGCGGTCGGCGTGTCGTGTCGCGTGCCACTGTTCTACCCGGCGCGCAAGCGCGCGGCCGACCGGCACCTGCTCGTCGACGGCGGGGTGATTCATCCGGTGCCCATCGACCGGGCGTTCGGCCACCCGATCAACGCAACGAAGGTCATCGCCGTCGACGTCCGCCCAAGGGACAACCGGAAGAACCGGAGCTGGAACGCGCTGATGTGGACGTTCTACCCGTACACGTCCCGCAAGGCGATCGAGGTCGGGGCGGCCGTCGCGCGCAGGCCCGACGACGTGGTCGTCATCCGCCCGATCGACAAGCACTACTCGATGTGGCGGCTCACCGGCGGCCGCGTCGACGAACTCGTCCAGCTCGGGTACGAGTCGCTTACCGACGAGCACCTGAGGACGATCCGCGCCTGGGCCGCCGAGCCGGCGTGAGGCCCGCGAAGATAGCCCCGAGGCCGGCTCACGCGGGCGTGCGAGCGAACCGATCACGAGGCCGCCCATGAAGAAAGCGACGCGCAAGAAGCTGATCGAGTGGACGATCACGGTCATTCTCGCGATTCTGCTCGTCGTGGTCGCTTGGTACCGCTTCCTCGGTCCCGGCAGCCAGGCGCGGCGTGCGCCCGGTAGCGGCGGCGAGTGGCACGAGCTGTCGGTGGTGGCAACCGTCGAAGTCGCCGACGACCCGGAGGAGCGCCCGCGCGGCCTGATGGGGCGGGACTCGATTGCGCCGGACAGCGGCATGTACTTCGTGTACGAGCAGACCCACCGCCAAGGCTTCTATATGAGGAACACGCGCATCCCGCTCTCGATCGCCTTCATCCGGGCCGACGGGGTGATCATCGCCGTCAGGGCCATGCAGCCGTACGACGAGTCGCTCGTCCAACCCGACCAGGACTACAAGGACGCCCTCGAGATGAACCAGGGCTGGTTCGCCGAGAACAACATCCGCGTCGGCGACCGGGCACAGCTCAAGGACGGCACGGTCCGGTTCTGGCGGCAATGACGGTAGGCGGCATTCCTCACAAAGAGCGCGCAGATGGCTGCCTGACATGGCGTGGGCAACGACTTCTCAACCAGTTCTAACGCGGTCGTGCGCGGCCTCGTCCAAACAGGCTGTCGCACACAGCTCGTGGGCTCCTACCTGCCGGGCACGCATCGGAATCGGCTCTAGTTGGCGCCGGTGCACCAATCCAAGCCCCGTCAGGGGCGTCTGGCAGTAGCCTCGGGCGAAGGCCCGTGGAACAAGACGCGACGCAATACGTCAGAGCCCCGTCAGAGGCAATTGAGAACGCGTGCGCTCTGAGCTCAATCGCCCCTGAAGGGGCTCCGGGTGTCTTTTTCGGTTCCGCTTCCCACGGGCTTGCGCCTGTCCGACGCGAAGCGTCGGCGGCTACTGCCAATCGGCGCGCCGCGGCTCACTCGCGCCCGTACTTCTTGAGCAGGGGGATCGCCTTGCCCGCGAGCAACGTGCCCGCGTACTCGTCGCGGATGGCCTCGAGCAAGTCGAGGGCCTCGGCGAGCTGGTAGTCGTCGATCAGTCGCTGGGCCCGGTGGAAGGTGTCCCAGCCGCGCGTGATCCATTCCCATTCGGCGAGCTGCTCGTTCGCTTTCTCGACGTGTTTCTCAAGAAAGCCGTTCTCCTCGTCGACGATCAGCTCGAGGAGCTGGCGCGCCGACCGGCAATACTCCGGGTTCTCGTGCGGCCGGTGCATCCGGTAGTGGGCCTTCTCGATCATCTCGTCGGCCATGGCGTTCTTGGCGAGCGCGACGATGAGCTCGACCCGCTCGTCGGCCTCGATCGCTCTGGCCCAGGCGCCGACCGCGTCCTCGTAGCGACCCGCATACTGAAACCTCTTGCCCTCCTCATAGAAAGACCGGGCGGTCGGCTTGACTTGCTCCTTGTGCCGGGCTGTTGCCTGCTGCTGGGCAGGCCCCTCGTCCTCGTCTTGCTCCGGTCGCGCGGCGCGCTTGCGGCAGCCGGCACCACATAGCATGGCCACGCAGCAGAGCAACGCGGCAACCGTATGACAAGAACGAGTGAGGCTGCGGTCTCCAGACACCATGGGAAGGCTCACGCTTCAACAACTGTGCGCATCACGCGCGAAACACAGATGGTGCGCCCAACCGGCCGCAACGTCAAGACGACTGGCCGTGTCCCAATGCAGGGGCGCCGGGTCCCGACGCGCGCTAGAGCGCGTACACGAGCAGGACGATGAACAGGGCGAGCAGGATGACCACCTCGCCCGCGACGCTCGCGATGAGCGTGAAGCGCTGGACGCCGGGCCGGAGCGTTTCGCGCTCGGCGACCGTCGTGCTGAGCTCGTCATCGAGTTGCCTCTGCTGCGCCAGGTTCTCGTCGATCGGTTTGATCGCCTTCTTGAGCTCGGGTAGGTCGCGCCCCTCCTCGTAGAGTGCGCGGCCCCACTCGCGGCGCGCGTCGTCGAGGCGTTCCTGCGCGTCCGTTTTCCGGCGCTCCAGGTCACGTTTCTGCCGCTCGATCTCGCCGATCTTGTCCTCGAGCTCGCCGCGGATCTCGCCCCACTTGCCGCGCGCGGCCTCGAGCTTCTGCTGGAGCTCGGCGGCCTTGCCGGCCTTCTCCTGTTCGTCCGCGCGCAGCGTGTCGAGACCGGACGATGCCTTGTCGGCCTCGCCCTTGTGCGTCTTGATCTGCGACTCGAGCTGCTTGATCTGCGATTCGACCTGCTTTTTCGCCTCGGCAGAAAGCGCCATCTCGCCCGTGGCCGCGAGCTGCTGCTTCTTCTGGCTGATGCCGGCCTCCGCCTGGCCGACGCCCGATCGCGCCTGGTTCAGCGTGCGTTCAGCGTCGCCGCGTTTCTGCCGTGCGGCCGAGAGCTCTGCGGCCGCCGCGTCGTACGCGTCCGTCGCCTTGGCGATCCCGGCCTCGTGCTTCTTGCGTTTCTCGTCGAGGTCCGCGTTCAGCCCGCCGAGCTTTTCTTCCTGCTTCTTGAGCTCGCCGCCGAGCTCGCTCAGTTCGCGGTCGATGCCCGTGATCGTCGCCCGGTATTCAGCCGTCGGCTCGTGCTCGATCTTCTTCTCGTCGGCCAGCGTGCCGAGCGCGAGGTAGAGCGACGGGATCTGATGCCCGAGTCCGCGCGTCTGCGCGCGGAGGTCGCCGCCGTGGCGCCGGAGCTGGAAGGCGCGCTTCGCGGCGGTGAAGTCCTGCTTGAGCGTGCCCAAGACGCGCCGGTCCTCCTTGACGTCCTCGGGCTCGAGCAGCTCGACGGCCGCCTCGTGACCGCTCGGCTTGTACTTGATGTTGACGAGGTCCTTCTTCAGCGCAACGGCCGCGCTCGTGTCGCCTGCCGACATGCCGTCCATCACGTCGAGCCCCGTCACGGCGCGCTGGAGCGCGAGGCCGTCCGGCTCAGCCACGAACTCGTTGCGGACGCAGCGCGTCATCAGGCGCCGGATCTTCGACGAGGCCACAGGTGAGTAGTCGCCGCGCACCTCCTTGAGGATCTGCGTCCGCCACCAGCCCGTCAGCGCCGGGATCTGAATGGCCGCAAGAGCCACCATCGTGAGGAGCTTCGGCACGACTTCCCAGACATCCGCCCAGAACCCCTCCGGCGTGAGACGAAACCAGAAGCCCGCAACCCCCAGCCCCATGCACAGGTACGCGAACCGGAAGTTGACCCGCGCCACGGTGATCTTGAAGCGCAGAAGCTGCTGTCGCCGCATCGACCACGCCGTGAACATCGCGAAGATAAACGCAATGAACATGATGAAGAAGCTCAAGACGAGCGGCGTGCCCGCTTTGGAGACCGCCTCCTGGGCGGCGGCGGCGTCGAGCTCCTCGGCCGGCAGCGACTGAATGAGCGTGATAAGCCCAAGGGTGATCGCCAGGACAGGCAGAACGAGCATCGTGATGACGACACTCAGAAGTGTGGCGGCTCGATTCCCTTCCTGCAGCTCGGGGAAGTAGCTCTTGATCCGAAGACTGGCGGCGTAGATGGACGGTAGAAAGACCACGAGGAAGCTGAAGGCGTAGAATCCCATGAGGAGCGATATGGCCCCTGCCTGCTGCTTGCTGTAGAAGAGGAACACGATGAGCGGGTAGAGGACAGCCGCGTACGCCACGCGCCCAAGGATGAACGTGAAAACCAACCGGCCACGCCGTGCCGCATCGTCGATGCGCAGCGCGAGCCATACAGCGGCACCGCCCAGTCCCACCTCGATCAACGCGCGGATCACCTCGAGCGGGATGAAGCTCTTGAGCGCCTTCCAGTCGAGACTGGCAAGCGAGACCAGGCTCAGGATGACGTAGAGCACACCGCCGATCAGGAGGTGGGCTTTCTCGCGCTCGTTCGGCGTGCCCGACCGGAACCGTGTGAACCAGCGGCGAAACTGCTGCTTGACGACTTGCTCGTCCATGCTGGCTTGTGTCCTCCCTTGAGGAAACGCGCAACGACTACGTCCCCAGGCCCGTGTGGTGACGGCATCCTACCACCGCACAGGGTCCATGCGGAAGAAACGAATACGCCAAGTTGGGCGGGTCAGAGCAGCGAGACGAAGTTCTCGAGGATGCGCAGGCCGGGCGCCTGGCTCTTTTCGGGATGGAACTGGGTCGAGAAGAACCGGTCGCGCCAGACGACGCTGGCGAAGGTGTCGGTGTAGTCGGTCGTCGCGGCGACAACCGATGCATCCTCCGGGACCGGGTAGTACGAATGGACGAAGTAGAAGTAGGCGCCGTCGTCGATGCCGGCGAGCAGGGGGCACGCCTGGCCGGCGTCGGTCTTGTGGATCGAGTTCCAGCCCATGTGCGGGATCTTCCTGCCCGGCGAGAACCGCACGACGCGGCCCGGCATCAGGCCAAGGCCCTCGACGCGACCACCTTCCTCGCTCTCGCCGAAGCTCAACTGGTGCCCGAGGCACACGCCGAGGAACGGCCGGCCCGACTGCACCCACTCGCGCACCACGTCGACGAGGCCCAACTCGGCGAGCTGGCGCATGGCGTCGGGGAAACAACCCTGGCCGGGGAACATGAGACCGGCGGCCGACTCGATCGTCGCGCGCTCGGACGTGAGCACCGCGTCGGCCCCGACGTGTTGGAGGGCTTTCTGCACGCTGCGCAGGTTGCCCATGCCGTAGTCGACGATGGCGATCACAGGACCCCCTTGCTCGACGGCACGCCCGTGCGCCGGGGATCGATCCGCGTCGCCTCGTCGAGCGCCCGGCCAAGCGCCTTGAAAACCGCCTCGACGCAGTGATGCGTGTTTCGGCCCGCCTCAAGGATGACGTGCAGGTTCATCTGCGCGTTGAACGCGAAGGCCCGCAGGAACTCCTCGAGGAGCTGAACGTCGAACCGCTTGATTCTCTTCGCGCGGAGCCTCACGTCGTAGCGGAAGTACGCCCGCCCACTCAAGTCCACGACGGCGGTCGCGAGCGCCTCGTCCATCGGCACGGTCGCGCTGCCGTAGCGCACCAGGCCGCGCTTGCCGCCGAGCGCCTCGCGCAGCGCCTCGCCAAGCACGATGCCCACGTCCTCGACCAGGTGATGATCGTCCGCGGCGGTATCGCCACTCGCCTCGATCGCGAGATCGAACATCGCGTGCGTGCCGACCAGATCGAGCATGTGGTCCAAGAACGGGATCGTCGTCGAGATCTGCGTCGCGCCCGCGCCGTCGAGCGCCAGTGTCAGCTCGATCCCCGTCTCTTTCGTCGTGCGAATACGCTTGGCGGTCCGTGTGCGCTTCGCTTTCGCCATGGGTCTTGCTCCTCAGCCCGTGTCGATACCGAGCGCGTCCATCGCGCCCCCGATCGCGTCGAGCAGCGCGCGGTTCTGCTCGGCGCTGCCCACCGTGATGCGCAGGTACTCGTCGACGCGGGGTCGCTCGAAGTGGCGCACGAGCACCCGACGCGCCGCAAGCTCATCGTAGAACGCCTTCGCCGGCCGGCCCCGCGGCTTCGCAAACACGAAGTTGGCCTCCGACGCCACCACGGTGAACCCGAGCGCGCGGAGCGCATCCGACAGCGCCTCGCGCTGCTCGACGACGCGACGCACGCAGTCCTGCGCGTACGACTGATCTTCGAGCGCAGCCACTGCCGCGACCTGGCTCACGACGTTCAGGTTGTATGAATCCTTGACCTTCATCAAGCCGGCAATCATGTCCGGCTGCGCAATGCCGAACCCGACGCGCAGCCCGGCGAGCGAGTACGATTTCGACAGCGTGCGCAGCACGATCAGGTTCGGGTACTTGTCGACGAGCCCGAGGCCGTGCTCGCGCGCGAAATCGACGTACGCCTCGTCGAGCACGACGAGCCCGTCGGTCGTCTCGCACAGACGGTCGATCTCGTCGAGGGGGTGAAGCACACCCGTCGGCGCATTCGGGTTCGGCACGTACACGAGCTTGACCGCCCGCGCCGCCGCCGTGCCGAAGAAGCGTTGGGGCAGCGAGAAGTCGCGGCCCAGCGGCACGCGCCTCAGGCGGGCCTGCTGGATGGCCACGAGCACCTCGACGAGCGTGTAGGTCGGGTCGCCGACAACGACGCGATCGCCCGTGTCGAGACACGCGCGGGTGATCATCGCGAGCACTTCGTCGCCGCCGTTGCCGACGACGACCATCTCCGGCGTGACGCCGAACGCGTTGGCGGCCGCAGCACGCACGGGCTCGGCCGTCGGGTTCGGATAGAGCGCGAGCCGCTCATCGGCGGCCCGTCGCACGGCGTCGAGCACGCGCGGCGACGGCGGGAACGGGTTCTCGTTCGTGTTGAGCTTGAGCCAGTCGTCGCCCTCGGGCTGCACGCC
>CAZCQN010000119.1:0-10051 GCA_964500825.1 uncultured Verrucomicrobiota bacterium | reverse complement strand
GGCACCGCCGGCACGGTGCTTGCCCCAAAGGGGCTTCATAGAACAGCCCAGGGTTGCGGCGCCTCCGAAGAGGCGCGCAAACACCCTGGGTCGCGCACCGCAAAAACGAGAGATAGCCTGGAAGGCTTCCATAGAACGCCTTTTTTTCAACAGACCCCTGAGCCCCGAGTTCTCGACGACAAAACGAACCCCCAGAGCCCCGAAGGCCCGCCGGAGGCGGGTATGGGCGACAGAAGTGTTCCTCAGAACACGACGACGCTCGGCGTTCTCGGGGGTTTTCAGCAACCTACTGAGCGGGGCGCTCGGGCTTCGAGCCGGGACGGCAAGCCTCGTCGACCAACGCGCGATGCGACTCGGGCAGGCTCGCGTACAGCCGGGCCACGTGCGCCTCGGTCAGCGGCGGCTCGCCGGGCTTGCCGTTGAGAAGCTGCACGCGACCCATCAGCAGCAGATCGGCCACGTCGTCGGTGCGCCAGGTCCGCTCGTCGAACGAGCGTCGTTCCATCAGCGAGAGGAAGTTCCGCTCGATCTCGTCGAAATAGCTCCCGTAGATGTGGAAGCTGTCCGAAATGTCCACGTACCGGCCGAGCCCGACCTGGCGGCCGAGCCGCTCGCCGAGGCGGCGGGCGATCTCGGCCTGGAGCGTCGTGAGCGCCACCATGTTCATGAACGCCGCCTTGTAGCCGTCGCGCGAGCGCCAGTGGGTGTTCATCACCAGCCGGGCGGCGCGACCGCCGCGCCGGTCCCCGGGACCGCTCCGTTCCACGGAGCCGTCGTCGACGAGCCGGCACCAGACCCGCTGAAGACACGGCGGCTCGGCATGACCCAGATCGACCGTCGGCATCCACGTGATCGCCTGGGCCCGCCGCGTGTAGCCGCACTCGCCCAGCTCGTCAACCATCGCCGCCACCTGGTCCACAGGGCCGAAGGGCCCGCCGCTCGGCGAGTCGGCGAAGTCGTCGATCACGTCGTAGGCGAACAAGCGCTGGTGGTAGGTGTAGGACCACTTGCCCTCGTCGGGCCGGATCCACGAGTCGTGAACCCCCCAGACCACCTCCTGCACGTAGATCTCGAGCTCCTCGAGCCCCGCCGGGAAACTGCGGTGCAGGCGCGGCTCGCCGAGCGGCTCGGCCACCTCGATCACCACGGTCGCATCCCGGCTCGGCGGGTCGTCGGGCTTGTCGTACTGCGTGCGCATCGCCGCGCCGCGCCGCCACGTCTCGACGACGGCCCGCTCCCACGCCTCCGGCAGCGTCCGGCCGCGCACGGTCAGCAGCGGCACGCCGCAGGCCGCACCCGGCTCCGACGGCGCGCCATCAGCGCCCGAGCGCGTCTCGTCAAGCTTCGATCTCTCCGCCATGCTCCTCCTCCAACGGAGCCAACAGGCCCCGCAACAACCCGCACCACATCATACCCGCCCCGCCGCGACGGTGCAACGGCGCCGACTCAAGTCGCACGGCCGCGCGCCGATACAGACAGAAGAGACAGGTCGCACGGCGGCGCGCCGCCGCCCACCCCGCAAGGTGAGACCATGGCTGTTGGACCCCGAGTCCGCCGGTGCCTGCTTGTGGCCGTGCTCATCGTCGCGGCCGGCAGCGCGGGCTTTGTCCTGATCGAGGGGTACGGCCCGCTCGACGCCGTCTACATGACGGTGATCACGATCACCACGGTCGGCTTCCGCGAAGTGCAGTCGCCTTCGCCCGCCGGGCAAGCGTTCACCATTGTGCTCATCGTCGCCGGGTTCGGCACCCTGGGCTTCATCGCTCACACGATCATCGAGGCCCTCATCGACGCGGTCGCCGCCGGCGCATCGGAGAAGCGAAAGATGAAAAAGCGCATCGCCCTCCTCGATTCCCACTACATCATCTGCGGCAGCGGCCGTGTCGGCTCCGCCGCGGCCGAGCACTTCCAACGCGCCGGCGTGAACTTCGTCATCATCGAGACCCACGCCGAGGCGCTCGAAGCGGCGCGCGCTCGCGGCTGGCTCGTCATCGAGGGCGACGCCGCCTCCGAAGACGTCCTGACCGAGGCCCGCATCAAGCACGCCAACGGTGTGCTGGCCATCCTGCCCTCGGACCCCGACAACCTGTTCATCGCGCTGACGGCCCGCGACCTCAACCCGAACCTGCACATCGTCGCCAGGGCCGACGAACCGTCTTCGGACAAGAAGCTGCTGCGCGCCGGCGCCGACGGCGTCATCTCGCCGTTCTCGACGGCCGGCATGCGCATCGCCACCGAGATGCTCGCCGCCACGGGCGACTTCACGGAAGCGGCGGCAGCCGAGCCGGCCAAGCCGACGCCGCAATGGATCGTCGTCCAGGACGGCTCGAGCATGGAAGGGCAAACGGTCGCCCAGATCGCCGACGAGACAAGCCACAACGTGCTCGGCCTCCGACGCCACGGACGCGACGTGCTGCTGCCGAGACGCGACGAGACCCTCCAGTGCGGCGACGCCCTCCTCGTGATCGGCGAACCGCGAGAGGGCGACGACTGGGCCGAGCTTCAGGCGGCCCGGCCGCGCTGGGTGGCCATCGTCGACGACAACCCCGTGGCCGCGCAGCAGATCGCCAAGCTGCTCCGGCGCGCCGGCCTCGTGCCGCTCATCGCCGCAGACGGGCGCCAGGGCCTCGCCACCATTGTCGGCGAGACGCCCGACGCCGCCGTGATCAATGCCAAGCTCCCCGTCGTCTCGGGCACCGATCTGTGCAGCCAAGTCCGAGCCGTCGGCTCGTGCAGCCGCGTCAAGCTCATCGTCTTCAGCAGCGACGAGTCCGCCGACACCAAGCAGCACGCCCTCGAGGCCGGCGCCGACGCCTTCGTGCACAAGACGCCGGAGGCCACCGAGCTCGTCGAGACCGTCGTCCGCCTCCTCCACGAGGAGCCGACACAGCCGGCACGCGCGGCCGCCGAGGCGCCGCTTGACGTCGACGGAGCCATCGCGATGTTCGACGGCGACCTCGAGAAGCTCAGCATCGTCGTGCCGCTCTTCCTCGACGGATACCCGAAGCTGCTCGCCGAGATGCACAAGGCCATCGAGCGCCGAGACGCACGCGCCCTCGAGCAGGCCGCGCAGCGACTGAGGGGCTCGGCCAACGAGCTCGCCTCGCACCCCAGCTTCGAAGCGGCCTTCCAGCTCGAGACGATGGCGCGCGACGGCCACCTCGAGCAGGCCGGCCCGGCACTCGAGGCCCTGCAGAAAGAGCTTGACCACATCAGACCAGCGCTCGGCGCCCTGAACCCGCCGCACGCCGGCCGAGAAGCCTAGCCGGCGGACCGGCCCCGATCTCGTTTGCCCTCAAGCGGCCACCCAGTGGGCCGATAACGCCAAGGAAGGGTGAACCTGCCCCTGTGCCGACGGGGGGGGGTCCACCCGGCCGAGCAACCAGATGCAGCCCAGGGACGGCGCCCCGCCAGCCAGCGGCGCGAGGGCGGCAGAATCCCGGGGAGAGACGTATGAACGCACGGCGCGGTCCGATCCACGTGCCACCCGAGCCCACCGCGCCGGAGCTGCGCCCCGGCGCGCCCGAACCTCAACCGCCCAAGGCGCTCCTGCGCAGAAACCACCTCATCGCCAAGTTCTTCATTCCGCTTGCCGTGGCCATCCTGGGCTTGACCGCCTACGACATCGTCAGCACTTGGCGCATGGAGATGCGAGAGCTCCGGCGCGAGATCGTGCGCGACGTCGACAACACCGGACGCCTTATGCGCCAGATGCTCAACGACGATGCGCTGCGGCTGCGGAGCGCGCTCGGCACCTTCATGCACGACCAGGAGTTCAAGGACCTGTTCCGCGCGCGCGACCGCCAAGCGCTGCTCGAACACGGCGTCCCGTTGTTCCGCCACCTGAGCGACAAGTACAGACTGACGCGCTTCTACTTCATTGAGCCCGACGGCACGGCCTTTGCGCGCCTGCACCGCCCGGACGACTACGGCCAGAAGGTCACCCACGCGACCGTCCGAAAGGCGATCGAGACCGGCCAGCCGGCCTGGGGGCTCGAGGTGGGCAAGCTCGCCTTCGCGCTGCGCGTGGTGAAGCCCTACTACGATGGCGACGAACTGCTCGGCTACATCGAGTTCGCCGAGGACATCGACCACATCCTCGCCACCCTCACCGGCAACGGCACCGCCCAGCAGGAAATCATGGTCGCCATCGACAAGGAGTTCCTCAATAAAGCCTCGTGGGAGAAGGCCGGCCACGGCCGGCCCAGCAGCCTCGGCGGCTGGGACGACTTCGACCAGCTCGTGGTGTCAAGCGCAACGTTCGAGACGCTGCCGCCCGAGGTGCGGCCACTCATCGCCCGCGCGCACGACGGATCCCAGCAGCCCGGCACGCTGATCCGCATCGGCGACGCGGCCTACGGCGCCGGCCAAGTGCCGATGGCCGACGTGCTCGGCCGTACGGTGGGCCACGCCCTCATCCTGCGCAACATGACGAGCCGCCTGACGGCCCTCAAGCAGACAACCCGAACCCAGGCGCTCGTGGGCGCCGGCATTGCCTGCGCGCTCGCCCTGCTCGCCTACGCCGCGCTGCGCCGCACCATGCAGACCCTGGCCGCCTCGCGCGCGACGCTCAAGCATCACGCGGCACACCTCAGCGACGCCCTGGAGCGCGAGCGGCGCGTGAGCGACATGCTGGCCGCGGTCCTCAAGGAACCAACCCTCGACAAGCCGCTCCAACTCCTGGCCGACTCAGCCCGCGAGAGCTGCGGGGCCAACATCGGCCTCATCGCGCTGCTCGATACCGACACAGGCGAGGTGGCCAGCCTCACGTTGAGCAACTGCGCGCCCGACGAGGTCCCACCAGGCTTCACGCCGGAGCAGAGCCCGCCCTTCGCCACGCTGCTCAGGAGCGACGGCATCGTCTGCCTCGACGACGTCATGGCACACCCCGAAATCAGACGCCACCCGGAGCGCCACCTGAAGCTCCACGCCATGCTCGGCACGGCGCTCCGAGACGACAGCGGCGTGTTCGGGATCTTCGCCGTCGGCCACACCAAGCCGCAGCGGCAATTCACCGACGAGCACAAGAAGACCGTGGCGACGATGGCCGATCTCGCCGCCGTGGCCATCAACCGCGCGCGCACCGTCGACGAGCTCAAGCGAACAGCCAACGAGGCGCAAGAGGCCTCTCGCAAGGCACGCGCCGCGCGCGAGGCGGCCGAACACCACGCGGCCGACTCGGCCGCCGCCTACGAAGCGCTCCTCGCCACCAAGCAACGGCTCGCGATCCACATCGCCATCAGCGAGGCGGCCAACCGGCCCACCAGCCTGAACGAGGTGCTCTCGTCGATCACGGACACGTGCCTGACCGAACTCGACTTCGACAGCGTCGCCACCTATCTGCTCGACGAGAAAACAGATCAGCTCGTGATGGCATCCGACCAGGGCCTCTCCAAGCCGTTCGTGGCGCACATGCAGTGCTGCCCGGTCAAACCACCCGATCGGCGCGAAAGCCTCCGAGGCAACGTGTTCTTCTTCAACCACCAAGACCTGAACAAGCGGTTCGCCGACGAGCCCGAGTTCCTCGCCGAGGGGCTCACCTCGGCCGCCTCGGTGCCACTCGGCGTCGGCGAGCGCTTCGTCGGGCTGCTCTTCTTCTCATCACACGTGCAGGCCGAGATCGCCCCGCGGGCGCGCGCCATCATCGCCGAGATCGCGCGCTCGGTACAGCCCGCGATCGCCAACGCGCTCCACGCCGGGGAACTCGAGCACTTCAACCAGGCCGCTGCCTGGCGCGAGGACCGCGTCACCGAAGTGAAACGCGAGGTTAACGCCCTCCTGGCCGAGCTCGGCCAACCGCCGAGATACACGATCCCTGACGACACGCTCACGGAGACCCACAACGCCGCCACCGGGCCACGCTAGCAACCGTGGGCACCCTCGACGGCGATTACGTGCGAAGGCAATCCAACACATACGCAATTACGAAGACAAGGAACAGGAAGCCATGAAGCGCCACTGGACCATTGCAGCCCTGGTCGCCGCACTCGCCGCCGCCGTCGCCCTGTGGTTCGTGCAGCCGTTCGGCGCCAAGGGCCCACGAGAGACCCAGCCTGACCCGGCCGTCGAGCCGACGCAGCCGGACACGACGGACACGACGAGCCAGCTCAACTGGATGTCGCGCTGGAAGGGCGAGCACGACCGCGAAACCTTCGTGCGCGAGGTTGCCAGGGAGTTCGAGTTCCTCAACCCCGACGTCGACCTCACCTTCAGGTTCCATCAGGAAGCCGGCTTGCCAACCGAGAAGGCCGTCGCGGCCGAGATCGTCGACATGATCAAGACCGGCGACATCCGCTGGGACATCGTGCCCTTCAACACCGGCCAGTACCGCGACGTCGCCCAGTTGCTGGGCGACCCCCATTGGGGCCACAAACACCTCGTGAACTTCGCCGAGGTTGACTGGTTCGCCCAGACACAGAAGCCGTTTATCACCGAGAACCCGATGTACCGAGCCGCCTTCGACAACATGTTCGTCGGCCCCTACATCGAGGGCTTCTACTGCATGCTCTGGTACAACCGCGACGTGGCCAACCAGCTCGGCCTCACCATCGACCCCCACACGGTGACGATCGACGACCTCGTCGGCTACGTCCAGGCCGTCTACGACTACAACCAGGCACACGGCACCAACATCGTCGCCATCCACGAGGCCAAGGACTGGCGCACCACCGAGTACCTGTTCCGGCATCTGTTCGCCTCGGCCGTCGGCAACCTCAACGAGGTCAAGCAGAGAACCGCCTCGGAAAGCAAGCGCGCCGCGCTGCTCCGCACCTTCCAGGCCCTCGAGCGGCTCGGCCAGTACGGGGCACTCGGCGACTCGTACAACGACAACGTCTGGTGGGACACACGCCACTACGTGCTCGACGGCCAAGCGCTCTTCTTCGTGAACGGCTCGTGGATGTACAGCCATTGGATGGACATCGACGAGCAGAAGACGATGCGCATGATGCCGGCCGAGCTGCCCGTGTTCCAGCCCGTCGACTTCTACATCGGCAGCTACACGCCCCAGTTCGCCATCATGAAGGAGTCGCCCAACCGCGAGGCGGCCATCAAGCTGTTCAAGTTCTGGTCGCAGCCCAAGATCGCCGAGAAGTGGGTCCGCTACACCAAGGCGCCCACCGGCCTCCAAGGCCACCTGACCCAGTCCGACGTGGCCGACGACCAATTCGAGCAGTTCCAGCACCGTATGCAGGACAAGTACCAGGGCAACCTGCACTTCAGCGACGACGTGGGCTTCATCCTCGGCGAGAAAAACAAGCTGCTCACCGGGCTCGTGAACGAGCAGGTGGTCAAGCTGCTCGCCGGCACCACGACCGGCCAAGAAGCGTATGACGAGATCATCGCGAACTGCAAATAGCGGGCTCTGCCGGGCGCGCCGCCGGACCGGCGGCGCGCCCACACCCAGCACGTGAGACCATGAGACGGCCACGCGTATTTAACAGCCTCGTCTTCAAGATCGGCTTCGCCATCTTCGTGATGGAGACGGCCGTCTTTACCCTCCTGGGCTACTACTACGTGGACCGCTACGGCCGGGAGCTCGACCGGCAGGTCAAAACCAAGATGCAGATCCCCGGCTTGCTCATGGCCCAGCAAGCACTCAACTACGAGGCCGTCCAGGACACCGCCGCGCTCGAGCGCCTCATTGGAGAGAGAGTCGAGCGCGCCTTCATCGTGCGAGCCAACGGCCGGCTCTTCTACGCCTCGGCCCCCAATCTCGATGGGCGACACGTCAACAGCGTGCTCGACCCCGGCGAGACATGGCAGCCCGATCCAGGCGATCAGACCGGCCAGATCCGGCGCGTCACGCGCGACTCGAGGACCTTCCTGACCGGCGTCACCCCGCTGCACTCGGGGGATAAACTCATCGGCTACCTCTACCTCGACGTCGACACAAGCCGCCTGACGGCCGAGAAACGCGCCACCGCCGTCTCGTTCATCGTTAGCTCGCTGCTCTGCATCTTCCTGACCACGCTGACCGAGGTGGTGCTCGTCCACTCGCTCACCGGCCCGCGCATCCGAGAGACGGTGCGATGCCTGCGCCTGGTCGAAGCCGGCGACCTCACCGCACGCCTCGCGTCGAAAACGTGGGCCGACGAGCTTGGTGACCTCCAGCACAGCGTCAACGCCATGATCGCCAAGGTTGAAAAACGAACCCGGGAACAGCAGGCGGCCGAGGCAGCCCTGCGCAAGAGCGAGAAACGCTTCCGCGAGATGTTCGAAGCAATGACCGAGGGGGTCGCCCTGCACGAGCTCGTCACCGACGAGCAGGGAACCGCCATCGACTATGTGATCCTGGACGTCAACCCCGCGTACGAACAGCAGCACGGCCTCGCGCGCCACGACGTGGTCGGCCGGCACGCCACCGAGGTGTTCGACCTGCCCGCCCCGCCGCATCTCGACGTCTACGCCGGCGTCGCCGCGACCGGTCAGCCCATCCATTTCGAGCACTACATCGAACGGCTCGACAAGCACTTCATGGTCTCGGCCTTCTCGCCAGGTCTCGGGCGCTTCACGACGATTGCTCAGGACATCACCGAGCGCAAACAAGCCGAGGAGCTCACCCGAGCCCGACGCGAGGCCGAAGCCGCCAACGAGGCCAAGAGCCAATTCCTCGCCCACATGAGCCACGAGATCCGCACCCCGATGAACGCCATCATCGGCTTCTCAACCTTGCTGCTCGATGAGATGCTGACACCCGAACAGCGCGAAACAGTCGGCATGATCCACACCAGCGGCAACACCCTGCTCCGGCTCATCAACGACATCCTCGACCTGTCCAAAGTTGAGTCCGGCCGCATGACCATCGAGCAGGTCGACTTCTCCCTCCACGCACTCATCGACCGATGCGCCGACCTGGTTCGGGCTCGCTGCGGCGAAAGCGACGTCGCCCTCCAAGTCACCATCGCCCAGGACGTGCCCAACTCCATCCGCTCCGACGAAGTCAAAGTGCAGCAGATCATCACGAACCTGCTCGCAAACGCCTCGAAGTTCACCGAGCAAGGCTCGATTACGGTCAACGCGAAGCGCCGAGGCGCACACATCCAGGTCGCCGTGGTCGACACCGGCATCGGCATCGCGCCCGAGCAACTCGCCAGGATCTTCGACCCGTTCACCCAGGCCGACGCGAGCACCACGCGCCGCTTCGGGGGCACCGGACTCGGCCTGACACTGTGCAAACACATAGCCAAGCTGCTCGGCGGCGATATCACGGTCGAGAGCGACGAGGGCAAAGGCTCGACGTTCACATTCACCTTCCCATACGTGCCCGCACAGGAGCCCGTGCCGGAGAAGGCGCCCGTCGCGGAGCCTGCCGCCGACTTCGCCTGGGAGGGGCTCCGCGTGCTGGTGGCCGAGGACGACGAGCTCAACCGCCACTATATGCTCCGGCTGCTCGAGGGCCGCGGCTTCCAGGTGACCTTCGCCGAGGACGGCCGCCAGACACTCGAGCTCGCCCACCGGGAGCCCGACCTGATCCTGATGGATATGCACATGCCCGTGATGAGCGGCTACGACGCCACGCGCGCGATCAAGGACGACCCCGAGCTTGCCCGCATCCCGATCGTCGCTCTGACCGCCTCGGCCCTGAACGAGGACCGCCAAAAAGCGGCTGACGCCGGGTGCGACGGGTTTACCGCCAAACCAGTCCAGACCCATGAGCTGTTCCTCGAGATGAAACGCGTCCTCGCTCAACGGGACGCCCTCGGCACGCCAGGCACCATGGCCAGGTCCCGTGCCCACGACGACCACCTCGACAACGCTGCCGGCCAGCAACCTGCCTACGCCGCCACGCCCGAGGCCGCGGCGCAGACCGCGCCGGCGCCCGACGACGACCTGGCCGACCTGATGCTCGAGCTGCGCGTCGAGTACATGACCGAGTTCCCGAACGTGCTGACCCAAATGCACGAGCTGGTGACCGACGGCGACGCCGCCGGCCTCGGCGCCCTTGGCCACCGCCTCAAAGGCAACGGCGCCTCCTACGGATTCCCCGAGATCACCGAGATCGGCACCCAGATCGAACAGCTCGGCGAAGCCGGGCAACTCGAGGCCATCC
>CAZCQN010000118.1:0-10057 GCA_964500825.1 uncultured Verrucomicrobiota bacterium | reverse complement strand
CCCGCTGCGGGCCGGCGGTGACGCGTCGGCCGGGACGAGGCACCCGTCAGGCGACGCACTGCGGTTCGGTCTGCTTGATACGCGGGCAGCCCCGCCCCACAGTCTCGCCCGCGCCAAGCGCCATGCGACCTACGATACCCGAGTCTGGCCTGGGCTTCAAGCCGCCCATTTCCGGTGCATGAAGAGCAACACCGGGCTGGCGATGAAGATGGACGAGTAGGTGCCGATGACGACGCCGATGAGCATGGCGAACGAGAAGTCGTTGATCGCCTGGCCGCCCAGGACAAAGAGCGAGACGATCACGATGAGCGTGGTCAACGACGTGAGCGTCGTGCGGCTCAGCGTCTGGTTGATGCTCGTGTTGATGATGGTGCCGAAGTCGAGCCGCTTCATGATCTTGAGGTCTTCGCGGATGCGGTCGAACACGACGATCGTGTCGTTGAGCGAGTAGCCGACGATGGTGAGAAACGCGGCGATCGTCGGCGCGTTGATCTGGCGGCGCCCCAGGACGAAAAACCCGGCGAAGAAGCCCACCGTGATCAGCACGTCGTGCAGGAGGGCGACGATCGCGCCGACGGCGAACTTGAACTCGAACCGCCACGAGACGTAGACCAAGATCCCGCACAGCGCGAGCAGAAACGCCACGAGCGTCTGGCGCGCGAGGTCGCCCGAGAGCGAGGCCGAGATGCTGTGAATGCTGGGGGTGTCGGCAAGGGGAATGCCGACCGCCTGCTCGATCTTGGCAGGCAGGTCCCGCAGGCGCTCGTCCTCGTCGGGCGTGCCGCGCGTCTGGATCATGACCTTCGTGACCCGGCCGGCGGCAACGTCGAACTCCTGCACGCGGGCCTCGGTCACGCCGAGCGTGTTGAGCGCGTCGCGAACCTCCCCGACCCGCACCTCGCGCTCGCCGAAGTCGAGCCGGTACACTGTGCCGCCGGTGAAGTCGATGCCGAAGTTGCCGCCGCCGCCCATGCCGAAGGCGACGAGGCCGATGACGATCACGAGCGCCGAGGCCGTGAGCGCCGTGCGCCGCGCCCGGACGAAGCCGATGTTCGGCTGCTCGAAGAAGCGGAACATGCCGAGCGTCTCGACCGACTTGTTGAGCAGCAGCACGTCGAACAGCACGCGCGTGATCACGAGCGCCGAGAACACCGAGGTGCAGATGCCGATGCTCAGGGTGACGGCGAACCCGCGCACCGGGCCCGTGCCGAGGAAAAACAGCACGACGGCGGTGATCAGCGTCGTGATGTTCGCGTCGAGGATCGTCCGCAGCGCCTTGCTGTAGCCGGCGTCGACGGCGGCCTTGATCTTCTTGGCCGCGCCAAGCTCCTCGCGGATGCGCTCGAAGATCAGCACGTTGGCGTCGACGGCCATGCCGATCGTCAGGATGATGCCCGCGATGCCCGGCAGCGTGAGCGTGGCGCCGGCCGCCGCGAGCGCGCCGAGGATGAGCACCACGTTGATGATGAGCGCGACGACGGCGAACATGCCGGAGACGCGGTAGTAGACGACCATGAACACGATGACGACCGCGAGCCCGAGCACGGCGGCCCGCCAGCCCATCCGGATCGAGTCGGCCCCGAGTGTCGGGCCGACCTGGAGGTTCTGCACGATACTGATGTCGGCCGGCAGCGAGCCGGTGCGCAGTTGGAGGGCGAGCAGGCTGGCCTCGTCGAAGTTGTCGATCCCCGTGATCACCCCACCGCCAGACAGCGGCTGCCTGATCGACGGGGCGCTGACCACCTTGTCGTCGAGCAGGATCGTCAGGCGCCACCCGCGGCTCGATCGCGTCTCGGGCACGGGGATCTTCTTGTCCGACTCGCCGCTGTAGGTGGTGGTCAGCTCTTTGAATCGCCGCTTCGCGTCGCGAGTGCGGATTTCGAACGCGACGACGGGCTGGTCGAACTGGCCCTTCCGGACAACGCAACTGCTCCCGACCAGCTCGTCGCCGTTGATCACGTACGGCTGGGCTTCGGACGAGCGCAGCAGCAAGACCTCGCGGGTTTCCTCGCCCGTGCGGCCCTCGTGCTCGTAAACGCGCAGGATCGTGTCAGCCGGGATGACGCCGCGCTCGGCGACCTCCTTGTCGAAGACCGCGTAGTTGACCAGGTTGGCGTCCTCGTCCTTGTACGGCACGATGGTGTCGGGCTTCTCCGGATCGGGGCCGCGGTCCGGCAGCTCGTTCACGATCCTGTCGTACTCGCTCAGCAGCGCTTCCTGCTCGTAGGCCGGGTCGTTGAGCGCCTCCTCCTCGACGAGCATCCACGCCATGAAGGCGCGCTCCCTGATCAGGCGCTCGGCCTTCTCGAGATCGGTGGCGCCCGGAAGCTGGACGATGATGCGCGAGCGGCCCTGGCGCTGCAGGATCGGCTCGGCCACGCCCAACTCGTCGATGCGGCTCCTGAGCTTCTCGTAGACCTGGACCTGGTGGTCGGGATCGGTCTCGAGCACCATGTAGATGCCGCCTTTGAGGTCGAGGCCGAGGTGGAGGATCTTCTCCTCGTCGCCGTGCCACCACCGGTGGAAGTCGTGGCGGATGTTGCGCGCGAGACTCGCCACGCGCGGCGTGCGCGCCTTGGTCTCGAGCTTGATGAGCTGCTTGGCCTGCTCAAACGCGGGCAGCTTCGGGAAGTCGGGGTCAGCAAGGAGCGCCGCGGTGTCGGCTTCGAGCGTCTCGGCGGCCGCCTGGTGCGCCTCCTCGATTCTGGGTCGCTGCTGGGGGTTCTTGCGCGTGTAGTCGAGGTCGTCTTCGAGCTCGGCCTGCCAGCGGTAGTAGCGCAGCGTCAGCACTTCTTTGGGGGTCAGGTTCGGGATCTCTGCAGAGCGCACGCTGAACGTCTCGGTCGGCTCGTTGCCGAGCGTGGCCCACCGGATCGTGGGCCACACAAGCGCGAGCGCGAAGAGCGCCACCACGATCACGAGCACGACGCGCCAGCGCAGACTTGAACTCATCGACGCAACCTCCCTGCGGTGCTATGCGTATGGGGCGGCATCAGCCGGCCGGCTCGCCGCCCTCGTCGTCGTCGCGGCGCCGGACGACCTGGGCGATGCTCGCCTTGTTCATCTCGATCTTGACGTTGTCGGCCACCTTGAGCACGACGAGCTTATCCTTGAGCCCCTCGATCCGGCCGTGAATGCCGCCGAGGGTGACCACCTTGTCGCCGCGCCTGAGCGAGTCGATCATCGTCCGCTGCTCGCGGCGCTGCTTCTGCTGGGGCCGGATCATGAGGAAATAGAAGACGGCGCCGAGCAGCAACAGCATCGGCAGGAAGCTGAGGAGACCGCCCAATGGGCCGCCGTCCTTGCCGGTGTCCTTCGGCGCGTCCTCAGCCGCCACGATCAGGTCGAGCAGCGTCATGTCTTACTCCTCTCGTGTCTCGTCGTCACCGGCTGTTGCACGGCAAGCGGACGTCGGACTTGCGCTGCAAGTCCGCGCCCTGCAAGTCCGACGCTTAGCCGAAGCCGCCGCTTCGGCCCGCGCCGTAGCGGGCCAGAAACTCGTCGGCGAACGCGCCGAACGAGCCCTGACGGATGGCGTCGCGCATGCGCGCCATCAGCCGGCAGTAGAAGGTGACGTTGTGCAGGCTGATGAGGCGCAGCCCGAGTATCTCGTTCACGTTCACGCAGTGCCGCAAGTACGCGCGCGAAAAAGCCAAGGGCCTTTTCGCGTTGGAAGAACCCTCCGAGTTCTTCACACGCTCCGAGCCCGCGCACGCCTCGCACGGGCAGCCGTCCTCGATCGGCCGCGCGTCATCCCGGTAGCGCGCGCCCCGGAGCCGGAGCAGGCCGTCCGAGGTGAACGCCTGGCCGTTGCGCCCGTTGCGCGTCGGCATCACGCAGTCGAACATGTCGACGCCGAGCGCGACGGCCCGCACGATGTCGGCCGGCGTGCCCACGCCCATCAGGTAGCGGGGCCGGTCGGCCGGCAGCCGCGCCGCTGTGAACGCGGCCACTTCGAGCATCCGCTCGATCGGCTCGCCGACGCTCAGGCCGCCGATGGCATAGCCATCGAACCCGATCGCCACCAGCTCCCGGGCGCATCGCTCGCGCAGGTCCTCGTAGACCGAGCCCTGGACAATGCCGAAAAGCGCCTGGGACCCCTCGTGCCCCGAGTGCCCTGCACTCGCGGAGTGCGCAGCACGCGCCGAGTGCACAGAGCGGCACCGAGCCGCCCATTGTATGGACCGGTCCACTGCCTGACAAGCAATATCGCGGTCGGCCGGATAGGGGACGCACTCGTCCAAGACCATGGCGACGTCGGCGCCCAGATCGCGCTGGATGCGGACCGCCTCCTCCGGCCCCAGGAACGAGAGCGCGCCGTCGATGTGCGAGCGGAACTCGACCCCGTCGTCGGTGACCTTGCGCATCGGCGCGAGGCTAAAGACCTGGTAGCCGCCGCTATCGGTCAGGAGCGGGCCCGGCCAGCCCATGAAGCGGTGGAGCCCGCCGATCGCCTTGACTACGTCGGTGCCGGGCCGGAGGCTCAAATGATAGGTGTTCGACAGGACGATCTGGGCGCCGGCTGCCCGCAGGTCGCTGGGCGAGAGCGTCTTGACAGCCCCATGCGTGCCGACCGGCATGAACGCCGGCGTCTCGAACTCCCCGTGCGCGGTGCTCACCCGGCCCAGCCGGGCTGACGAAGCGGCGTCGCTGGCCAGCAGCTCGAACCTCACGACGCCGCCCTTCCGCCGTGCCGGATGAGCATCGCGTCGCCGTAGCTGTAGAAGCGGTACCCCTCGCGCTTGGCCTCCTCGTAGGCGTACAGCACGAGGTCGCGCCCGGCGAGCCCACACACGAGCATCAGGAGCGTCGAGCGCGGCAGGTGGAAGTTGGTCAGCAGGTGGTGCACCACCTTGAAGCGGTAGCCGGGCGCGATGAATAGGTCGGTCTCGCCCTCGCCGGCGCGTACGGTCCCGTCCTCGCGCGCGCAGGTCTCCAGCACGCGCGCCGCCGTCGTGCCGACGGCGAGGATCTGCCGCCCGGCCTTCAGCGTTGCGTTGATCGCGTCGGCGGCCCTGGGGCCGAGCGTGTACGCCTCGGGGTGCATCCGATGCTGGGCCACCGTCTCGGCCTTGACCGGCTGGAACGTGCCGAGCCCGACGTGCAGGGTGACCCGGACGACGCGCACGCCCTTGGCGCCGAGCTGCTCGAGCACCTGCTCAGTGAAGTGCAGGCCGGCCGTCGGCGCGGCGACCGAGCCCGGGTCGCGCGCGTAGACGGTCTGGTAGCGGTCGCGGTCCATGAGCGGCTCGTCGGGCCGGCGGATGTACGGCGGCAGCGGCGTGTGCCCGATCGCGTCGAGGCGGTCCTTCAGATCGCCGTCGAGCGCGAACCGGACGGTCCGGATCCCGTCGGGCCGCGCGTCGACGACCTGGGCCCGCACCGCGCCGCCGTCGAACGTGATGCGCTTGCCCTCGCCCAGTTTGCGCGCCGGCTTCGCGAGACACTCCCACAGGTTCGGCTCGATCTCGCGCAGCAGCAGCAGCTCGACCTCGCGCGTGCCGCCCTCGGGCTGGCCGAGCAGCCGGGCGGGGATGACGCGCGAGTCGTTGACGACCACCGCGTCGCCCGGCTTGAGGTGGTGCGGCAGGTCGCGGAACTGCTCGTGCGCCAGCGTGCGCCGGCGGCAGTCGAGCGCGAGCAAGCGCGACGCGTCCCGGTCGACCAGCGGGTACTGGGCGATCAGGTCCTCAGGCAGCTCGTAGTCAAACTCGTCAACGCGCATGCGATCCGGTATCCAATTCGATCAACGAGAGCCGGCTTCTCCAGCACCACGGCGCGCCGCCAGGCATGTCACGAGAAACCGGCCAGCATGCGCTCCCTATCCAATAGGTGTTGCCACCGGCTTCAGCCGGTGGCAAGACCTGTTGCCCCCTGAGAAGTGCTGCGCGAGCAGACTAGGCCCGTCCTGTCACCCGACCCCACAGTAGCAGCGGCGTTGCGCTCGGGCAAGGTGAAATGCTAGCCTATGGGCAAGCTTCCCCGACGAGAAACGGCATCTTCAAGCCATGTCATCCCGACCGACAGACGTGCTGCTCGAGCAACAGGCCGCGCCAAGCGGCCTGGACGCGCCAAGCGGCCCGACCACGTCGAGCGGTCCGCCGCCGCCCGCGGCGCTCGCGCTGCTGGCCGAGCACGGGTTTGCCGACGCGAAGCGCGCCCACCACAACGTGCTGGCCATCGGCGAAGACCCGCTCGCGCGCGAGACGCTGCGCGAGCTGCTGCCCGAGCTGCTCGACGTGCTGTCGCAGTGTCCCGACCCGGACATGGCGCTCAACAACTTCGAGCGCATGACGGCGGCGGTGGCGAGCCGCGGCGCGTTCCTGGCAAGGCTGCGCGCAGACCCTGCGCTCATCGAGCTGCTGGCGGCGATCTCTGCAACGAGCCAGCTTCTGGCCGACGCCCTCGTGCGCACCCCCGAGTACCTCGACCTCGTCGCCGACCCCGAGCTGCGCGACGCGCCCCGGAACCGAGAAACGCTCATCGGCGAGCTGCGGCACGACGTGTTCGTTTTCGACGCCGAGCCCGACCGGATGAACGCGATGCGGCGGTTCAAGCGGCGCGAGCTGGTACGCATCGGCGCGCGCGACATCCTCGGCCTGGCCGACCTGGCGACGACGACGCGCGAGCTCTCGACGCTGGCGGGCGCGTGCGTGGAAGTCGCGCTCGAGGCCGTCCTCGACGACCTGCGATCGAGACACGGGACACCGATGGGCCGCGACAGCGGCGAGCCGGTCGAGTTCGCCGTGATCGGCATGGGCAAGGTGGGTGCCGGGGAGCTCAACTACAGCTCGGACATCGACGTGATCTTCGTCACGAGCGAGGAGGGCCCACCACGGCCAAGCACAGGACCGGCCGGACACGGCGCCGGGCTTGGCGCCGAGGCGTTCTTCACGAAGGTGGCCGAGCGGCTCATCAACTTCATCTCGGCCCGCACCGACGAGGGGCACGTGTTCCGCGTCGATACCCGGCTGCGGCCCGAAGGCCCGGTCGGGCCGCTCGTCCGTTCGCTGGCGAGCACCGAGCGCTACTACGCGCAGTGGGGCTCGACCTGGGAGCGGCAGGCGCTGATCAAAGCGCGGCCGATCGCCGGCAGCGCAACGCTCGGTGCCCGCTTCGTCGAGATGGTGCGGCCGTTCGTGTTCCGCCGCCACCTGAGCACGGGCGACATCGACGAGATCCGCCACATCAAGCGGCGCGCCGACGGCGAGGTGGCCCGGCGCGGCGAGGTGCTCACGAACGTCAAGCTCGGCCGCGGCGGCATCCGCGAGGCCGAGTTCACGGCGCAACTGCTCCAGCTCCTGCTCGGCGGCCAATACCCGCAGCTCCAGACGCCGGCGACGCTCGACGCGCTCGGGCTGCTCGCCCAGCTCGGCTTCCTCGGCAACGACGAGGCCGAACGCCTCGGCGAAGCGTACCGGTTCCTGCGCACCGTCGAGCACCGGCTCCAGCTCGAGCACGGCGTGCAGACCCACCGGCTCCCGCACGAGCCGCGCGCGCTGTACCGGCTCGCGCGGCGCTGCTCGTTGGCTGACGAGGGCCAAGAGGCAACTGTCGCGCGCTTCCGGGCCGAGCTCGGCCGGCACGTCGACGCGGTGGCGCGCACCTACCGCAGCCTGCTGGCTGAGACCGCGGAGCGGCTCGCGCCCAAGGAAACGGCCGGCGAGCGCCAACGCGTCGAAGACGCGGCCGTCCTGCTCGACCGCGAGGCGCCTGCAGAACAGGTCGCGGCCGCCGCCGCGCGCTGCGGGCTCGAGGAGACCACGCGGGCCGCGAGGCTCCTTCAGGCCCTGGCGCTCGGCCCGCCCTACAGCCCGCACCTGGCCGCCACGCGGTTCGCGTTCGCGCGGATCGCCCCACGAATCCTCGAGCTGCTGCCCGAGGTGCCCGACCCCTACGCGGCGCTCGCGAACCTCGAGACGTTCGTCGCCGCCTACGGCGCGCGCCGCGTCCTGTACGAGCTGCTCGCGACGAACACCGAGACGCTCCGCATGCTCCTGCTGCTGTTCGGCACGAGCCGGTTTTTGTCCGACATCCTGTGCCGGCAGCCGGAGCTGTTCGACGCCGCGGTGAGGCGCGACGTGCTCGAATCGTCCGCGGTGACCGCGTTCGGCGTCGTGTTCGAGGAGCTGCCGCTCGACGAGCTTGGCCCCGACGAGGCGCTCCCGTACTTCGCCCAGTACCGCAACGAGGAGCTGTTCAAGATCGGCCTGCGCGACATCCTGCGCCTGGCCGACGTGCGCGAGACGATGGGCGCACTCAGCGAGCTCGCGCGGCGGGTGGCGGCCCTCGTGCTCGAGCGGTGCGAGGCCGCGCTGCGCGCCCGCTACGGCCCCGCGCGAAACGCCGCGGGCGAGCCGGCCCGGTTCTGCATCATCGGCGTGGGCAAGCTCGGCGGCGACGAGCTGAGCTACGGCTCGGACCTCGACGTGCTGTTGGTCTGCGACGCCGAGGGCGACACCACCGGCGCCGCCGGCGCGCGCAGCGTGCCGGCGGCCCAGTACGTCGCCGAGCTCGCCGCGGCCGTGCTCCGCACGATGACGGCGCCGACGCCGCTCGGCGCGCTCGCCAAGGTCGACGCCCGGATCCGGCCCGGCGGCGAGCAGGGCTCGCTCTGCCCGACGCTCGAGGGCTACGCGAACGCGTACCGGCGCCGGATCCAGCCGTGGGAGAAGCAGGCGCTCCTGCGCGCCACGTACGTGGCAGGCGACCGCTTGCTCGCGGCCGACTTCATGCGCGTGCGTGACGAGGCGGTCTTCGCCGAGCCGCTTCGGCGCGACGAGGTCGACGAGATCGCGCGCATCCGCGAACGAATGGCGACCGAACGCGTGGCGACCGCTGCACGCGACCGCGACCTGAAGCTGAGCCACGGCGGGCTCGTCGAGATCGAGTTCACGGCGCACCTGCTCGCGCTGGTCTACGGCCGGGACGACCGCTCGCTCGTGCAGGCGAACACGGCGCGCGCACTCGCCGCGCTGGGCGCCGCCGGCCACCTGGACCGCGACGATGTGCTGTTCCTTGACTCGACGTATACGTTCTACCGGATCGTCGAGAACGCGCTGCGGATCGAGACGAACGCGGCCACCGACGAGCTGCCCACCGACGAGGCCGAGCTGCGCCGCCTGCTCCGGGCGTTGCGGCTGTTCAACGTCGAGCCGGCCGCATTCGCCGAGCGGCTCGCCGCGCAGCGCCGCCGTGTGCGCGCCGTCTACGAGCGGGCCGTCGAGCAGGCCCGGCAGGCCGCGCGCTAGCGGTGCGGCGCCTCGCCGGTATCGCTTGCACGCGGCGGCCAGGAGTGTTAGAAGCAGTGCCTTCGACGCACCGAGGAGGCCGCACCGAGACGCATGGACGAGGACGAGCTCGAGCAGGCGCTCGATGAGATCCTGAGTCGATACGACCTCGACGACAAGGCCCAGCGCCGCCACGCGCTCGAGGCGTGCCTGCGCTACGCCGAGCAGGAGCTCGGGGCCGATCCTGCCTGCAACCTGTTCCTCGATCTGGCGGCCGAGCGGCTCGGCCAGGACCAGCCGGCGCACTTCGACTGGGTCCACAACGCCGTGCCGCCCGACGAGAATTCGTTCATTCACTGCGACTACGACGACGAGCAGGGTCTGCAGGTGTCGGCCAACGCGGCCGGGCTCCAGTTGCTGATCGAGACGCTCCAGGCGCTGCTCGACAGCCAGAGCGAAGCCGACCACACGCACCTCTACTTCCAGGAGCCGCCGCTGACGCTGAGCTCGCAGCCGATCGCGCTGTTCAAGGACCCCGACGAGTGGTTCATGGAGCGCAACGAGGAGTACGAGGAACCGAGCGAGCCGGCGCCGCGGCCGTTCGGGCCGGGCGACGTGGTGGCCCTCCAGCCGCTGACGTACCCGCCGGAGGCGCTGGCGATCTCGCGCGGCACCCTCTACCGCGTCTACGCCTGGAAGCGCTACGAGGGCGAGGAGGTGGCGCGCAAGGACTACCCCGGCCCGCCCGAGCGCTTCATCCTGTTCACGATCAACGACGAGCGCGGCGAGCGGGTGCAGATCGCCTGCCACCTCGACGACGTCGACGT
>CAZCQN010000117.1:0-10154 GCA_964500825.1 uncultured Verrucomicrobiota bacterium | reverse complement strand
CCGGGCGGCAAGATCAACGTGGCCGGCACGCTGTTCGACGACCAGATCACGTCGGCCGCCGTGCGCAACATCGACGCCGGCAGCTTCACGAAGGCCCAGATCAGGGACGACGTGTTCATCGCCCGCGCCATCGCGCTCCAATCGGGCGACAACGATGTCGAGGCGATCGCCGAGGACCGCGCCGGCAACCGGTCCGTCGACCCGAGCACGGGCGAGTACACGGTGACGCTTGACAACTCGCCTGACTACGACTACGTGTACGACAGCAACGGGTGCCTCGAAGAGGTCACCGACGACGGTGCCGCCGTGACCACCTACGTCTACGACTACGAGAACCGCCTCGTCGAGGTCCAGGACGCGCTCGGCGACACGCTGGCGGCGTTCACCTACGACGCCATCGGCCGGCGCACGACGTACACGAACGCTGAAGGCGACACGACTACGTTCGTCTACGCCGGCCTGAACGTCCTGCAGGAGTACGACGGTGCGGCCAACACGCTGCGGCGCGAGTACGTCTACGGCGTCGGCGTGGACAACGTCCTGCGCGTCGACTACCACGACCAGACGACCACGTCGTGCTACTACCACCACGACTGGCTCGGGTCGGTCACCGAGCTCACGAACGCCGACGGCGAGATCGTGCAGGCCTACGAGTACGACGCGTGGGGGAACCCGACCATCTACGTCGTGGGCGACGCCGAGCAGCCCGAGCTCGACCAGCCCTACCTCTACACCGGCCGCCGCTGGGACCCCGACATCGCCCTGTACTACTACCGCGCCCGCCACTACGCCCCCGCCTTGGGCCGCTTCCTCCAGCCTGATCCCGTCGGGCATAAGGACGGCCCCAACCTGTACGTCTACGCCAACTGCAGACCGACTGTCTTTACCGATCCGTCGGGGCTCAAGATCTTTCTGTATAAGTGCTGCTCAGATTCCGACGAGGAGGAGCTGCGCAGAATTGACAAGGCAGTCGCGAAGAAGCTACCCGGGTTGGTGGACGAAGCTAAGCGATGGTCTTTGGCGGAGGTTTTTGATTACTATGTTGGTCCTAGGAACAGGGCGTACGGTCGACCTAGGCAGAACGCGTACAGCAAGTTCTACGGCCACATGGAGTACGTACTGGACGCGACGAAGGAGAGGCTGGAAGGGAAGGGCGTCGCGGTGAAGTGCAAGAAGGAGCAAACAGGAGATTGCGAGGGTCGCAAGGCCTATGTGTGGCGAGGGGGGCGGACGATTGCCATCTGTCCGGACTTCTGGAAGGAGAGCCCCATAACGAGGCAAGCGCTATTCCTCCATGAGTCGACCCATGTCGCGGCAAGCACCGAAGATATCAACGACCAATGGGGACTCGGCACCCCGAAGCCCTACATGGCAGCATGGGACGGCTCGTTCTATGAGAAGATGTATGAGGAGTACGCATCCCAAGGGTCGGTGAACCGACTCCTGGAGGATTACGTATGGGCGGTTATATTTCCACCAAACGAGTGATGAAGATGCTGAAGCTTGTGACTATGGCCGTTGTTGCTGGCGGCGTTGTTTTGGCGCTCGGCTGTGGGCCGCGCGGTGCCGCCACATCGGCGTCCCCGGCATGTCGCAAGCTGTATCTGCAGACGGTGTGGAGGCCGGAGTCTCCTGCGAGAACCCAAGACAGGCGGCGGGCAGCCGCGGAGCTTGCGACGACAAAGGGATCGGGGCCGTGGATCGCATGGCTGCTGACGTCAAGCGATCCGTTCATGCGACGCGAGCGCTTGAAGGTCTTTTTCGACGATGGTATCCCCGAGGACTACATAATGTTTAACTTCGATCGGGCTGTGATTGCTGCTCTACTGGAGGACCTGCCTGACGACACACCGATGCCCGTGTTGCTGGCTGTCACAGAGCAACTTGACGAGGAGCGCCGCGGAGAGTACGCACACACGACCCGGAAGTTCTTCTTCTTCGTTTATCTCGGCAACGCCGGGACCAGACCTATTCGTGAGATCGCAAGAGAGACGCTGGTGCGCATCACGGGGCAGGATCACGGTTTCGATCAAGACGGGTGGCGGAAGGCGATCCTTGCTCCGGCGCCCGCGTCAGATTCGGCGCGTCTCTTTCGGCAGGTGCTGCCGGAGGCTGCTGCGACACGCGATCGACGTGGGGCCGCCGAGGCTCTGGCAAAGACGGAAGGATCGGCGCCATGGACCGTTTGGCTGCTGAGCTCATCGGATCCTTTCATGCGGGCTGAACGGTACAATGAGGAAGTCGCGATGTTCGATCGGGCCGTCATCGCCTCCCTCCTGGATAGTCTGCCCAGTGACGCGCCGCTGGCCGTGCGGCTGGCGGTGACAGAGCAACTGGCCGAAACAGGCGTTGGGAGGTATCCGATCGACGACGAGTCCTCCGATGTGACCGCCACCGGTCGCACGCTGCCGATGCGCGAGATCGCAAGAGACACCTTGAAGCGCATCACGGGGCAGGATCACGGTTTCGACGCCGTCAAGTGGCGCAAGGCCATTCTCCATATGCCGCGCAGGCCGGATGACGGCCCACCCTGGCTCCGCGAGCAGTGAGGGCACGAGGAGCGGCTCCAGTTGAGGGGCTTCCCGGGTGCGACCCCTTGTCACCTTGTGCTTCACGACGGCCTGTGGCATTGTGACCTCGAGGATCCGAACGCGCTGAGGCTCACGACAGAGGACCGGGACGCCGGGCGGCAAGATCAACGTGGCCGGCACGCTGTTCGACGACCAGATCACGTCGGCCGCCGTGCGCAACATCGACGCCGGCAGCTTCACGAAGGCCCAGATCAGGGACGACGTGTTCATCGCCCGCGCCATCGCGCTCCAATCGGGCGACAACGATGTCGAGGCGATCGCCGAGGACCGCGCCGGCAACCGGTCCGTCGACCCGAGCACGGGCGAGTACACGGTGACGCTTGACAACTCGCCTGACTACGACTACGTGTACGACAGCAACGGGTGCCTCGAAGAGGTCACCGACGACGGTGCCGCCGTGACCACTTACGTCTACGACTACGAGAACCGCCTCGTCGAGGTCAAGGACGCGGCCGACGAGACGCTGGCGGCGTTCACCTACGACGCCATTGGGCGCCGCACGACGTACACGAACGCCGAAGGCGATACGACGACGTTCGTCTACTCCGGCCTGGACGTCGTGCAGGAGTACGACGGTGCGGCCAACACACTGCGGCGCGAGTACGTCTACGGCGTCGGGGTCGACAATGTCCTCCGGGTCGACTACCACGACGGCGCGACCACGTCGTGCTACTACCACCACGACTGGCTCGGGTCGGTCACCGAGCTCACGAACGCCGACGGCGAGATCGTGCAGGCCTACGAGTACGACGCGTGGGGCACGCCGACCATCTACGTCGTGGACGACGCCGAGCAGCCCGAGCTCGACCAGCCGTACCTCTACACCGGCCGCCGATGGGACGCCGACACCGGCCTCTACTACTACCGCGCCCGCCACTACGCGCCCCACCTCGGCCGGTTCCTCCAGCCGGATCCGATCGCGTACGAGGATGGACCGCACCTGTACACCTACGTCAGGAACAACCCCGTTTCCGCGACCGATCCTAGCGGGCTCTGGACCCAGGCCAAAGCCCTGAAAGTCCTGCGGAGGAAGATCGGGGATTGGAGAGCGGATGGATACAATTTCGCCGCGGACTTGCTTCAGCATTTCATAGATAAGAAAGGCCCAGCGCCATACGTGCCAAGCCGTTTGAACATCAACGAAGTCAAGAACGATTCTGGTTTCCGGGAGAGGCTGGGGGAGACAATCGACAGATTCCTCTCGGAGAAAGGCGCCAATCTCAAGACGAAGACCGCAAGCTACGCGTTTGTGTCGAGCAAACAGCGTGTGGACATAAGGTCTAAGAAGGTAAAATGGTCCAGAGGCAGGATGTTTTACACGTACGCCGGCGCTAGACTAACAGTCGGTGGTGAGGCTCAACTCACGCCCCATGGTGAGGAGGAGGACTGGAAGAGATACGCCGAGAGCACGAGTTGGAGCACCTTCAGCAAAGCGTTCAACTGGTCAGGTGACTTCAAGATAACGCTGAAGGATCGTTACACGTTCGCTATCGGCGGGGCGAAAGAGATGTGGAGGAGGAAGCTCGCACGGTCCTACGCGGCGGCCACTTTCCTGCAGAGGCACTGCGGGTACAAGCCATTCGATCACACGGCCTCTTTCACAACGCATATGAGGTACAGCTGGTAGGCAACAGCAGTTCGAGAGGATCATGTGAAATCCCCGCGTGTGCGCAAAGCCTGAGGCACCCAGCAACCGCGATGGTGGGTGCTTGCCGATGCAGATCGCAGGACAGGTCTTGCGGCGCCGAGGCTCATGCGCGTAGCTACTCTCGAGAAGGGATGTAGCGTGAGCAACCTTACGTGACAAGGGGACAGGACGATGAACAGGTTTCGGGCGCGACGGACGCAGGTGCCGACGTCACGAACCAAAGCAGGGACAGCAAGAAGGACAATACGCGGGGTAGCCATCTACCTGGCGGCCTGCGGCACGGGGACTGCGATTGGTTGGGCGATGTATGTAGCCGAGCCGTTGAGCGCGGCTGCAGTTTTCGCGAAAGTTCAGCTCATTCTCATCGGCGCATTATTGGCCGCCCTCTCTGGGCTTGACGTGACACTGCTGGTCGTGGCCGTTGGCTGGCTTCTCGAGCTCGTTCCCTTGCTGCTCTACTTGCTGCGCGGAAAAAGGAGGTGGCTCTTTCTTCAAATCGGCGTGCTTGTGGCCCACTTCATTGTGGGGCTCGTGCTGTACTCCAGATACGTGGCATGGCAGGATTGAGCGCGTGTTGCATGAGCATGGCAGCGGCGCTCCCGCTCGGCCAGGCAGCGCCGACGACCGGTCACACCCTGCCGATGCGCGAGATCGCAAGCGACACCTTGAAGCGAATCATGAGGCAGGATCACGGCTTCGACGCCGTCAAGTGGCGCAAGGCCATTCTCCGTATGCCGCGCAGGGTGGACGACGGCCCACCCTGGCTCCGAGAGGAATAAGGAGCGAGTAAGAGCAGCTCCGATTGAGGAGCTTTCTCGGTGCGGCCCCCTCCTGTCTTGTGCTCTACAGCGCTTTGTGGCACAAGTAGGAACATAGTGCAGCTGAGCCGCCCGGCAACCGGCTGACGAAGAAGCACGACGACGACGGGGGCAAGACGCTCACGTACACCTACGACGTGAGCGGCCTGAACCAGCTCACGGACCTGACCGGCACACCGGGCGGCAAGATCAACGTGGCCGGCACGCTGTTCGACGACCAGATCACGTCGGCCGCCGTGCGCAACATCGACGCCGGCAGCTTCACGAAGGCCCAGATCAGGGACGACGTGTTCATCGCCCGCGCCATCGCGCTCCAATCGGGCGACAACGATGTCGAGGCGATCGCCGAGGACCGCGCCGGCAACCGGTCCGTCGACCCGAGCACGGGCGAGTACACGGTGACGCTTGACAACTCGCCTGACTACGACTACGTGTACGACAGCAACGGGTGCCTCGAAGAGGTCACCGACGACGGTGCCGCCGTGACCACCTACGTCTACGACTACGAGAACCGCCTCGTCGAGGTCCAGGACGCGCTCGGCGACACGCTGGCGGCGTTCACCTACGACGCCATCGGCCGGCGCACGACGTACACGAACGCTGAAGGCGACACGACTACGTTCGTCTACGCCGGCCTGAACGTCCTGCAGGAGTACGACGGTGCGGCCAACACGCTGCGGCGCGAGTACGTCTACGGCGTCGGCGTGGACAACGTCCTGCGCGTCGACTACCACGACCAGACGACCACGTCGTGCTACTACCACCACGACTGGCTCGGGTCGGTCACCGAGCTCACCGACGACGACGGAAAGATCGTCGCTTGGTACGAATACGACGCCTGGGGCAACGTCGTCACCGAGTGGGAAGCGAGCGGCGTCGAAAACGAGTTCCGCTTCTCGACCAAGCAGTGGGACGCCACGCCCGCCGGCCCGCCCGACCAGGGTCTCATCTACTTCGGCGCCCGCTACCTCGCCCCCGCCCTCGGCCGCTGGACCCAAAGGGACCCAATAGGGATCCGCGGTGGATTCAATGCCTACGCGTACGGCAATCTGGATCCCATCAACGCGCTGGATCCGTGGGGCTTGAAGAGTTGGTGCAAGCTAGACGTGGAGATGCTGTTCTTCGGGAGGTTGTTTCCCCACATAGCCCCAAGCTCAGAAGTTGGCCAGAACCTCATCGCCGCAGTGCATCTGCTCTATGGCTTCCTCGGAACGGTGGAGAACGTTATGGACTACACCGGTAACGACACATGGTTTGCGGGCCGCGATGCGTACTTCGACTGGTTCGAAAAAACCGTTGACCAAGTGCGACTGGAGCATACCGAAACCTCCCACACGTCCAACCATGTGATCACCCGAGATGGGAGTAGCGAACCAGGGCGGGCCATTGTCCTAGATATAGATCACTACACTGAAATGGGCACGAGCGACACCGCCTACTTACTGATGGTTGCCGTCGACAATATCTTCCACGAGACTATGCACCTTGCTTGTGATGAGGACGAGTTCGACGACGGCAACGTCCCGCATACAGCAGACCCGCACGCCTATACGGATCCCAGTAACGATAAGCCGGGTTTCTACAACGCGTGGTTCCGCGAGTGGCGGAACAGAGTGGCCACCTGGGTGGGCAAAAGGCTCGGCGTATCAGATGATAACATCGAGGGCTACGGGGGAGACAGGTAGCGCAAATAACTGCTGGAGGGGTAAAGGGCCAATGCATAGACGAGCGCGTATCTCGGTGTTCAGTGCAGGTGCGATTATGATCCTTGCGTCGCTCGGGGCGCCTTGTGTCGTTTCCAGCGCCGCTGAGTCAGATCCTGTGAATCCGCAGTGGGAGGTATGCCGGCGAACAGTGATCGCTTACTTCCAGGCCGAGATGCACTGGGTGTTCACCAGCCGGTATCCGGCGTCGATTCAGGAGCTTTGCGAAGCGAATGAGCATATCCCACTGCCGCCGCTTGAGGACTCGCAGATAACCGATCCGTGTTCATTGCACGGGCTTGTTCTGCGTTACCGCCTGTCCGAAGACGGCCCGGAAGTGGCGAGCATCGGTCCTGACCGACGCTGGGGTGGATGGAAGGCAGACTCATTCTTCGGTAAGGATGATTCGTACGTTGGTGCTTCCACTGCACCGGATAACCTCAAGCAGTTCCTGCATGCGAGCTACTGCCTGGCGCTGGCATCCGGTTCCGTGCAGTATCCAGTAGTGCTTCTGAAGGGTGAGGGCATTGACGCTGCCGCATACAGAGACATCGAGGCACGCCGCACCGTTCGCGAGCCGGTGGAAGTGGCCCGGCTCGACGAGGTAGCAGAGGCTTTGCGTACACGATTCGACGTGGGTATTCACATTAGCGAACGGTTCTTCGAACAGGAAACAACCGGCCTTGGGGCTTGTTTTGCGCAAGCTAAGGCCGCTTCACTCGCCTCATTATCCGACGCACTGTCCGTTCTGGGGGAAGCCTGCTCCGGCTGGGTTCAGTTGGACGTGTGGTCGAAGAAGGGCATAGTGTTGGTGATCAGAGACTGGCCGGCTGTATCCTACGAGCTAAAGGCCTTTTGGGAGATGCTCTCGGCCCGAACAGATGCCAAGATGCGCGGACTGGAAAGCATGATGGCCGATCTCGGTCCGTCGGCCGTTATGGTGCTGTTGCCCGCACCGTGGTTCGATGATGAGTCGTATCGACGTTTCGGGATAGCGTGTCAGCGAATGTTGGGAACTGAAGAGCGGGTTGTCTGGCGCATCGCCGCCGGCATTTGCGTGACGGGCTTCGAAGAGTGGAGCCAAGCCTACTTCTTTGCCGAGAGGTTTAGGGAGTTCCTCCCATCCGGTCATGATTGGCTGGAGGCGAGGCGCCAGTTGCGTCAATGAGCGATAACTGGCGGACTCATTGGCGGAGATCATACGTGCTTCGTGCCTTCTGACCGGGAACGGGGATTGCAGTCTGGGGAATCGAATCGGAATTGAGGCGCAGAACATGTCCTCCAGGCTTCTGGGTGTGGCGTGGACATTCCGCTTTGACTGGACGAGGCCTTCGGCTTCCTTGTGTAAGCTGTCTCGGCAGGGACGGCCGGTACGACACGTTTTCGTACGACGCCCGCGAACGCCTCACCACCAAGCACTACAGGACGCCGCGGGACGCGGTGTCGGTTGACGACCTGAAGTCCGCCTGCTACAATGTCATCCACAAGGCTTAACGGCCACAGGCGAGTATTTTAGTGCTGTCTCGGGGTCGGATGGTGTTCACTTCGGGTCGTGGCGTGATGCGTCGGCATTGGAGGACGCTCGCCGTCGTCTGCTTTGCCGTCTCGGGGTTGTGGCTCGGCGCTCTGACCTGTCCCGCCGCGAACCGACCTGCTGAACCAGCCATCCGGCTCCCAAACGAAGAATGGGACTTCGGGACCGTCAAGGAGGGGGACACGTTCACCCACAGGTTCCCCGTCGAGAACGCAGGCGGCAGAACGCTGGACATCGGACGCGTTCGTGGGTCGTGTAAGTGCTTCACCAAGGTCTCCGTCGACAAGGACACCCTGGCGCCCGGCGAGCGGGCGACGATCACGGTTGAGACGGACACCAAGGGCCGGCGCGGCAAGCTCAAGAAGTACATCTACATCGAGTCGAACGATCCCGCCAATCCCCGCGCACGCATCCGGATCACGGGCTTCATCGAGCACGCAGAGGGCGATTCCCGGGAGAGCACTTCTCCTGCCGTCGAGATTGCGGCCCCAAAGCCGGTCGCCAAAGCCAAGGCGGTCTGCATAACGTACTTCCACTCGTCGACGTGCGAGGAATGCGCCGCCACCAGGAAGGCGCTTGCGAAGCTAGAGAAGAGCCAACGCCGGGTGGCGGTTCGTCAGTTCGAGATCGATGATCTCGACAGCTATGCGCTCATGCTCAGGATGGAGAAGAGCTACGGACGCATCGAGCACGCGCCGCCGATCATTTACGTTGGCACGACGCTGCTGGACGGGTGGGACGAGGTGCGCGCGAAGCTCGGGCCGACTGTCAGCGCGCGGCTCGACGACGGTCAGGCCGGCGAGTGGCCGCCCGAGATCGCGGGCGCGGGCAATCCGGAGTCATCGTCGTTTGCGCTCGTCCTGGAGAAGTTCCGTACCATCGGGCCATTGGCGATCGTTGGCGCCGGTCTCGTCGATGGGGTCAACCCATGCGCATTCGCCACGATCGTCTTCTTCGTCTCGCTGTTGGCGCGGTTCGGCAAGTCGCGAAGGCAGATCGCCGTCGTGGGCCTATGCTTCACGCTCGCCGTCTTCGTCACGTACTTCCTTCTTGGCCTCGGCATCGCCAAGGCGATCCAGGCGTTCTCGGTCTCGAGCGGCATCGCCAAGGGGATCACGTACGCAATCGCCGCGCTCGCCATCGTGCTCGGCCTCTACAGCTTCTATGACTACCTGGTCTGGCGGCGCGACCGCTCCGGGGCCGAGATGAAGCTTAAGCTCCCGCGCGCCGTGCAGCGACGCATCCACGACGTGATGAAGAGCGGCCTCTCGTCGAGGAAGCTCGTCATCGCCGCGCTCATAACTGGCTGCGTCATTTCTGTTCTCGAGTCGATCTGCACCGGCCAGGTCTATTTGCCCACCATCATGTTCGTCCTGCGCGACGCCTCGCTCCGGTTGCACGCGCTCGGCTATCTGATTCTGTACAACGTCATGTTTATCCTGCCGCTCGTCGTCATCTTCGTGCTCGTCTACTTCGGCCTGCGCTCGGCCTCGTTGGCGCGGCTCGCCCAACGCTACACCGGCACCACGAAGCTCCTGCTCACCGCCGTCTTCTTCGGTCTAGCGGCGCTGCTCATTGCGACGACTTGACTTGGTGTGCTGGTCCTCGTGTTGGGGAGCGGCACGATCGTGGCGATGCGGTGTTCGCCACGTCCGCTGCTTGGTCACGGCCGGCGAGATCGGCCGCGGCGCGGCAGCCGCCAGCGTCTGGACAGGAAGGGCGCGGCAATGTTATGATTGGCCGCGAGGTAGGCCCCCGCTACCATTGCATTCATAAACATCCCCGGCGGGACGCGGTAGGCGATCTCCACTTCGAGGCGTTCCGGCTCGAGTCTCACCTGTTCGACCCAAGCACGTAGGA
>CAZCQN010000116.1:0-10192 GCA_964500825.1 uncultured Verrucomicrobiota bacterium | reverse complement strand
CTATATCGACTTGCGGCGAAACACCCGGCCGCCGTGCCCCTTCAAGCCCTTGCGAGCCTGCCGATCGCGGTCGTGCAATTGGCGCAGCTCGCCTTTCCGCTTGTGCTTCCGGGCACGCCGTTCCGCCCTGTTCATCGGCACCTCGCCGGATTCCTCGGCCTTGCCGGCTTCCCCGGCCTTGCCGGCGTCCCCGGCCCCGGCGGCCTCCTGCGGCTGCTTCTCCGGCTCGTTCTTTGGCTTGTCCTCGGGTTCTTTCTCGTCGTCCGACATCGGTTGCCCTCCGCCTATCGGGTCGGGGGATTCCCTAGTTTCTCCTCAACAATCTCGGTTATGCCGTCGCGGTCGATCCGCCGATAGAAACAACTCCGGTAGTTCTCGTGACAGGCCGGGCCGCGCTGCTCGACCGCGATGAGCAGCGTGTCGACGTCGCAGTCGTACCGCACCTCGACGGTGCGCTGCGTGTTGCCGCTCGTCTCGCCCTTGACCCACCGCTGCTGCCGGCTCCGGCTCCAGAACACGGGGCGATCGCCCGCGACCGTCTCCTCGAGCGTCTCACGGTTCATGTAGCCGAGCATCAGCACCTGCCCGTTCGCCGCGTCCTGGATGATCGCGGGCACGAGCCCTTGTTCGTTGAACTTCACCTCGTTGAGAAAGCTCACATCCGCACCTCAATTCCGTGCTCGCGCAAGTACGTCTTCGCCTCGCCAACGCTGTACTCGCCGTAGTGGAAAATCGACGCGGCAAGCACCGCGTCCGCTTTGCCTTCGACGAGCGCCTCGCGCAGGTGTTCCAACGTGCCCGCGCCGCCCGAAGCAATGACGGGAATCCCCACCGCCTCCGCGACCGTCCGCGTCAACTCGACGTCGTAGCCGTCCTTCGTGCCGTCGCAATCCATGCTCGTAAGCAGGATCTCGCCCGCGCCAAGCTCCTCGACGCGCACGGCCCACTCGATCGCGTCGATGTCCGTCGGCCGCCGGCCGCCGTGCGTGTAGACCTCCCAGCCGCCGTCGCGCCGCTTCGCGTCGATGGCCACGACGATGCACTGCGCGCCGACGCGGTCCGACGCGTGCCGGATCAGCTCCGGGTCGACAACGGCCGCCGTGTTGATCGACACCTTGTCCGCGCCGGCGTTGAGCAGCGCGCGAATATCCTCGACACTCCGAGTGCCGCCACCCACCGTGAGCGGAATGAAGACCTCCTCAGCCGTGTGTGAGACGACGTCAATCATGATTCGCCGCTCGTCGCTCGACGCGGTGATGTCGAGGAACACCAGCTCGTCAGCGCCCTGCTCGTCGTAGGCGCGCGCACACTCGACCGGATCGCCCGCGTCGCGCAGCTCGACGAAGTTGACGCCCTTGACGACGCGGCCGCCGGTCACGTCGAGGCACGGTATGATCCGTTTTGCTAGCATGGTCCGGCCACCTCGAGCGCCTCAGACAGCGTGATGTCACCCGTGTACAGAGCCTTCCCGATAATCACGCCGGCAAGGCCCCGTGGCTCGTACTGCCGCAACGCGCGGACGTCGTCAAGACTCCCCACGCCGCCGGAGGCGATCACGTCGCACGACACCGCGTCGAGCACCTGCTCGAGTGAACCCGTCCGCGGCCCGTCGAGCATACCGTCGGCCGCCACGTCGGTGACGATGATCGTGCGCACGCCGACCGCCTCGACGCGACGCGCGAACTGCGCCGCCTCGATCGCCGTGGCCTCCGTCCATCCCTTGACCGCGACGAGCCCGTCGCGCGCGTCGATCCCGACGGCGATCCGCGCGCCGTACCGCTCGACGGCGGTGCGAAGGAACGCCTCCTCACACGCCTTGGTGCCGAGCACAACACGCTCGAGCGGCGCTTCCAACACCGCGGCCAGCGTGTCCTCGTCTCGCACGCCGCCGCCGAACTCAACCGGGATCGAGACCGCATCGACGATCGCGCGCACCGCGTCGAAGTTCGCCGGCCGGCCCTCAAACGCCCCGTCGAGGTCGACCACGTGGAGCATCGGCGCCCCCTCCGACTCCCACCGCCGCGCGGTGGCCACCGGGTCGTCCGAATAAACGGTCTCGGTGCCGGCACGCCCTTGCCGTAGGCGGACGCACTGGCCGTCCATCAAGTCGATGGCGGGGATCAGAAGCATCGCGGTCCTTCCTCGTCGACGAACGCGCAGCGCCCGCTTCGGGGCGCGGCGCCTTGACTTCTTCTTGAGTATAAACCCGCACGAACCCAGCCGCAACCCGGAAAACGCCGGGCGCCGAGCCGGACGGCGACACGAGGCAATCACCGCAGGCGGGCGATTGTGACGGCCGCGCCGCCGCCTTTCACGTCGGCGTCCTCGAACGACGCGACCTGCGGATCGAGCCGCAGGTGCTCGCGGACGCCCTGCCGAAGCGCGCCGGTGCCGTAGCCGTGGATGATGCGCACGGTCTCGAAACCGTTCGCCGCGGCCTCGTCGATGAACCGCTCGAGCGCAATCTGTCCCTCCTCGACGTGCTTGCCGATCAGGTTGATCTCCGTCGAGCCCGCGGCGCGCGCCGGGGCACGTTCCTTTCGCCGGACCTGACTTGCCGCGGGCCGCTCGGCCACGGCCGCCCGTTCGGCCGCGTCCTCGACGAGCTCGAGCTCTTTTACGGCGACCTTGAACTGCGTCTTCCCCACCAGCACGTCGACGTACCGCCCGCGGCCGTAGACACGGACGATCGTGCCGCGGTCGTTGAGAGACGGCACCCACACAGTCAGCCCCTCGCGCGCCTCGTCGAGCGGCCGGCGCTTCGCGGGCTTCGGCGCGAGCTCGCCGAGCTCGGTCGAGACGCCGGCCAGCTCGTCGTCGATCGCGCCCGCCTCGTCGGCCAGTTGGCCCTTCGCGCCGATCACCTCCTCGCGCGAGCCGAGCTTGGCAACCATCTTCTCGACGCGCCTCCGGCCGTCGCGCACGATGCGGCGCCGCTCCTCGAGCGCGTCGCGTCGCGCCTCGAGCATCTCGGTCTTGAGCTTGGCGACCTCCTTACGTTCTTGCTGGAGCTGGGCCCCGAGGCGCTCGTGCTCCTTGGTAGCACGGCGCCGCTCCTCCTCGGCGAGCGCACGCTCGCGGCGCAACCGCTCCTGGTCCGCCTTGACCGAGCTCAGGACGTCCTTGAGTTCGCGCTCCTCGGGCGACAGGAGCGCCAGGCTCCGGTCAATGATCGCGTCCGGCAAGCCGATGATGCGCGCGATCTTGAGCGCGTTGCTCTCGCCCGGCACGTCCATCGACAGCATGTACGTCGGCCGCTCGGTGTCGGGGTCGAGCGAGAACGACGCCGTCCGCGCCCAGCCGCAGCGGCGGTCGAGCGTCTTGAGCATCGGCAGGTGCGAGGTGACCAGCGTGAGCGCGCCGCGCGCGGCCGTCTCCTCGAGGATCGCCTGCGCCAGCAGCGAGCCTTCGGACGGATCAGTCGCCGTCCCGAGCTCGTCGAGAATGACAAGGCTGTCCTCGCCCGCTTGCTCGAGGATGCGCTTGATCTCGCCCAGGTGCGACGTGAACGTGCTCACGCCGCCGGTCAGATCCTGGTAGTCGCCAATATCGGCGAAGAAGCCGCTAAACACCGGGAAGACCGACGAGGCATCGGCCGGGATCGGGATCGACGACTGGACCATGAGCGCGAGCACGCCGATCGTCTTAGCCGCCGTCGTCTTGCCACCCGCGTTCGGGCCGGAGATCACGAGCGCGCGGTCCGAGTCGCGCAGCTCGACGCTCAGCGGCACGCACCGCTCCCCCATCGAGAACAGCAGCAGCGGATGGCGGCCGCTGACGACCTTGAGACCGCCCGAGCCGACCACCGCCGGGATCGCGCACCCGTACCGGACGGCGAACTCGGCCTTGCCGTAGGCCGCGTCGAGCTGCGCGCATAGGTCCACGTTTTCGAGCGCCACGTCGAGATCGCGCCGCAACAGGTCGCCGAGCGCCACGAGGATGCGCCGGATCTCCTTCTGCTCTTCCTTGCGCAGGTCGAGCAGCCGGTTCGAGAGCTCGACGACCTCGAGCGGCTCGATGAACGCGGTCTCCTCGCTGATCGAGTAGTCGTGGATGATGCCCGGCACCTTGCTCTTGTGCTCGATCTTGACCGGCAGCACGGTGCGGTTGTTGCGCTGTGTGATGAACTGCTCCTGCAGGAAAAGCTGCGTCTTCGGCGAGCGCAGGTAGTGCTCCAGGACCTTGGCGATCTTGGCCGTCACCTCGCGCTGCTCGGCGCGCAGATCGGCCAGCAGCGGCGACGCGGTGTCCTTGATCGTCGCGTCCGACTCGAACACGCGGTCGCACTCGCGCTCGAACTCCGGCAGCGGCTCGAACGGCTCGGCGACGGTCCAGAGCCGCGGTGCGTCCGTCTTCCGCTTCGCGAGGAACTGGTGCAGGATGGCGCCGGCGTGCTGCAGGTCGGCGATCCGCACGTAGTCCTGCGGCTCGAGGAACGCCCCCGGCGTCTCGACCCGGTTGAGCGCCGCGCGCACGTCGCTGAGCCCGTCCATCGGCGGATGCTCGCCCGCATCGAAGAGGTCGAGCATCTCGGCCACCCGCTCGTAGTCGAGCCGCACCTCGACCGACGTCGTCCGGACCGGCGCCGCCCTGATCTGCGCGCGCCCAAGATCCGACGCCGCGCACTCGGCGACCGCCTGCCGCACCTTGTCGAACTCAAGAACCTCCAGCGTCCGCTCCATGAGTATCCCCTCTGCCACAGATCGCGCAGATCAACACTGATCTCCGCGCGCGTCGCGCGCACGTCCGGCTCGCCGCGAAGCGGCGCCAATCTGTGTTCATCTGTGCAATCTGTGGCTAACTCTCCTTCATCCTCTCCTTGATCCTTCGCAAGCGCGCTTCGTCAAGTGTGACGTGCATCGTCTTGTGCGTGCTCACGTACACCTTGCCCGGCGGCAGCCGCTTCGGCTTCGACACGTACCGCCGCTGCGTGTAGAGCACCTCGCCCGAGCCGGCGCGCTTCGCCTTGCTGTAGGCGAGCGCGAGCGTCGCCGCGTCGAGCAGCGTCTCGCGGTCGGCCTCCTCGTTTCTCTTCAGCGGCACGACGACGTGCGAGCCGGCGTAGTCGTGGCAGTGCAGCCACAGGTCGTGCCCGCGCGCGAACGAGATCGTAAGCCGGTCGTTCTCCGCCTCGCTCCGGCCGACGTAGATTTTCTTGCCCGCCGCCGACAGGAAGCATCGAAACTCCTCGGCCGGTTTCTGCTTCGCGCCTGCTCGCGGCCGCGCTTTCGGCACCTGCTTGGGTTTGAGCGCCAGGTCGCGCTCGTCGAGAAAGCCCTCCAGCTCGTCGGCCGACTCGACTCTTTCTGCTGCCTCGCACGCTCGCTCGACCTCGGCGAGCCGGGTTCGTGCGCCGCCGATCTCGCGCTCGGCCTTCTCGAGCGTGCGCCGCAGCTTCCGGCTCCGCTTGAAGTACGCCTCCATATTCTCGCGAACGGCGAGCTTCGGGTCGAGCGGCACGGCGACCGTCTCGCCCGACGAGAAATCCTGTACGTCGAGCTCCGTCCGGCCGGCGCCCCGGGTCAAGAGCGCTGTCTTGAGCAGCTCGCCGTACCGCCCGAACTCGTGCCACTGCCGCCCCTGTTCGACGTCGCGCTCGAGCCGCTCGACGAGCCGTCGCAGCCGTCGCCGCTCGCGCCTGAGCTGCGACACGAGCCGCCGCTTGTCGGACTCGAACAGCTCTGCGGCGTCGACCTCGGCATACCGCTCGTCGAGGACGTAGTTGTACAGCGTCCCTTCCGGCGCCTCGACCGGCTTGTCATCCCGGCTGAGCTCCGGCTTCGGCGGCAGCTCGTACGTCGTGCCGACGCGTCTCGCATCGAGCGACGCCACGATCTTCCGCTCAGCGTCGACGAGCTCGATGTGCGGCCCGCGCGGAAACAGCTCGATCACGAGCGACAGCCGCTCGCCCGCCTTGTCGAACGCGAACTCGACGATCCGGTCTGCATTGAGCTGCACCACCTCGACGACGCGCGCCCCCTCGATGCGCGACCGCACGTACTCGCCCAACGAGAGCCGCTGGCGTTTCTTGCGCAGGCGCTGATGCGTCAGGTGCATGCGCACGTGCGGCGGCTGAAGGCAGATGAGCACATTGTGCCCATATTCGGCCCGTCCTTCGGACGGGCTTTGGCCCGCAGACAGGATGAACCGCCTCGGCGCGTACTGCGAAAAACCCTCGACGCTGCCACCCGGCAGCACCCAGCCGAGCTCGTCGACGACGCGCGCCACCTCTGCATGACTCAACGCCATTGTGCGTACGCTCTCTGCGCCTTTGCGTCTTTGCGCCTTCATGTCCGCCGAAGCCGTGGCGAAGGAGGATGCGTGATGCGATTCAGTCTTCCTGTTCGAGATCGGCCTCGGTCGCTCGGCGCTCGATGCGGTACTCCTCCTCGAACCACTTGTCCAGGTCGGCCAGCCGGCACCGCTCCGAGCAGAACGGGAACGCGTCGCTCGCCTCGGCGTTCTCCGGACTGTACTCGACCGCGCGCCCGCACGTCGGGCACCGCGCCCGAATCGGCTTCTTGCCACCTGCCTGGGCGATCATCGGGCAGACGCCCTCCGGTGGGTAGGCCCCCCAGGGACTCCGCGCTCCCATGCCCCATGCCCTGAAAGGGCTCGATGCATCAGCCCAGGGCCAGCTTCGCCCCGAGCTTGCCTGCTCAAGCAGGCTTGCCGAGGGGCGAAGCGCCGCCCTGGGTGGCCCGCCAAGGACGCATCCGTACCCTGAAGGGGTTCAATAGACCGCCCTCGAGGATACTGGCTCCACACCGTACCGCGCATATGAAACCCCTTCAGGGTTTCCCTCCCTCTCCGTGTTCCGATCCTGACCCAGGGCGGCGCCACGCCCCTCCCGGGGCGCGCTTGCCCTGGGCTGTTTTATGAAGCCCCTTCGGGGCAAGCCCATCTCGCCGAGCGCACGGTCACAGCAGCGCGAGAAAGTAGCAGGCGGCCGTCGCCACGCAGGCGGCCAGGAGCACAGTACCGATCATCCGCCGCGGCTTGAAGAACGCGGGCTGCAACACGGCCCGCACGGCGAAGAACCCGCCGATAACGACAGAGAAGCTCGTGACCATCGCTCGTGGCACGCTCGTCGCCGCCATGATGAACGACACCACCGCGAAGCAGGCAAACGTGTAGATCAGCATCAGGTTCATCACCTGGATCGCGCCGCGGTTGATCGGGTTCGTCCTCGGCAGCTCCGTGCGCCAGTTCAGGCCCTTGAACCGCCAGAAGCTCGCGTGAAACCCCACGAACGCGACGTTCAGCATCCCGCCGACGATGAGCAGCGCCTTCTCCATCGCTGTCCTCTTGCGTGTTGTCCCTGTGCCGTCCGGTCAAGTCTAGCACAGCGCCCCAAGACACAACGAGGGGGCCTCCACGCTCGAAGGCCCCCTCGGGAAACGCGTGCAGCTCGGGCGTTCAGCCCTCTTTCTTGGGAGGCGCCTTCTTCTCTTCGCCGCCTTCTCGCATCTCTTCTCTGAACTTCGCGCCCACCGCGCCAAGCGAGCCCTTCATCTTCCCAAGATCGGGCACCTTGAGATCGGGCGCCGTGATCGAGGCTGCCGGCTCGTCCTTGAGCGCCTGGTAGGTGGACATCCCGGCCAACGCGAACAAGTTCGCGCCGATCGCCTTCAGTATCAAGAGCAGGACCATGAACTCGATGGTGAGGAACCAAGCGCCGGCGACTCGAGTGCCCGTTGCCTTCGCTGGGGGCAGCACGCTTCCCATCTGCACACGCGTGACCACGGGCAGAGGAGCGTACGAGGGAACCGTAGGCAGGTACCTCATGGCGGGCGCGCCGCCGATAACGGGTGCATTCTTACCGCTGAGCGCAGCTCTCGCATGGGTCGCGAAGAAGGCAAGACCTTGCGCAACGACAAACGAGAAAAGCACGATCACCAGGCCGATTGACAGGAAGCGCTTCACGAGCCGGACTGGCTGTCCGTTGATGACCCGCTTCCCCTCCCTAAAGCACGAAACAGCTTTCTGGCCCGTTGACGCGATGATGCCCGGCAGGATCAATGCATTACCGAAGAACTTGGCCACGTGCACGGCGATCCACAGCGCCGCGCACATCGAGATGATCCCGAGCGGGACTATCCCGTAGAGAATGGGGCCGGCCTCGGGAATCCTGCCAAGGAAGCCCACAGCCCAGATCGCCAGCACAAGCACTGCGACAAACCAGAACAGGTAGCGCAGGGTGGCAAAGAACACGACGAACAGGTTGCTGAAGATGCCAACGATCCCGGTGACCGTGTTGCCGCCCTGTCCCGTCTCCCGCGCCAAGGCCATCTTGCAGACCGAGACCATGCCGGAGAGCACGAAGTAGGCCGCCAGGACCCAGCCAATGCCCGCGATCGTGTAGTTCAGCCAGAATAGCCAGCCGACCTTGATCATCGCGAGCTTCCCAAAGGCGTACACGGCGACCGAGCCAATGGCAATGGCCACCATCATCACCACAACTCGGCCAACGACCAGACTGCCGCTGATCGCCTTGGTCAGTTCCCCTTCGAAATTCCGATTGTCCGCCATGAGAAGACCCTCCTTCCCACTCCAGAATCAAACAGAAGCCCTTTTGCGACGCTCAGTCGTCCTCCGACAGGCAGGACTCGGTCCGATGGGGACACACCGCCCCCCGTAACGTCGGGGGCGACAATGTGCCACCGCTCAACACGTTGTCAAGCGAAAACCCCGAGAAGAACCGCCCAGCAAGCGCCGCGCGCCAACTCCGTGAGCGGTCGTTCCCTGTGTTCCCCCGTGTTCCCCGTGGTTTCATTCTTCCTTCAACCACGGAGAACACAGGCGTAAGCCTGGGCGTTGACGTAGGCCTGGGGGTCGGCTAGCGTGCTTGGGCGCGGCAATCATGGAGAAGCGCTATGCCCTACAAGTCGCTGCGGGAGTTCATCGGCAAGCTGGAGGCCGAGGGCGAGCTCAAGCGCGTCGAGGCCCGGATCAGCCCCCGGCTCGAGATCACCGAGTACACCGACCGCGTCTGCAAGGCGGCCGGCCCGGCGCTGCTGTTCACCAACGTCGAAGGCTCGGACTTCCCCGTCCTCATGAACGCCTTCGGCTCGATGCGCAGGATGGCCCTCGCACTCGGCGTCGACGCGCGCCCCGGCGGGCGCGACGTCGAGGAGATCGCACGCGAGATCGCCGCGCTCCTGACCAAGCAGCCGCCCACGACGCTGACCGACAAGGTCAAGACTCTCGTCGAGCTTTTCCACCTGTCGAGCTACGCCCCGCGCACGGTCAAGACCGGCCCCTGCAAGGAGGTCATCGACCACGAGCCCGACCTCGGCACGCTCCCCGTCCTCACCTGCTGGCCGCAGGACGGCGGCCCGTTCATCACCCTGCCGATGGTCTTCACAAAGCATCCCGAGACAGGCCAGCGAAACGTCGGCATGTATCGGATGCACGTCTACGACGCCCGCACCACCGGCATGCACTGGCACGTCCACAAGGTCGGCGCCGCCCACTACCGCGCCTACGAGGCCCGAGGCGAGCGCATGCCGCTCGCCGTCGCGCTCGGCGGCGACCCCGCGATGACGTACGCCGCCACCGCGCCGCTGCCCGAGGCCCTCGACGAGGTTTTCTTTGCAGGCTTCCTGCGCAAGAAGGGCGTCGATCTCGTCAAGTGCGAGACCTGCGACCTCGACGTGCCTGCCGACGCCGACTTCGTCCTCGAGGGCTACGTCGAGCCCAGCGAACGCCGCCGCGAAGGCCCGTTCGGCGACCACACCGGCTACTACTCGCTCGCCGACGACTACCCCGTCTTCCACCTCGAGTGCATGACGCGCCGCGCCGACCCGATCTACCCCGCCACCGTCGTCGGCCGCCCGCCGATGGAGGACTGCTACATGGCCAAGACGACCGAGCGCCTCTTCCTGCCGATGCTCAAGGTCGCCCTGCCCGAGCTCGTCGACATCAACCTCCCGATCGAGGGCGTCTTCCACAACCTCGCGCTCGTGAGCATCCGCAAGCAGTACCCGTTCCACGCCCGCAAGGTGATGCACGCGCTCTGGGGCCTCGGCCAGATGATGTTCACGAAGGCCATCGTCGTCGTCGACGAGGAGGTCAACGTCCAGGACCCGAGCGAAGTCGTCTGGCGTTCTTTGAGCAACATCGACCCGCGCCGCGACATCACGTTCACCGAAGGCCCCACCGACGTCCTCGACCACGCCGCCCAACACCC
>CAZCQN010000115.1:0-10200 GCA_964500825.1 uncultured Verrucomicrobiota bacterium | reverse complement strand
CGGCGAAGCACGAGACCCAGAGTTTTTCGGGGTCGATGTCGAGCCACTCGCGGCCAGTGAGGAACTCGTACGACCACTCGATCGCTTCCTGTTTGAAGTAGTCGCCGAGCGACCAGTTGCCGAGCATCTCGAAGAACGTGTGGTGGACCGTGTCGCCGACCTCTTCGATATCGCCCGTGCGGATGCACTTCTGATAGTTGACGAGCCGGGTGCCGGCCGGGTGCTTCTCGCCGAGCAGGAACGGCACGAGCGGATGCATGCCGGCCGTCGTGAACAGGACCGTCGGGTCGTTCTCGGGCACCAGGGGCGCCGACCCGATCTCGACGTGCCCCTTGCCCTTGAAGAACTCGATGTACGCCTGGCGCAGCTCCGCGCCCGTCATGCTCCGCATAGGGTCCTTCCTACAGCGATGCGTCCCGCTTGCGTGAACCGCCTGTATAGCACGAGCCGTTACTCGTCGGCAAGCACGCTGCGATGGTCTCAGTGGCGGGCTCGCCGTTCCGCGCCGAGAACGCGCGCAAGCGGCTTTGAGATGACAAGCGCAACGGATAGGCAGATCGCGACACCACCAAGAACGACCAGTACGACCCGCGTCACGGAGCTGAAGTAGATCAGAAGCAGTGCCGAAGTCTCGATCTCCGGTTTGTGAACGGCGTTCCGCACGGCGGGTCCCAACCCCCAGCAGATGAGGATCGCCCCAAACACAAAGAGGAGAAAACACACAGAGGCAGGATCCTTCCCCTGCCGCATCGCTCTCCGGACACCCGCGAGCAGGAGAGCGCCCACGAGCAAGAGTTGCCCGAGGAGACAGGCCGAATAGGCTGATGAGAACACCCAGTAGAGATGCCTGTGGATCGTCACGACAACAAGCACTAACCAGAAGGCGAGGGCCCCGAGGACCACGTATTTCCGCCTCACGAACTGCACAGCCACAGCCGGCGCCAGGAATATCGCCAGCAAGCCCGGCACCAGATGGAAGGGGTCACCCAACGCGCACCAGGGGTAGTAGGTTTGGGACAAGAGGAGAGAGAACCCGTGTTTCCACGTTCGCCACTCAGCATACTCGGGTACTCGGTACCACGCAATGAACGACTCGATCTTCTCCCGCTCCGGCGCCATGATCTCCTCGGCCTCAACGAGGGCTGCCCGCCAGGCGTCCTTCTTGATTGCCCGCGGCGTGTACGACAGCGGAACGAGCCTTGCACGCTGGGACGCCAACACCAGCGCCTCCAGGTCAACGTGCAGTGGCGCCAGTGCGAGCTGGATAGGATCGAGGTCGATGTCCCGCGCCGATTCCTGCTCGGCATCACCCAGCACGCCGTCCCCATCCGTGTCGAGCTTGGCGACAAGCGCGGCTTGCAGCCGGCGAGTGGCGTTGGCCCTGTTTGAGTGGTAGATGGCATTCAGCGTTCTTGGTTCAGCGTCGGCGAGAATCGACTCACATGCGATGCGCACGAGCCACGGGATGTACCACTGATCGACGAGCGTGTGAGCCGCGAACAGCCAGAGGATGATCACGCGCAGAAGCCAATGCCGCTTGCGCCAGCGGTTGAAGGCAACCCAAATCTGCTTGAGGACTTTCACCTGAGTCCTCCGCGCGCGGACGGCCCATGTCCCAGCACCCTCACTATGGTCATACCCCGAAAAGGCCGGTTCGTCGAGACAGAATCGCGTGTTGGCCCGTGCGGCTCAGCTCGGAAGCAGCACGAGGCCGCGTTGTGGAGACAGGACTCACTGGATTCGTGTCGGGGTCGCTGATCTGTTGTACTATTGCTCCAGCTCGTGGCGCGGGTTCGGGAGTGATTCAGAGATGCCGGAAGATCCTGGTGAGGTGCACGTCGAGGCGGGCGTGATGGGCGCGCGGGGGCGCGTGCTGCGGTGGGTGATGGTCGGCGTGGCCGTTGTCGTGCCGGTCGTGGCGTTGTTCTGGAACCTCGGCCTGCAGGACATGGTCCGGCTCGACGAGGCGCAGCGCCTGACTCCGCCGGCCGAGATGGTCGAGACAGGCGACTGGATCATCCCCCGGACGAACGGCGAGCCGTACCTGAATAAGCCGCCGCTGACCTACTGGCTCGTCGCGGTCTCGTACGAGCTGAGCGGGTCGACGTCGGTGCTCGCCGGACGCGTCCCGCTGGCGCTCGCGTGTCTGCTCACGGTCGCGGGCGTCATGGCGATCGGCGCACGGCGCGGCAATCTCGCCATCGGCGTGTGGTCGGGATTGATCCTGGCGACGGCCGTTGATTACCAACAACGATCGCAGCAGGCGGGCATTGACCCGCTGCTGACGCTGACAGTGCTCGGCTGCGTCTACTGGCTCTGGCGCGCCGTTCGACGCGGGAACCGTCGGTGGCTCGTGCCGTCGCTGCTCGCCGGCGTCTGCGCCGGGCTGGGTATCCTGACGAAGGGGCACACGCTGCTGCCGTTTCTCGTCGCGGGCGTCGTCGCGGCCGGCGTCATCGAGCGCCCGCGCCTGGGGCGGTTGCTTGCGGCGAGCGGCGTGGCCGTCGGCGTCGGTCTCGTCATCGCGCTGCCGTGGTTTCTGCTCGTGATCGACCGGCTCGGCTGGGATCGCGCGTGGACGCTGTTCAAGTACGAGGGTCTCGAGCGCGCGGGCAAGGCGCGTTCCCCGGGCCAAGCGCCGCTGTACTACTACCTGACCACGGTCCCCACCGGGATGCTGCCGTGGACGCCGTTCCTTGTGTTCTGGGCCGTTCGGCCGTTCCGGCGCCTCGCCAGAGAGGTCGGCGGCTCGTTCTTCGGTTTCGCCGGCCTGTTTGCCGCGATCTCCGTCGTGCTCTTCTCGTTGTCGAGCGCGAAGGAGGCCCGATACGTGCTGCCCGTCTTCCCGTTCGTGGCGCTCGCGTGCGGCCCCGTCGTCGAGTGGGCGATCCGATCGACGCGACCGGGTCCGCGCGCCGCGTCGTGGGCCGCCGGCATTCTCGCCGGGTGGGGCCTCTTCCTCGGAGTTGGGGCCGTTGTTCTCCTGGTCGGCTTCTGCGAGTGGACGGGCGACGCCACCGCGACCATCGTCGCCGGCATCATCGGCGCCGTGTGCTGCCTCTCAGTTCTTCCGCTCGTCGTGACGCGGCATAGGCGGTGGGCGATGCTCGCGCTCGCGATGGGCGTCGTGCTCGTGATGGTCGCGATCCAAGACGGCCGGAAACGGCGCGACAACGTCATGGACTCGGTCGTGCCGCTGCTGCCGAAGCTCGACGAGTACCGGCGCGCCGGCATCCCGACGTACCGCTACCACACCGACCTGCAGGGCTACTACTACCTCAAGGACATCACACAAAGATTGCGGGCCGGCGACGATTCGGTGCGCAGCCGCCAGCGCGACATCGCGATGCCGGGCGATCCCGTCGTCGCCGACCTGTTCAACGGACCACAAGCCCAGGCCGTCGTCGTCGTGCGGACCGAGGCCCTCGACCGGTTCCTCGCCGAGCTCGACGACACGGCCGACGTCGTCGCCCGCCACCACGACCGCTCGCACGAGTACATGCTGTTCCTGCTGAAAGGCAAGGAAGGCATGTGACGACCGCCATTTTTCAGGAGGAAGCCATGGATTACGACATTGACTCCTTGGTCGAGCGCTGGACGCGCGAACAGAAGGAACGCATCGTTGCGAATTGTAGGGCGGGCGCCCCCGTGCCCGCCGGCGACTCGGGCCCACGATTGCTCAACGCCCTCCTGGCCGGCGCGCTGCGCGAGGTCGGTCACACGCAGATGGTCCTGCTCGCAGACAAGGGGTTCCCCGTCCCGCCCGGCGTCGAGACGATCGACCTGGCGCTGACCGACGACGTCCCGACCATCCTCGACGTGATCCGCGCCATCGCGTCCGACTTCTCGTTCGACCGCATCCTGATCACCGACGAGATGAAAGAGCTCAGCCCCGACCGCGCCAAAGCACTCGAAGCACTCGGCACACCCCTCGAAGTCTTCCCCCACATCGAGTTCAAGCACATCGCCGCCCACGCCCGCCTCGCCGTCCGCGCGCGCCTTTGACAGGCGCGTCAGCGACACCACCCCCTACGCCAACTGCCTCCTCGTCTGCGGGTAGCGGGCTGCGCCCAGCCGCGCGTTGTCTATCCAGTAGGTTGTGCCACCGGCTTCAGCCGGTGGTGTGCGCCCATCGCCCTCTAAGCATGAGCCGGCTTCAGTCGGCTTCTCGACATGGGGCTTCAGCCATTGCCGGAATCCATGCCTGAAGGCTTCTGTCGGGAAGCACGCTGAAGCGCGCTCAGGAATGGTTGGCGTGGCGCTGCCCACCACCGGCTAAAGCCGGTGGCAATACTCACTGGGGAACATTCAGTCGGCTTCTCGACATGGGGCTTCAGCCATTGCCGGAATCCATGCCTGAAGGCTTCTGTCGGGAAGCACGCTGAAGCGCGCTCAGGAATGGTTGGCGTGGCGCTGCCGGCCACCGGCTAAAGGGCCTGTTGAACAAGTACCATGTCGGGCGCTTGCTTGTTGCCCCGAAGGGGCTTCATAGCACAGCCCAGGGCAACGCCCTGGGTCAGCAGGGAACAAGACGTCACCGCATAGCCCAAAGGGCTTACATAAAGCGCCTTTTTCAACAGGCCCTAAAGCCGGTGGCAATACTCACTGGGGAACGTCCGGCAGGCAACAGAGCAGAAGCCGCCGCGCCCCAGCCAAGGCGGAACGCTCGGCGACGAAATCCTCTGTGGGCGCAGGGCTGTAACTGGTGCTCAGTCGATGCCGTCGGCGCGGAAAACTTTCCAGCGGCCGCGGTCTTTGCGGATGGCGAGGACGTAGCGCGTGTAGCCGGCCTCGCGGTGCAGGGAGAAGGTGCCGAACGTGGTTTCCGCAACGCCGGTGGCGATGAGGGTGATGTCGGCCTCGTCGCCGCGGATGCGAATCGTGATGTCGTCGAGGCTGACGCGGATCTTTTTGGACGACTGGAACAGCAGCCGCAGCGTCTGTTCGAGCTCGGCCTTGGAGCCGGCGGCGAAGTTGTCCGAGTAGTCGTCGGCGACGACGCCCAGACACCTTTTCAGTTTTCTCTGCTCGAAGGCCTGTTCGATTTCCCGGATGAGTCTGCGGATGCGGGCCTCTTCGCTCGTGACGTTCTGCCGAACGAGGAGGTAGAGGCCCACAGCCGCGACGGCGACGAGTAGGACGATGCCGGCAATCTCAATCGGTCGGAGCCTGGGCAGGACGACTCTCATCACGCTGTCTCCCTCGTCGCCATAGTAAGGTGCAAAGAGCGTGCCACGTCGCTCCACTGAGAAGCACCCGCCGCACGACGCCCGAAGACGACACGCCCGGCGCGATCCTCACGCGAAGAAGTGCTACTGCCCCTTCGGGGCTCACATGATTCGTTTGGCTATCCACAACCCGGGGCTCACGGGCCTGCTGAAAAGGGTGCCCCATTGAAGCCCTTCAGCCTATCTCTTGTTCTCGTGGTCCCGGGACCCAGGGTGTCCGTGCGCCTCTCCCGAGGCGCCGGAACCCTGGGCTGTCCTATCATGCCCCTTCGGGGCGGGCGCGGACGCTAGGAAGACAGCACATCGCCCCTGTGCTCCGATAGAAACGTTTAGCCGTTGGCGATGGCGCTGCGGAGGGCGTCGTGGAGGCGGCCGTTGGTGGCGAGGACGTCGACGTCGCCGTAGTCGGGCCGGCGCGGCCACATGGGCGCACCATCGCAGTGGGTGAGCGTGCCGCCGGCCTCCTCGAGGATGACGGCGCCCGCGGCGAAGTCGTGGTACTTCAGGTCCTCGTCGATGTAGCCGCCGAAAAAACCGCGCGCCATCATCGCGATGTTGAGCGCGGCCGAGCCGAGGTTGCGGACGGCGCGGCATTTGACGTGGAGGTCGTGCACGTAGCGCCGCTGGCGCAGGTGGATCTGGATGCCTTCGAGGACGACGAGCGCGTCCTCGAGCCGGGCGGTGTCGCTCACCCGGATCGGCTCCCCGTTGCCCGTCGCACCCGCGCGACGGGTGAGGCACGTGGCCCCGCCGCCGCGACGGGCCGCGTACGTCTCGTGGCCGAACACGTCGTGGATGACGCCGAGCTCGGGCACGCCCTCGTGCAGCAGGCCGATCGAAACGCTCACGAACGGCAATCCACTCACGAAGTTCTTGGTCCCATCGAGCGGGTCGACGGCCCAGAACCACTCGGACGCGATCTCGTGCGCGGTCTCCTCGGTGAACACGTCGTAGTCGGGAAACCGCCCGCGGAGCCGCTCGACGATCAGGCGCTCGGCGGCGAGGTCGGCGTCGGTGACCACGTCGAGCCGGTCGTCGTTGTTGCGTTTCCGTGACACGCTGAACGACCCGGCGGCCTCCTCGATGAGCCGGCCGGCCTCACGCGCCACCTCGACGACGAATTCAAGCGTATCGGGAACGTCCACGCCGGATTACTCCCACCCGGGGAAAATGCGGTCATCAGCAACGAAGATGAGTATCAGAGAAAGCAAGGATAGGCCAAGAAGCGATTTCGTCGCGTCCCCCGGGTCGGACAAGGCGGTTGCGGTTACAACTTCGGCTTGATGGCGCGGCGGATGAGCTCGGACAGGTCGCGGAGGCGGTACGGTTTCTCGACGAAGCCGGCGGCGCCCTGCTCGCACATGTCCTCGGCGACCGCCTTCTGCTGCTCGAACCCGCTGGTGAGCAGCACCTTGACGTCGGGCTGGATGCCCTTGAGGTCCTTGTACGCCTCGCGGCCGCCCTTGTGCGGCATGAGCATGTCGAGAATGATCAGGTCGACGTTTGCCTTGTGCTCCTGGTAGATCCGGACGGCTTCCTCGCCGTCGCCGGCCGTCAGCACAAGGTAGCCCAGGTGCTTGAGCATGTCGGACACCGTGTCGAGCAGCGGTTTCTCGTCGTCGACCAGCAGGATCGTCTGCGGGCCTTTGCGCGTGCTTTCCTCCGACGGCTGTTGTTCTGCGGCGGAGGCGGCCAGCGGCAAGTAGATGGTCGCGGTCGTGCCCTGGCCGGGCGTGCCGACGAGCTCGATCCAGCCGCCGCTGCGGCGCATGATGCCGTAGGCAACCGCCAGGCCGAGGCCGGCCCAGTGATCGGGCTTCGACGTGCTGAACGGCTCGAAGAGCGAAAGCGAGTCGTCGGGCAGCACGCCCGGCCCGCTGTCGCTCACCGTGACCACGCCGTACCATCCCTGCCTGAGACCAGGCCGCTCGACGCAGAGTCCAGGGTCGGCGAACAGAGTCTCGGTGGAGACAACAACGTGTCCGCCCTCGGGCATCGCCTCGGCCGCGTTGCGAACCGCTTCGGTCACCACCTGCTCGATCTGCGCGGGGTCAGCCATCACGTCGATCGCTTCGTCGGCCGGGGCGTACTCGATCGTCACGGCCGAAGGCAGTTCGGACCGCAGGGTTTCGGCGGCCCGCTCCACGACGGCGCCCAGCTCGAACGGCCGTGCCTTCGGCGCGCCGCCGCCGCCGAAGTTGAGCAGTCGCTTCAGGACCGCCGCGCACCGTTCGACCCCCTCCTCGATCCGTGCGGCGTGCTGTTGCTCAGCGCTCCCGTCGGCGCTCTGGGTGTGGAGCAGGGACGCGTACCCCAGGATCGTACCGAGCAAGCTGTTCAGGCCGTGGGCGAGCTTCGTCGAGAACTCCTGGAGCATGTGCATGGCAGCGAACCACCGCTGGCGTTCCTCGTACTGCCTCTGGACCGTCTGGTCCTCGCCGAACGCCATGAGCCCGACGAGGTCGTCGCCATCGGTGAGGCAGCTCGCGTGCCAGACGACCGTCTTCGCCACGCCGGTCTGTGTGACGAGCTGCGTCTCGCACCGGAACCCGCTGCCGCCACAAATGCGGAAGTTGTCGGCCAGCATGTGGATGCTGCTCCCTTCGCCGGGCGGAAAGGCCTGATCCAACGTCAAGCCGATGACGTCCTCCTTCGTGTACCCGGTGACGACCTCCGCCTTGCGGTTGAAAACCGTCACCCGCGCCTCGCCGTCGAAACCAACCACCATCAGGTTGGCCCGTTCGATGAAGTCGTGCATGAAGCGCTGCTCTTTCAGCACTTCCCGCTCGAGCTCGTGCAGACGGTTTTCGAGCCGATCCAAGTCGCTGCTCGTCATGATTGGTGACTAACCTCTCAGATGCTGCTTAACATGCCACGCGACGGCCGTGCTCACGCCGTAGTGGTGCGTGCAGTCGTGCTCCTTACGAGTGCGCCGCGCACCTTGGGCAATGCGCCCCTCCCGCGAACAGAGTCAGGCTCTCCTCAATCTCAACTGATCTAAGCTTCGGCACGAACGCCTGGGTGGTTGACCGATTTCGACACCGGGCGTCGCCACGCCCTGCCAGGGTCCACGCAACCAGTCTGCCCTGGGGTGCGCGAGGTGAGCTTGGCGCGACGGCGAACCCCTCGTTTCTGTAGTAAAACACTTGCTCGGCTACATTTTTGGTGCTATACTAAATACTCAGGAGCCGACTCAGGATTCTTTCGAGGGGTCTGCGCCAGGCGCCGCGCGCGGCAACGCCGTTGGCGGCACGGGGGTGCAGAGGAGGTAACAGGTTTGCTATGAGTAGGTTCGGGCAATACCTGACACAGCAGCTCAAGGAGCATGGCATCACACAGAGCCAGCTCTCATACCGATCCGGCATCTCGGACGCGCACATCAGCCGACTCTCCAAAGAGGAACGAGGGTTGCCGAAGATCGACACCCTGGTCAAGATCGCCAAGGCGCTCAAGATCTCGCTGCGGCATATGCTGCGCGACCTCGGGTACCTCGAGCCCGATGTGGGTGAACTGCCGCACAACCTTCAGACCTTCATGAACTCAACCGGTTGCCCCCGGGACATTTCGATCGACGAGGTTGAGGCGCTCGCTTCCCACTCCAACTACGAGGGGTCCGAAGCATCGCCGGACGGCTACGCCAAGGTTCTCAAGGAGATCCGCCAGAGGCCGGCCTCGCGCATCCATCAGGCGCTCGACGGCCAGTCGGCACGCCTCCAGGAGGCCGTCGCCAGGATGGTCGAAGCCTACGTCAAGGCGTTCGGCGACAGCCTCGAATCCGATTCGTAGCCAGCTCCTCAGACAGACACCTTGCGGGAACGCAGCCGTGTACGGATTCGAGGAGCGAGACGAGATTGTCGAAAGGACCGTCGACCGCCTGCTTGCCGCGGCCGGTATCGAATCCCCGCCCATCGACCCAGAGCGAATCGCCCGCGCGCTCAGGATCAACGTGCTTCACCGCGACCTCCCCATGCGCCGAGGCCAGAGCTACACCTACCGGGGCATGAAGTGCGTCGACATCGGCAAGGCGGCCCGCTCCGAGCGCCGCAACTTCGCGCTGGCGCACGAGATCCTGGAGCTCGAGCTGCCGATCCTGGACAAGCAGGAAAGGCACGAGGCAGCCATTCGCGGCGCAGCCGCGCTCCTGTGTCCCTCCCGGTTCTTCAGGGACGCATCCACAGGCGAGCCGTTCAACCTGACGGGGCTCAAGGCAGCGTTCTCGACCGCGTCCCACGAGGTGATCGCCCTCAGATCACTCGATTTCGCCGGGGCGATCATCACCGTGTTCGACAACGGGCACCTGGTCAGCCGGCAGACGAGCTATCCTTTTGGCGTCCAACCTGTTGCACCCGAAGAACGCGCTGTCGTCAAAGCCGTCATGCGCTCAGGCACGGTGCAACATGCCGGCTGGGAGGGAGCGTCGGCAACAGGGTATCCTGTCTTCGAAAACGACTTCCGGCGTGTCATTGTCCGCACGGTCCTGGACGTGGTGAGCTGACCGGCTGCAGCCACGCCCGTGACATGCTCAAAGCCCAGCCCTCATCCATTGCCTTAGGTCTTACGTCAGTGGTTTCACACTGCCAGAAGGCAGCTTACGCCTATGTACTTACAGCCCTACAGGAGTATTTACAGACGCTCTAGTATCGCGTCCCGTAAACACCTGGCATGAGTCTGCGTCCGCGTGGTGATGTCTCCGACCACGCCAGCTCGCCCACCACGGGCTGACACGACCAGAGCGCCCGCACGCGCAGCCCTGGGCGTTTCAACGCCCAGCTCCTGATAGGCCAGTCCTTCAGGGCTGGTGCATGGGCGCGGCGGACGATCCAGAAGGGCGTTTCAACGTCCTTGCCTCGTAGGCTTAAGCCATTCTGCAGAAGCCCGTTGAAACGGGCTCGCTCCAGGGACGCGCACGGAGTCAACCAGCCCTCAAGGGCTGGCCTAGCCGGACAATCGCAAGCCCGTTGAAACGGGCTCC